>JADHXV010000161.1 GCA_016782785.1 Planctomycetota bacterium | reverse complement strand
CCAGCGAGAGCAGGAAATCGAGCGCCCGCATGCTGTTAAAGTGTTGAAGCGTCAATACGTTCGGGTCGGTGTGCTGGACCTGGTCGCAGTCGTTCCAGCCGACCATGTCCCACGCGAACACGACGGCCCCCATGCGGGCGAGCGTGGCGCAGCGGGCCTGGGTGTTCGGGTCCAGCCGGCCCTTCTTCGAGTGGCCGTGCGGGCACAGGATGCCGGCGTACGCCTTCTGCTCCTTGGCCGGCCGGTACAGGTTCCCCGTGACGTAGAAGCCGGGCAGGCTCTCGAAGGCGACGTTCTCGACGGTGTAGCCCTTGCGTTCCTGCCGGCCGCGGATGACGGGGCTGAGGGGGCACCGCGCCGGCAGGGGCCAGAGGTTCGCGCCGCGGAGGATGCCTTCGCGGTTGCGGTCGGCCCGGGCCTGCCACTGGTCGCGCGTCTCGAAGGTTTGGGCGAACCGCTCCAGTTGGGCGCGGGCCTCGTCCTCGGTCTGCTGCGGATGGTCGGACTTGGCCCACGCGGCCGCGGCCATCAGGGCGACGAGCAGAACCGGAATCATTCTACGCATGGCGATGGCTCCTCCCAAGCCCTATCAGGCTGCGGTGAAACAGGCCGGCCGCAGACGCTAATCGGCCACCAGCCGCTGCAGGACCGGTCCAGCCCATACGGTACCGCGGCGCGGGGGGCGCGTCAAACGTTCGTGCCGACGCTTTTGCCGGACCCGTCCGCCCGGCGGGTGCGTTTAATCCGGCAGCATCGCACCATCCCCGAAAGGAGCCAACCCGGATGACCCGACGCGCCCTGTTTCACATCGCCCTCGCTGCCCTGGCGCTGTCGCTGGCGGCCGCGGTCCCGTCCCTGGCCGCCGAGCCGCGCGGCGACCGCGACCGCGACGCCTGGCAGCAGCCCGACCGCGTCGTGGCCGACCTGGGCCTCGCGGACGGCGCGGTCGTGGCCGACGTCGGCTGCGGCTCCGGGTACTTCACCTTCCGCCTGGCCAAGGCCGTCGGCCTGACCGGCAAGGTGTACGCCGAGGACATCGCCGAGAAGGCCCTGGCGGCCCTCAAGGCCCGCGTCGACCGCGAGGGTGTCACGAACGTGGAGGTCGTCAAGGGCGAGGCGACGAGCACGCACCTGCCGGAGGCGGCCATGGACGCCGCGGTCATCGTCGACGTCATCCACCACGTGCCCAAGGAGCAGCGGCCGGGCCTGATGGCCGACGTCGTCCGGGCCGTCAAGCCCGGCGGCTTCGTCTACCTCGTCGACTGGCGCGCGGACGCCAAGATCAAGCACGACCTCGATCGCCGCATCCCCCGCGACGACCTGCTCGAGACGATGACCGGCGCGGGCCTGGTCCTCGACGCCGAGTACCATTACCTGGAGCACCAAGTCTTCTTCCGCTTCCGCAAGCCGGCCAAGCCGTAGAGGCGGTTCCGCGACTCCCGCGTGGTGGCCTTCCCAGGCCACCGCGCCGCCTCTGCGTAGGGGCACGGCCTGCCGTGCCTGCGCGCCATACGCACGTCCCCGCGACCCGTTCGACTCGGCTGCGCCTCGCTGCCGAAAGGCTGGCCAGGCAGGGCAGGCTCTTCCGGTCGCGGCTCGAACAGCGCCCCGCCGCGCCCGCACATTCGCGCTCGCGGGCTTGTGCCCCGCCAGGGACGGGTCTATCATGGCATGAGGTTCTCAGCCATGCGAAAGGGGCGGACCATGCGCAAACTTCTCCGGCTGGCCGTACTGCTGGTCATCCTGGCCGTGGTCGTCGTCGCCGTCGGATGGTACTACATCGACGCCCTCGCCAAGACGGGCGTGGAACGCGGCGCCACGTACGCCCTGGGCGTGCCGACCACCGCCGCCGGCGTGAAGGTGGGCCTCCTGGCCGGCACCGTCCGCATCGACGGCCTGACGGTGGCCAACCCCGAGGGCTTCACCACGCCGCACCTGATGCGCGCCGGCCGCTTCGACCTGGCCGTCCGCACCGGCAGCCTCTTCTCCGACACGATCGAGGTCAGCCGCTTCGAACTCGACGGCCTGGACCTGCACATCGAGCAGAAACTCGGCGCGAGCAACATCTCGACGGTTCTCGATAATATCAAGGCCAAGGCCGGCGAGCCCGCCCCCGAGGCTGGGAAGGAGGAGGCCGGCAAGAAGGTCAAGGCCGACCGCATCGTCGTCCGCAACGTCACGGCCCACATCCAGTTGCTGCCGGTGGGCGGCCAGGCCGGCACCATCGACGTCGAGGTGCCCGAAATCATCCTCGAGAACGTCACCAGCGACGAGGCCGGCGGCGTGGCCGTGGCCGAACTCACGCGCCGGCTCATCCCGGCCATCCTGACGGCCGTCATCGGGAAGGCCCGCGACGTCGCCCCGGGCGCCAACCTCGACTGGCTCGCCGGCGACGTCGGCGCCACCGTCAACGCCCTCGGCGGTCGGGCACGCGACCTCGTCGAACAGGCCGGCCAGGGGGCCGGAAAGGTCCTCGAAAATATCTTCAAACTTCCAGGCGGCCAAGGCGGCAAGGAAGGCGGCGGCCTGCTCGACGGCATCCTCAAGAAAAAGGACGAGGCCGGCGCCGGCGAGGGCGAGACAGGCGCCGAGGGCGAGAAGAAGGGCGGCCTCGGCGGCGCCCTTGAAAACCTCTTCAAGAAAGACGACGAACCGGAATAACACCATGCCCTTCACCGCTAACGCCCGGGCCACCGGCATCGGCAGCCTGCCGCATCACGACCCCGCCGAGGCCGTCGACGCCGTTTTCCGCGACTGCCCCCACCTCCCCTATTGGCCGCAACTGCCGGGCGCCTCGCGGGCCGAGGGCATGAACGAGCAGGCCCTGGTCGGCCTGCCGGGCCTGCGGCGCGAGGGCAAGCGCCTGCGCCTGGTCCAGGACGACGCGTTCTTCGAGGGCGTGGACCGGCTGCTTGCCGCGTTCGACGCCGGCGATGACGCCGTCGCCGCCCTCCCGCCCGATGCCGCCCGCGCCTTCGAGCCGTTCCTGGACGAGGTGCGGCGGCGCGGCTGCCCCGAGGCCAAAGGCCAGGTCGCCGGGCCCGTCACGGTCGGCATGGCCGTCATCGGCGACGACGGCAACCCCATCCTCTACAACGATGTCCTCCGCGACGGAGATCGCGAGATCGGGGGACACATCACTTAATTAACTTGACTCTGCTGCGGCAGAGCATAGCATCGAGCCATGAGAGAGATGGAATCGCAACTCGGCCGCCCTCTTCGCCGGCAAGAGCCGGGGCCTCGGCCGAAGGACGATGCGAAGGGGTGAATTAAGTGATGTGTCCCCGGAAGTCCCCGGAAGTCCCGGAAGTCCCGGAAGTCCCCCGGAAGTCCCGGAAGTCCCGGAAGTCCGATGCTGGTTTCCGTGGCCGTTTCGCCGTCGGCTTGTGGCTCACGGCTCGTGGCCGGCGGCTCCCTGTCCGCATACACTAAAGTGTATATCCGCCCCTGAAAAAAGTCGAAAAAAGCGGCAAAAAGTTGAAAATTTCTGAAAGTTTGGGGTAAAAAAGGGGTAAGAATCCGCGCGTTTCGGGGTCGATTTTCCTGCCATTTTGGCAGGACAACGCCTCTGGCGCTTCAAAACGGGCGATTTGCCCCTTCTGTCGGGCAAAAAACCCGTCGAAAGACGGGGTCCGGTATGCTTTAGGACGTGTCGCCTGGCGCCAATAGGAAGGCCGGCCGCCAGCCGCGGGCCCGGCCGGCTCACGTGAGTTGGTAGTACTTCCGCAGCAGCCACTCGCCCGTCACGATGGCCAGGAACAGGCCGAAGAGGACCGCAAAGAGGCCCGGCACCGTCTCGATGCCGAATTCCCGGTGGATTTCCTCCGTAATGGTCTTGCTGCGGAGGGTCTCGACCAGGTCGCCGAAGGCGGCCGGCTCGTAGTATCCGCCGCCGGTCTGCTGGGCGATGCGCTTGAGCAGGTCGCGGTCGATGCCCAGCCGGTCGAACTCCTGGTTCGGCCGGCCCACGGAGAACGCCACCTCGTCCTTGCCGAGCACCTGCCCGTCCTTCCTGGCCTCAATGCGGACGGTGTAATCGCCGGGGTCGAGGCCGTCCAGTTGGGTCTCGTACACGCCCATGGCCCCGGCGGCCAGGGCGAGCGAGAGGGCCTGTTTCTCGTCGCCGGGGCCCAGCAGGACGCCCGTGGTCTGGGCGAAGTTGGTGGCCCGGCCTTCCTCGGCCCGCACGCGGGCCCGCACCAGCACGGCCTCGCCGGGCTCGTAGTAGGGCTTGCGGACCAGGAGGTCCACGCCCGGCTGGTTGGCGTGCTCCTTGACCTCCTTGTTGGAGAGCCAGCGGACCATCTGGCTCCAGAACTTGATGTAGGGCGACTCGCGGCCCATGGCCCGGAACGGCAGGTACCACTGGTACGTGGTGTCGGCCGCGAAGGCGGCGGTCCGGCCGTCGCCGTACTGCTGGACCGCCAGGACGATGAGCGGCCCGGCGGGGCCGGAGCGCTCGGGATGGACGGCCAGGATGCTGGCCCCCGGCTTGGCCCGCTCGAGCACCGTGCAGCCCTTCAGCAGCGGCAGTTGCTCCTTGGGCGTGTCGCTCTGGTACTGGAAGAAGTCCTGGGTGCCGTGGAAGATGGGGTGGTTGGCGCCCTCGGGCGTCAGTTTAAGGACGAAGGGCGTGGTTTCCTGGCCGATGCCGGGCGGCCCCACCTCCACCGGCAGCATCTCCTCGACGGGCGTGCCCTGGAACCCGCCCGGGCCGAAACTGCTGTACCCGCCCAGCATCAGCAGCCCCCGGCCCTCGTGGATGGCGGTCTTCAGGTTCGCCATCTGCTCGGCCGAGAAGTAACTGCGGTGCAGGTCGCCCAGGATGAACACGTCGAAGCGGCGCATGTCGTCCAGGGTCTGCGGCGGTCCGGCCAGCGCCAGACCCGTCATGTTGCCCGACTGGAGGAACTCGCCCCGCTTGATCTGCACCAGGGCCAGCAGTTCCACGTTCGGGTCGGTCTCCAGGAGGCTCTTCAGGGGCTTGTACTCGGGCCGGACCACGCCCTCGATATAGAGGACCCGGATCTTCGGGTCGGTCACCAGCACGTGAACCTGCCGCTCGTTGTTCTCGGTGCGGCGTTCGGCCGGGTCGGGCCGGATGCGGATGGTGTAGGTGTGCCGGCCGGTCTCTTCGGGCGTGAAGGCCAGGTCCACCGCCTGGGTGCCGCGGGTGCCGTCCAGCCGCAGGGGCGCCTGGGCCAGCGGCTTGTCCTTTTCGCGGAGTTCCACCTGGACCATGCGGTCGGCCAGGCCGATGGCCTCCACGTCCACGGTCATCTTGGCCACGTTGTTGACGGTCGATTCCTCGGGCGCCCGGACGTTGTCGATGCTGACGTCCTGGTACCCGCTCTGGGCCGTGAGGTCGGTGCCGATGCCCACGGTGTAAATGGGCGGCGGGCCGAGGTCGGTGATGGCCCGGACGGCGTCGCCGCCGGCGTTGTGCAGGCCGTCGGTCATCAGGATGAGGCCCGTCGTATCGAGCCGCCGGGCCGCCGCCAGCACGTCCTTGACGGCCCGGGCGATGTGGGTGGCCTCGCCCTTGGGGTCGGGCCACGCCTCGGCGTCGGCGTCGTGGGCCCGCGTGTCGAACCAGTGCAGATGCACCTGGAACGCCCGCTCCAGGCGGCCCAGGTACTCCTTGACCTGCCGCACGGCCAGGCTCATGCGGTGCGGCGAGTCGGGGTAATCGCTGACGGACATCGACCGCGAGGCGTCGACCAGGATGTGCAGGTCGGTCCGGTGCTCCAGCGTCTCCTCGAAACTCAGCACCGGCTTGAAGATCATCAGCACCAGCAGCAGGATCGCCAGCAGCCGAAGGCCCAGGAGCACCGCCACCGGCACGCGGCCCAGCCACCGGAACACCCGGAGGTAGAAGAAGAGGACCCACACGGCGCAGGCGATGGCCAGGACCGCCATCAGGGCCAACTGGGCCGCCCCGTCGGTCGTGCCGATGGCCGACCACGCCATGAGGAACAGCAGGGCCGCCAGCGCCAGGCCCGTCACCACCTGCCACATGGGGAGAATGGGGTCGATGGCCGGGGTGGCCTCGTCGCCGCCCATGCCGCCCCCCTCGCTCCTCCGCCCGGCCGCCCGGATGAATCCGTGCACCAGGACCACCAGGAACGCGGCCGCGCCCACCAGGGCCGTAATGATCCCCGTGGCGGCGAGGCCTTCGCTGTAGAAGACGAGCCGGGTTGCGCTTTGGGCCAGGATCATGGTCGCTCGTGCATGCCGCGCGCTCCGCTTCGCGTCGCGGCTAAAAGGGCGTGCCGCGCGTAAACGTTATACGATTTCGCGCGGCCGCGTGCCAGAGGTTGCAGCGGAGCGCGCCGCTGTTCGAGCGCGCCGCTGTTCGAGCCGCGACCGTAAGGTCGCGGGTACGTTCGCATGGCGCGGAGCATCGGGCGCAGAATCGAGCGTACCCCGCTGCTCACGCAGCGGGCTCGAACGGCGCGCGGCGCGAGCGTGCCGCTGTTCGAGCGCGCCGCTGTTCGAGCCGCGACCGTAAGGTCGCGGGTACGTTCGCATGGCGCGGAGCATCGGGCGCAGAATCGAACGTACCCCGCTGCTTCCGCAGCCGGCTCGAAAGGCGCTGGCACGCGGCCCGTACGGGCCGCGCGAACCCTCACGCGATCGCGCCGCCGGTTTCGTTTGCACGCCCGGCCGCGCGACGCGACAATGGGCGCGGGAAGGCGACCATGGTCCACCAGGTGCTCGTCGACGAACTCGGCCTCGACCGGCCCGACCCGTCGGGCTTTGCCCGCGACTTTGCGCCCGTCGGGTTCGTCGTGGTCGGCTGCGGCATGGGGCACAAGCGGGCCAGGACCGTCGTCGAGACGCCGGGCACGGCCCTGGTGGCGGTGGTCGACGCCGACCCCGCCCGCGCCCGCTGCACCGGCGAGGACCTGGACGTGCCGTGGAGCGACAGCCTGGACCCGTGGCTCGGCCGGGCCGAGGCCGAGGTCGTCTACGTCCTGACGCCCACGGGCCTGCACGCCGAGGTGGCGCTGGCAGCCATCGAGGCCGGCAAGCACGTTCTCGTCACGAAGCCGATGGAGGCGACGCTGGCGGCGTGCGACCGCATGGTCCGGGCCGCCGAAGCCCGCGGCCGGCTGCT
>JADHXV010000160.1 GCA_016782785.1 Planctomycetota bacterium | reverse complement strand
TAATCGCGCGAACGGTCATGGGCAAGACTGTATCGGCGGCCGGCGGCGCATGCAAGGGGAAGGGGCGCCGCCTTGTGTGGCCCGGCCGGCTTGCCCGGCCGGGGAGCCGTGCGCGCCATCCTCCCGGCCCGTACGGGCCAAGCCACACGCCTAGGCCTCCGGCCGTGCCTGAAGCACGTCGCCTTTCACGCCGACGAGCCGCACGGCCACGAGGTCGCAGGGGCCGGCGCCCCCGGGGAGGGGCCCCGGTATCCGGACGCGGACGTACCGTGCGGCAAGGCCCTCGGCAGCGCCGTCGCGGCGGACCGATTCGACGGCCACCTGTTCGTCGCGGCCGACGAGGCGCCGGCGGTACGCCGCCGCCAGGTCCTCGCCGAGTTCGGCGGCCCGGCGGCAGCGCTCGCGCACGGCCTTGGCCGGCACGCGGCCGGGCATCGCGGCCGCCCGGGTCCCGGGGCGGGGCGAGAACGGGAACACGTGCATCCGCGCGAAGCCCGCCTCCCGGCACGTGCGGAGCGTGTGCTCGAACGCCTCTTCGCTTTCGCCGGGAAAGCCGACCAGGACGTCGCTCGTGAGGGCGGGTTCGTCCAGGGCCTCGCGCACCCGCGCGACCGTTCGCAGGAACTCGCTGCGGGTATATGGCCGGCCCATGCGCGCCAGGACCTCGTTATCACCCGACTGGAGCGACAGGTGGAGGTGCGGGCAGAGGCGCCGGGGCTCGGTCGCCATCAGGCCGAGGAGGGCGTCGTCGACCTCCGCGGGCGAAAGGCTCGAGAGGCGCAGCCGGCCCAGACCGTCGACCGCCAGCAGACGCGCGAGCAAAGTGACCAGGGTGGGCGCCGGGGCGCCGGGCGCCAAGTCGGTACCGTACAGCCCCAGGTGGATGCCGCAGAGGACGATCTCGCGGAAGCCCTCCGCGACCAGCGCCTCCGCCTGCCGGACCACGTCACGCATCGGCACGGAGCGGACGTCGGGCCGGACCATCGGCACAATGCAGTAGGTGCAGCCGCCCGGGCACCCGTCCTGGACCTTGAGCATGGCCCGGCTTCGCGGCTGCGACGCGGCGTCGGCCGGCGGCTCAGTGGGCGCGCCCGCGTGGTGGCCTTCCGAGGCCACCACGTCGTCTGCAACGGATTCCGCGGCGGCCTGGGAAGGCCGCCGCGCGATGTGGGAAGGCCGCCGCGCGGCACGGTTGCCGGGGGCCCGGTCGTCGGCCGGGCCGGGCGCGGGTAGATGCCCCGCGTCCTGGAGCCGCGCGAGGAGCCGGTCCTTGTCGGCGTCGGCGGCCAGGGGGTCCGCGACGCCCTCGAGAACCTCGCCACCGGCCGCCGGATGGACGCCGCAGCCCGTGACGGCGACGGCGGCCCCGCGGCGGGCGGCCCGGCGAAGGCGCTGTCGGCCCTGGCGGTCGGCCTCCGCCGTGACCGTGCAGGTGTTGATGATGACCAGGTCGGCGGGCCTGCGCGGCCCCGCCTCGCGCAGGCCGAGGCGGCGAAGGCGGTCGGCCAGCGCCAGGCCCTCGGTCTGGTTGACCTTGCAGCCGAACGAAACCACGCGGAACGTGCGGATGGGGTCGGACATCGGATTCCGTCGGCGGCCATCGGGTGCCACGGATTGCTCGCAATCCGTGCAGCACGGGTCGGCGCACGGTTTGACAAGCAAACCGTGGCACCCGCGAGAACAGAAGGCCTGGGCTGTGCGCGGCGGGTCTCCGCACCCGCCGCGATTGGGCGACGGCGCTGTTTTCTGCGAGGTGGGTACGGAGACCCACCTCGCAAACCTCAAGAATACCGGAACGCACTGGCGGGCAAGCCGCCAGTGGCACCCTGCTAATCAAGCCTGACCGAACCCTACTCGGTCGGTCCCGAGGCGTCGCCGCCCCGGCGGGCCGGCCGGCGCCTCGGCCAGACGAGCAGCAGGAGCAGGCCGACGGCCAGGGCGATGAGCCAGTACGGCGGCGTCGGCTCGGCGTCGGCGGCCTGGGCGGCGGCCTGGAGCGTCACGGGTTTGCCGGCCCGGACCCACGCGGTGTACAGCAGGTCGGCCAGGTGGGCCGACGCCTCGCGCAGTGCGGCCGCCTCGGGCGAGCCGCGCTTGGCCAGTTCCTCCGCAAGTGCCTTATAGTAGGGGCGGGCCTGGGCCGAGTCCACCTGGTCCAGGTCCTCGGGATGCTGGGCGGGGTTGTACCGGGTGGCCTGGCGGGCGGCCGTGTCGGCCTCCAGGATGGGCTCGACGCGGGCGTGGGCGGCGATGAGCCAGTCGAACAGGTGGTCCGTCGGGTCGGCCAGGTAGTGGACGACACGGCGGTCGCTCTGGACCTCGGCCCGGCAGGCGTCGAGGCGGCGGTTCACCAGGCCGACCTCCAGGGCCTTGTGGATGCCGTGGTTGCCGGTGAGTTGCCCGTCCCAGTTCTTCGTGGTGTGCAACGGCATATGGAGGTCGGTAGCGTAGTGGGCCAGGTCGCCGGCCGCGGCGAAGACCTCGCCGGTACGGCCATCGCGGAGGGCGTCGACGAGGCGGTCCAGCGCCTCGCCGGCGGCCCACGGGGCCGTGCCGGTCTTCTCGAACGTCTCGGCGCCGAACTGCCGTTCGGCCTCCGCCCGGTCGCGCGGGAACGTGGCGAAGGGGGGCGGCTCGTCGGCGACGGCGTCGATGTCGAAAAAGTGCCGCGGCTTCTCCGCGGGCGAGTAATGTGGCGACTGGGCGTCGGTCCGGCCGTCGGCGGCGATCGAGGCCGCCTTCAGCCGGTTCAGGCTCGGCGGGTCGGCGAAGAGGCTCCGCAGCGGCTGGGGGAGACGCTGGACGGCCTCCTCGGTGATGAGGTCGTGGCCGGTGTCGCTCCAGGCGCGGGCGGTCCGTGCCGGCCACGCGGCCAGGACGGCCAGGAGCGCGGCAAAGCAAACGGCTCGCCGACGCGAGCCGTTGGGCGGTGGATGCGGGGCCGGGCCGTGCGTGCTCATTCGGTCTGGGGTTTTGGCGGCGGCAGTGCGTCTTCGATGGGTGCGAGTTCCGACAGTTGAGCGGAGACCTCGGGCTGGATGGGCTGAAGTTCCATACTCTTGCGGAGGTGCTCGACGGCCTTCTCGCGTTCGCCCAGGCGCAGCAGCAGGTTGGCGTACTCGCGGTGAGCCCGTGGGTTTTCGGGGTCGGCGGCGACGGCCTTGGCGAGTGAGAGTTTGGCGTTGAACATGTCGCCGCGGTTGTCGTAGAACCTGGCCAGGTTGATGAACGCCTCACCCGTGTACGGGTTGGAGCGGGTGCCCTGTTCCAGGATATCGCGGGCCGGGCCGGGCTTGCCGAGTTGCAGATGGCAATCGGCGGCGTTCTTGTAGGCCTGAACGATGCCGGCGTCGAGTTTGGTGGCCATCTCGTAATTGAAGATGGCCTCGCTGAGTTTGCCGATCGCCTGCTCGCACATGCCGCGGTTGAAGTAGTACACGCCGATGTCGGGGTTGTGCTCGATGGCCTCCTCGAACGCGGCGCGGGCCTGGGTGTAGTTGCCCTGGCGGTAGGCGTCCATGCCGATGCGGTTGAACTTGAGGCTGGGGTCCTCGCAGCCGGCGGCCGCCACGATGCCTGCGATGGCCGTCAGGGCCGCTGCCATCCGAAGGGTGCGAGCCGCACGCGCTGAACCGTTGCTCGACGCCATGGGTCCCTCCTCTCGACTTGGAGCCGGCCCGGCCGGCGCACCGCGGGCCTTCGGCAACAGTTGATTATGCTTTGTGGGCAGCCGGCCTTGCAAGGAAAAAGCCGCTGCGGCGTTCGCGGAGGTGCGCGTCAACAGAGCGGCTGGCTCGCCAGGTGTCATTTCGAGCGAGGCCCGGACGGGCCGAGTCGAGAAATCTCGCCGTTTTCGAACAGCGAGATTTCTCCGCTCGCCCTCGCTGCGCGAGGGCTCGGTCGAAATGACAACTCTGCGCTACGCTCGCTCGGAATGACAACTTGCGCTGTAGCCACTTTCTTGGCGAACGCCCGTCCCTTACCGCGCCGGGTTCTCGTACCAGATGACGCCGAGGTTGTCGGTCTCTTCGCTGGTCAACACGTCCAGGTCGCCGTCGCCGTCGAGGTCCCAGAGGACGACGAGGTCGAACTTGACGCCCTCCGGCCCGCTGATGTCGTGGGCCTGCCATTCGCTTTCCATGGGCGAATCCCGGTACGAGAGCCACATGACGCCCGAGAGCGGCCGCTTCGCCTGCTCGCACGAGAAGACGAGGTCCATCTTGCCGTCCAGGTCGATGTCGCCGGAGGCCACGGCCTTGGCGGTACCGGCGGTGTCGGGCATGCGGACCGTGTGCTCCTCCCACCTGGTGCCGTCGCGGGAGAGGCGGCGGAGGAACAGGATGTCGCGCGGCTTGGTGGCGACGAGGACGTCTTCGCGGCGGTCGCGGTCGGGGTCGTCGGTCGTCAGGAACATGACCTCGCGACCGGCGCCGCCGATGTCGTGGCGTTTCCACGCCTCGGCGCGCGTCAGGTCGGCGTCGGGGCCGGGGTTCCGGAGCCAGAAGACGCCGCGCGTAGGGCCCTTGCGGTCGCTGACCAGAATATCCAGATGGCCATCCGTGTCCATGCTCTCCAGGCGGATGGACATGGCCCAGCCGACCTTCTGGATGGGGTGCCAGGTCCAGGCCGCCAGGTCGCGCGGGTTCGCGGGCGCCTTGAACCATCCGATGGCGGCGCCCTCGCCCTTGCCGGCGGCGATAAGGTCCTCGCCGTGTTGGCCGTCCACCTGGGCCGGGACGCAGAACATCCACATCATGCGGCCGGCCGAGGCGGGCAGCGGCTCGGTCGTCCACGCCTTCGGGTCGAGATACCGGGCCGGCTCCTTGGGGGCCCAGTGGACGAACACGGTCCGCGTGCCGCCCTCGCAGCAGGTGACCACGTCGGTGGCGCCGTCGTGGTCGAGGTCGACGAAGACGGCGTCCTCGACGTTGGGCGTCTTGCCGACCGTGACGGCCGGCCATTTCTCCTTGGCCTTCTCCGGGCCGGGGTTGAGGTAGACGCGCGTGATGCCGCCCTGTTCCCAGCCGGTGACGATGTCGGGGAGCCCGTCGGCGTTGGCGTTGCCAAGGCGTGTGCCGTCGGCCCCGCGCGACGAGTCGTCGATGGTGTGGCGGGTCCAGGGCCGCTCGGCGGCCCGCGCGCCGGGCGGCAGGGCGAGGAAGATGGCGAAGCCAAGAACGCCCGCTGCTACGATTCGGCGTGCCATGCTTGACCTCCTCCAACCGCTTGCGCCGCAAGGCCTCGCGCAGGATGTCATGCTGAGCGAAGTTTACCCGCCGGAGGCGGGCGAAGCATCTCGCCTTGCGAACGCCATGCACAGCAACGACCACGGCGAGGTTCTTCGGCCCGCAAGCGGGCCTCAGAATGACAGTAATCCCCGGGACTCTGTCCCGGCCTGCATCTGGCGCGCGGCGGCCTTCGCAGGTCGCCGCGAAGATCGCCGTTCTTGGCAACGTGGTGGCCTGGGAAGGCCACCACGCGGAGGTTGTGAAACCACTTCCGGCCTCACGCGCCTTTGTAATCGCGCGCGCAGCGGGCGCGCCAGTCGTCCCACAGTCTGGCCAGGGCGGCGGCACGGTCGGGCTGGGCCTTGGCCAGGTCGCGGAGTTCGCAGCGGTCGGCCTCCATGTCGTAAAGTTCCCAGTCGTCTTTGCCGTGCTTGACGAGTTTCCACTTGCCCTGGCGGACGGCCCTCGAAGCGCCGAACTCCCAGTAGAGGGCGTCGTGGCCCTCGCGCGGCTTGCCCTCGAAGCAGGGGCGGAGCGACTTGCCCTCCATCGGCAGGACCTTGTGGCCGGCGTACTCGGCGGGGTACTCGGCCCCGGCTACGTCGCAGAAGGTGGCCATGACGTCGATGATGTGCCCCACGTCGCGCGTGTTGATCTGCCCGCCCCGGGTGATGACCTTCGGCCAGGCGACGATGAACGGCGTGCAGATGCCGCCCTCGTGGTCCCACGACTTGTACTTGCGGAACGGCGTGTTCGAGGCGTTGGCCCACGGCTCGTCGACCGTGCGGTACGAGGGCAGGGGCCCCGGCGGGATGTCGGGCGTCTTGTTCACGTTCTCGGCGCACCCGCCGTTGTCGGCAAGGAATATGACCAGGGTGTTCTCCTCGCGGCCGAGGTCGCGGAACTTGGCGAGCACCCGCCCGATGTTCTGGTCCATGCGGTCGATCATGGCGGCGTAGACGGCCATCTTCTGCGCCCACTCGTCCTTGTTCTTCGCGTCGGCCCACGGCGTGACACCGGGGTCGCGCGGCGAGGGGTCCGAGCGCCGGTCCATCAGGCCCATCGCCACCTGCCGCTGGAACCGCTGCGCCCGGATGGCGTCCCACCCCACCGTGTACGTGTTGCGGTAGCGCGCGATGTCCTCCGGCCACGCGTGCAGCGGATAGTGCGGGGCCGTGTACGCCAGGTACAGGAAGAGCGGCCGGTCCTCTTGGCCGTACTCGTCGAGATACTTGAGCGCGTAGTCCGTGAACGCGTCGGTGGTGTAGAAGTTGCGGTCCTCGGGCGTGTAGGGCTCGTAGACCACCTCGTCGATGGCCCAGCGGCGCCAGCGCGAGTACTTCCGGCCGGGGGGCGGTTCGCCCTCGCGCTGCTCGCCGGGGTTCCAGAAGTTGCAGCACCCGTCGGCCAGGCCGTAGTAACGGTCGAAGCCGCGCTTCACGGGGATCTCGGTCTGGTGCCACTTGCCCGCCATCAGGGTCCGGTAGCCGGCCGACTTCAGGACCTCGGCCAGGGTGACCGAGTGCTTGAGCGGCCCGGTGCCGACCTGCTGGTCGTAGAGGCCCGTCAGCAGCGAGGCCCGCGTGGGCCCGCACTTGGCGTTGTTGTAGCACTGGGTGAAGCGGATGCCGCGGCGGGCGAGGCCGTCGATGTTCGGCGTCCGGACCTCGCCGCCGTAACAGCCAACGTCCGAAAAGCCCATGTCGTCGGCCATGATGAGGAGGATGTCGGGGCGGTCGTCCTTGGCGGCGGCGGCTGCGCGCGCCGGGCGCGCCAGCGACCCCACCGTCATGCCGGCGGCCGCGGCCGCCAGGGACCCGCCCGCCTCCTGCATGAACCGCCGTCGTGTGAGAGCGCTTGGTCGATTCATCGTGTTCCCTTTCGCCGCGTGCGCGTTCGTACCCGCGACCT
>JADHXV010000159.1 GCA_016782785.1 Planctomycetota bacterium | reverse complement strand
CAGTTGCCCGGCGTGGGGCAGATCGTAACGGAATTGGAGAAGCGCCTCGCATCGCCGGCGCCCAAGGCCTCGGTGGGAAAGGCGGTCGGCGGAAAATCGGTATGATCGACAGGATTGACACAACCGATAAGGGGCTGCCGACCTCGGAAGCGACGAACGCAGGAGCCCTGCCGGGCAAGCAGGAGATCATCCAGTTCCTGGACACCGTCAGCGACCTGCCGCGCGCCGCCTCCCGGGCGGCCCGGGCCGGCGGCAACCTCATCACCATCCTCCAGGCGGTGCAGGAACACTTCGGCTACCTCCCGGCGAATGCTCTTGAGGAAATCGCCCGGCGCACCCGCACGCCGCTCAGCCGCGTGTACGCGGTGGTCAGCTTCTACACCCAGCTCTACACCGAGCCGCGCGGCAAGCACACCGTCCACTGCTGCCGCGGCACGGCCTGCCATGTCAAGGGCGCCGACCGCGTGATCGACATGATCCGCCGGACACTGGGCATCGATGACGGGCAGACCACGCCGGACATGATGTTCTACTTCGAGACCATCGCGTGCCTCGGCACGTGCTTCCTCGCGCCGGTGATGATGATCGACGGCGAGTACTACGGAAAGCTCACGCCGCAGAGCGTCGAGCGAATCCTGGCCGGCTACCGGACCCAGGCCGGCAAGAAGGACTGATGAACAGCCTGAGGACCATCGACGATCTTCGCAAGGCTCATCGCGAGCTTACCGCCCGCTCGGGTGCGGGCATCGTGGTCCGCGTGTGCTCGACAGGCTGCCGGGCACTGGGCGCTCTGGATGTCTGCGACGCGCTGGAAGGCGAGATCGCCCGCCGCGACCTGCAAGGCCGCGTCCGAGTAGTACGCGCCGGCTGTCACGGCCTGTGCGCAGGGGCGGTGGCGATGGTGATAGACCCGCGCGGCATCTTCTACCAGAGAGTCACGCCCGAGGACGTCCCGGAGATCGTCGAGAAGACTTTGCTCGGCGGAAAAGTGGTCCGCAGGTTGTGCTGGTCCGGCGATGGCCGAACCGTGTCGCGTCAGCGGGACATCCCCTTCTACAGGCACCAGAATCGGCTGGTCCTGCGCAACTGCGGCGTGGTGGACCCGCAGAGCATCGCCGACGCAATCGCCCACGGAGCGTACCTTGCCGCGGCCGAGGCGATGACGAAGCTCTCGCCCGAGCAGGTCATCGACGAGGTCGAGGCCTCCGGCCTTCGCGGCCGGGGCGGCGCGGGCTTCCTGACCGGGCGCAAGTGGCGGTTCACGCGGGCCGCCAAGGGCGACCCGAAATACGTCATCTGCAACGCCGACGAGGGCGACCCCGGCGCGTTCATGGACCGGGCCGTGCTGGAAGGCGACCCGCACCTGGTGATCGAGGGCATGATCATCGGCGCGCGGGCCATCGGCGCTAGCCGCGGCGTGATGTACGTCCGGGCCGAGTACCCCATCGCCATCGAGCACACGGAGATGGCCCTGGCAAAGGCGCGCGAGGCGGGGCTGCTGGGCGAGAACATCCTTGGCACGGGGTTCAGCTTGGACATCGAGATCCGCAAGGGCGCCGGGGCCTTCGTCTGCGGCGAAGAGACCGCCCTCATCGCCTCTGCCGAAGGAAAACGCGGAATGCCGCGCCCCCGGCCGCCCTTCCCCGCCAACAGCGGCCTGCATGGCAAGCCGACGAACATCAACAACGTCGAGACCTGGGCGAACGTGCCGCGCGTGATGGAGATGGGCTCGGCCGCTTACGCCGCCATCGGCACCGAAGGCTCGAAGGGCACGAAGATCTTCGCCCTTGCCGGCAAGATCAACAACACCGGCCTCGTTGAAGTGCCCATGGGCACGACGCTGCGGCAGATCATCTACGCCATCGGCGGCGGGATACCGCAAGGGCGGAAGTTCAAGGCCGCCCAGATCGGCGGGCCCTCCGGCGGCTGCGTGCCGGCGCCGTACCTCGACGTGCCGCTGGACTACGACTCGGTGCCGAAGATCGGCGCGATAATGGGCTCCGGCGGGCTGATCATCATGGACCAGGCCACGTGCATGGTCGATATCGCGAGGTTCTTCACCGACTTCGTGCAGACGGAATCGTGCGGCAAGTGCGCCCCGTGCCGTGTCGGCACGCGACGGATGCTCGAGATCCTCAACCGCATCGTCGCCGGCGACGGCAGACCAGAGGACCTCGACACGCTCATCGAACTCGGTGAGGCCATTCGAGAGACATCCCTGTGCGGACTCGGCCAGACGGCGCCGAACCCCGTGCTCTCGACCATCCGCCACTTCCGCCAGGAGTACGAGGCCCACCTGACCGAGCGCCGCTGCCCCGCCAACGCCTGCGCGGCGATGGTGACCACCACCTGCCGAAGCGCTTGCCCGGCCCACGTGAACGTGCCGGAATACGTCGGCCTCATCGCGGCCGGCCGATTCGCCGAGGCCCTGGACATCATCCGCCGCCGCAACCCGCTGGCATCGGTCTGCGGGCGGGCGTGCGACCATCCGTGCCAGACGTTCTGCCGCCGCGGCGACGTGGACGAACCTGTCGCCATCCGCCACCTCAAACGATTCGTCACCGACCGCGTGAAAAGCGCGGGCGACCCGCCCATCTGGCAGGGCCCGCGGCACGGGCGAGTCGCCGTTATCGGTTCCGGCCCGGCCGGGCTGACGGCGGCGTACTTCCTGGCCACGATGGGCCGGGACGTGACGGTCTTCGAGGCTCGCGACGCAATCGGCGGCGTGCTTGCCACGGGCATACCCGCATACCGCCTGCCGGATGAAGCGCTGAAGCGCGACGTCGAACATATCCGCCGCGCCGGCGTGAAGATCGAGACGCACCATCGCGTCGAGTCGCTCCAGGTGCTTCGCGACGCCGGCTTCGACGCGATCTTCGTCGCCGTCGGCGCACAGGCAAGCCATCGCCTCGGCGTGCCGGGCGAGGATTTGCCCGGCGTTATCGACTCCCTGGAGTTCCTGCGAAACGTCCGCGCGGGACGGACCACCAGCCTGCCGGGCAAGACCGTCGTAATCGGCGGCGGCAACGCCGCGATCGACGCCGCGCGAACCGCGCTTCGCCTCGGGGCGCAGCGCGTGATGCTTCTCTACCGCCGCGGCCGGGATGAAATGCCGGCCATCCCAGAGGAGATCGAAGAGGCCCGGATCGAGGGCGTGGACATGCGGATGCTGCTGGCGCCGGTCGCCATCGAAGGCGACGGCCGGGTCCATGCGGTGCGGTGCGGCGAGATGCAGCTCGGCCCCGCCGACGAGTCCGGCCGACGCCGACCCGTGCCCAAGCCCGGCTCGGCCGTGACTGTCGAGGCCGACAACGTCATCGTCGCGATCGGCCAGGCGGCCGACCTGGACTTCGCGTCCGCCGCCGACGCCTCGGACACAGGGCCCGTGATATCCCGCGGGCGGCTCGAGACTCATCCTGTCACGCAGCGAAGCGGCGCAGGCGACGTCTTCGCGGGCGGCGACGCCGTGACCGGGCCGTCGACGATCATCGAGGCCATTGCCTCCGGCCAGCGGGCCGCGCAGGCCATCGACCGCATGCTCGGCGGCAAGGGCGCGCTTCCGCCGGATGAGGGCTTCGCCCCGCGGCATCGACCGGACGAAGAGCAGGCCGCGGCCCCGCGCCAGCCCGTGCGGGCAGTGGCCAAGGCCAAACGCAAAGGCAGCTTCACGGAAGTTCTCAAGGGCTATTCGTGTCAAGCGGCTCGCGCCGAGGCCTGTCGATGCCTGCGGTGCGATCTGGAGTAAACAGCGGCAAGAGGTTGAAAGATGCCAGAGGAAGTCAAACTTACGATTGACGGCGTCCAGGTGACCGTGCCCGACGGCACGAGCATCCTGGCCGCTGCGCAGTCGGTTGGCATCGAGATCCCGCACCTCTGCTACGATCCGGCCATGGGCCTCGAACCGACAAGCTCGTGCAGGCTCTGCCTCGTCGAGGTCGAGGGCAGCAGAGCCCTGGCCGCTTCTTGCTCCAGCAACGTATCGCCAGGCGCGGTCGTGCGGACAAACACCGAACGACTCCTCAAACACCGCCGGACAGTCATCGACCTGCTGCTGAGCGATCATCCCGACGACTGCCTCGCCTGCGACAGGGCCGGGGCGTGCGAGCTTCAGCGATACGCCTACGAGATGGGCGTGCGAAAGTCCACCTTCGCCGGCGAGGCCGTCGAGTGCAGGCCGGACCGCGACGGCTCGTCCATGGTCTACGACCGCAGCAAGTGCATCCTTTGCGGCCGATGCGTACAGGTCTGCCACGAAATGCAGGCCGCGGGCGCGATCGACTACTTCGGCCGCGGCTTCGACACCCAGATCGCCCTGCCGCCAGGCCGGGACCGGCGTCACTCGTCGTGCGTCGAGTGCGGCAACTGCATCGACGTCTGCCCGACGGGCGCCATCTTCGCCGCCGGCGCCGAGGGCAAGGGCCGCACCTGGGACGCCGACCGCACGCTGACGATATGCCCCTACTGCGGCTGCGGCTGCACGATGGAAGTCATCGCCCGCGACGGGCGGATCGTGGAGGTAGTCGCCCCTCGCGGCCAGGGCGTCAACAAGGGGCTCCTGTGCGTCAAGGGCCGCTTCGGCTTCGACTTCGTCAGCCATCCGGACCGGCTCACCCAGCCGCTCATCCGCCGCGGCAAGGGCCGGGAACTTGAGCCCGCCACGTGGGACGAGGCGCTGGACCTGATCGCCGGACGGCTCGGCGAGATCCGCGGTCAAAGCGGGCCCGACGCCATCGGCGTGCTCTCCTCCGCCAAGTGCACCAACGAGGAAAACTACCTGCTCCAAAGATTCGCCCGCGGCGTCATCGGCACGAACAACGTGGACCACTGCGCCCGGCTGTGCCATTCGTCGACCGTGACGGGCCTGGCAAAGGCGTTCGGCAGCGGCGCGATGACCAACTCCATCGACGACCTTGAGACGTCCGACTGCTTCCTGATCATCGGCTCGAACACCACCGAGTGCCACCCGATCATCGGCTCGGCCATCAAGCGGGCGACCTCTCGCGGGGCAAAGCTCATCGTCGCCGACCCGCGGTGCATCGAGCTTACGGAATTCGCCGACATCCACCTGCGGCAGAAGTCCGGTACGGACGTGGCGCTGATAAACGCGATGATGCACGTCATCCTGGCCGAGGGCCTCGAAGACAAGGCCTTCATCGCCGAGCGGACCGAGGGCCTGGCCGAACTTGCCGAGGCGGTCCAGTCTTACACGCCGGAGATGGCCGAGAAGATCACCGGCGCAGGCGCGGCCGACATCGCCGCCGCCGCCCGCGCCTACGCAACCGCCCCGGCCGCGGCGATCGTCTACTCGATGGGCATAACCCAGCACACAACCGGCACGGACAACGTGCTGTCGCTTGCGAACCTGGCCATGCTGACCGGCAACATCGGAAGGCCCGGCACGGGCGTCAATCCGCTTCGCGGACAGAACAACGTCCAGGGCGCGTGCGACATGGGCGCGCTGCCCAACGTTCTGCCCGGATACCAGGCCGTCAGCGATGCCCAGGTGCGGGCGAAGTTCGCGGCCGGGTGGGGCGGTCAGTTGCCGGAAAAGCCCGGCCTGACCGTCGTCGAGATGATCAACGCCGCCGCCGATGGCCAACTTAAGTGCCTCTACGTCATGGGCGAGAATCCCATGATCAGCGACCCGGACACAAACCACGTGGCCGAGGCGCTGCGGGCGCTGGACTTGCTTGTCGTGCAGGACATCTTCCTGACCGAGACGGCCGAGCTTGCCGACGTGGTCCTGCCCGCCGCGGCCGCGGCCGAGAAGGACGGCACGTTCACCAATACCGAGCGCCGAGTGCAGCGGATCCGCCAGGCCGTCGAGCCGCCGGGGCAGGCCCGGGCCGACTGGGAAATCATCTGCCGGATCGCCCAGCGAATGGGCTGCCCCGTAAGCTACCCGTCCGTCGCGGCCATCCAGGACGAGATCGCCTCGCTGACGCCCATCTACGGCGGGATCACCTACGACCGGCTCGAACGCCGGCCGCTCCAGTGGCCATGCCCGACGAGCGAGCACCCCGGCACGCCGATCCTCCACAGCGAGCTTTTCACTCGCGGCAAGGGCAAGTTCCACCCCGCCCAGTTCGTGCCCGCCAGGGAGTTGCCTGACGCCGAGTACCCCCTGCTGCTTTCGACAGGCCGGCTGCTCGAGCACTTCCACACCGGCTCGATGTCGCGGCGGTCGGAGGTGCTGGACGACATCGTCCCATGCGGCGCGATCGAGGTCCATCCCGAGGACGCCGCTAAACTGGGCGTGGCGGACGGCAAGCAGGTGTCGGTCGAGTCTCGCCGCGGGCGAATCGAGATCGCGGCCCGCGTGACCGACCGGGTGTCGCCGGGATCGGTTTTCCTGGCGTTCCACTTCAGCGAGGCCCCGGCCAACCGCCTGACGATCGCCGCGCTGGACCCGGTGGCCAAGATTCCTGAATTCAAGGTTTGTGCGGTGCGCATACACAGTTGTGTTGACCAATAGGCGCCAACCCCCGCGGCCCCGGCGAAAGCCCGGCGGCGAGGGAAAGGTTTTTGAGAAAGATTCTCCAGGAAGGTTAGCAAGATGAAGACGCCCCAAGAGCGAAGCGTGGACCCGGCCTCGATCGAGATGCTCTCCCGGCTTGCCGAGGATGGCGTGCCGGTCATCTGGGACCGCTACGATCAGCAGCAGCCCCAGTGCGGTTTCGGCATGCTGGGCATATGCTGCAGGAACTGTTCGATGGGCCCCTGCCGGATCGACCCGTTCGGCGAGGGGCCCAGTGAAGGAATCTGCGGCGCGACGGCGGACGTGATAGCGGCGCGGAACCTCGCGCGGATGATCGCCGCCGGCACCAGCGCCCACTCCGACCACGCCCGCGACGTGACACACGCGCTGAAGCTGGCCGCCGAGGGCAGCGACTACGTCATCAAGGACGAGCGCAAACTCCGCGCGCTTGCGGCAGAGTGGGGCATCGAAACCAAGGGCCGCGACACGAAGCAGATAGCTACGGACCTCGCCGAGGCGGCATCCGCCCAGTTCGGTCAGCAGGAAGGCCAGCTCAGGTTCGTCAGTCGCGCCCCGGAAGATACGCAGAAGCGATGGCGAAAGGCAGACGTCGTGCCTCGCGGCATCGACCGCGAGGTTGTCGACCTGCTGCACCGCACGCACGTCGGCGGCGA
>JADHXV010000158.1 GCA_016782785.1 Planctomycetota bacterium | reverse complement strand
GTTTCCTCGGCCGTCTCGCCGGGGTCGGCGAAGCCGCCCGGCAGGTCCCACGTGCCCCTGGCGGGTTCCTCCGCCCGGACGATGACGAGCAGACGGTCCCGGTCGTCCACGACGAGCCCGCCGACGGCCGCGGCCGCGTTGATGAAGAGCGTCCCGCCGCACAACGAGCACGCGAGCCGTTTGGGCGTGACCTGGCGGAGCGTCTCGGCGCCGCAATGCGGGCAGAACCGCAAGGCGTCGTGGCGGGGGCTTTGGAGCATGCCTCGTGCCTCCTCAGCAAAAAGGGGACCGCGGCGCTGGGCCGGGTCCCCTTTGTATCTGGTGACCCCAACGGGACTCGAACCCGTGTCTTAGCCTTGAGAGGGCTATGTCCTAGACCGCTGGACGATGGGGCCAATTTCTCATATTTCGGATTTCGGATTTCCCTGGCCGTTCGTCCGAGCCTTAGGCTCGGCCGAAGGCTCGGGCAGGCGGATTAGCGCGTTGCCCGCCGTGCTCATCCGGAGGCCAAGCCTCTGCCGGGGCGCCCGCGCCGCCTCAATCGGCCCACACCATGCCGAATCCGACGCCCGAAATCAAGTGCTTTCTGGTGACCCCAACGGGATTCGAACCCGTGTCGCGGCCTTGAAAGGGCCGTGTCCTAACCACTGGACGATGGGGCCACGCGCTTGCATATCGTGGTGAGGGAGCAGGGACTCGAACCCTGGGCCCACGGCTTAAAAGGCCGTTGCTCTACCAACTGAGCTACTCCCCCAGCCGGAGCAACGGATTCTATCGGCGGCCGGGGCGGTTTTCAAGCCCGTGAGGATTTTTCGCCCGCCGCCATTTTTGAACTGGACATCCCGCCGCGGCATGGTATCCTTTATGCGTTCTTCGTCTTTGCCGACCCCCTTGTTTCGGCCGCCAGTGTTTGGCCGCACTTTATCACCTGTTGGGATCGGAATGACCGAATCCGGCAACTCGGCCGTGAGCGGGGTGCTCGAACTCCAGGAACGCGGGTACGGCTTCCTGCGTCACCCGGAGCGCGACTTCCGCCCCACGGGCAACGACATCTTCGTCCCGCCCGGCCTCGTGGCCCGGTACCGCCTGAAGACCGGCGTCAGCCTGGAAGGCGCCACCCGGCCCGACAAGAAGGGCCGCGGGCTCCAGTTGGGCGAGATCCAGCGCATCTGCGGCGAAGACCCCGACGTCTACAAGACCCTGAAGCCGTTCGAGAACCTGACGGTCATCGATCCCGAGGAAACACTGTGGCTCGAGACCGGCCCCGAGCCGGTCACGACCCGCGTGCTGGACCTGCTGACGCCCATCGGCAAGGGGCAGCGGGGCCTGATCGTCTCGCCGCCGCGGGCCGGCAAGACCATCATGCTCGAGCAGATGGCCGTCGCCGTCCACACCAACTATCCCGATGTCCGCCTCATGATGGTCCTGGTGGACGAGCGGCCGGAAGAGGTGACGCATTTCCGCCGGGCCACCGGGGCCGAGGTGCTGGCCTCGTCGAACGACCAGGAGGTGCGTCAGCACGTGCGGCTGTCGCGGCTGGCGTTCGCGCAGGCGAAGGTGGAGGTGGAGTTCGGCCGCGACGTCGTCCTGTTCCTCGACAGCCTGACGCGGCTGGGCCGGGCGTTTAACAAGGCGGTGCCGTCGAGCGGGCGGACGATGTCCGGCGGCGTCGATATCCACGCCCTGGTCGAGCCGAAACGCATGTTCGGCGCCGCCCGCAACATCGAACACGGCGGCAGCCTGACGGTCATCGCCACCTGCCTCATCGAAACCGGCAGCCGCATGGACGACCTCATCTTCCAGGAGTTCAAGGGCACCGGGAACATGGAGGTGGTCCTCAGCCAGGAACTTGCCGAACGCCGCCTGTGGCCGGCCATGGACGTGCTGGCCTCCGGCACGCGGAAAGAGGAGCGGCTGGTGCCGCCCGCCGACCTTCAGAAACGGTACCTCATTCGCCGGCGGCTGGCCGGCGGCCGGCCCATCGAGGCCCTGGAAACCCTCCTCGGCGCGATGAAGAAGTATCCGTCGAACCGGGAACTCCTCGACGCCATGACGCCGCGGGAGGAGTAGGCCGCGCCGTTTCGATTTCGATAACGGTGTCTGGGCTTTTTTATTGTTGCGTCAAGCGCCCCGTGTGAAGTAAGATTCCTGGTGTCTCTTCGCGCCGCGACCGTGTGGCCTCTCGCGTTTGGCGGCGCGAGGGGTGGAGGTGCCAGGGACGAGGCGCCCGCTCCCGTCGGCCGCCTGCCGCGTTGCAGCCACACGGCCCGAACCCGATTCGAGGTAAACACGATGCGAACGCTCGCGCTGCTTGCCCTGGTGGGAATCGCCGTGGCCGCTTCCGCTCATGCCGAGACGGTGCAGCAGTGGGACATCTTCGAACTGACCCTGCGGGGGCCGAGCGACGGAAACCCCTTCGCCGACGTCACCCTCAGCGCCCAGTTCCGCCAGGGCGACCGCGCGTTCGAGCCGGAGGGTTTCTACGACGGCGACGGCGTGTACCGCGTCCGCTTCATGCCCGATGCCCTGGGTACGTGGACCTACGCGACCCGCAGCAACCGCAAGGAATTGGACGGCCTGACCGGCCGCTTTACCTGCGTTGACCCGTCGCCCGGCAACCATGGGCCCATCCGCGTCCGCAACACCGTCCACTTCGCCTACGCCGACGGCACGCCGTATTACCAGGTCGGCACGACCTGCTACGCGTGGGTCCACCAGGGCGACGACCTGGAAGAGCAGACCCTGGCTACGCTCCGCAAGGCGCCCTTCAACAAGATGCGCATGTGCGTGTTCCCCAAGGCGTATACCTACAACCAGAACGAGCCCCCGACCTACCCGTTCGAGGGGAAGCCGCCGCAGGACTGGGACTTCACGCGGTTCAACCCCGCGTTCTTCCGCCACTTCGAAAAACGTGTTGCGGACCTGCGGGACCTGGGCATTGAGGCCGACCTCATCCTCTTCCACCCGTACGACCGCTGGGGCTTCAAGTCGATGGACCGCGAGACCGACGACCGGTACCTGCGGTACGTCGTCGCCCGCCTGGCGGCCTACCGGAACGTCTGGTGGTCGCTGGCGAACGAGTTCGACCTGATGCTCAAGATTGCGAGCAAGACGATGGCCGACTGGGATCGCTTCTTCCAGATCATCCGCGACAGCGACCCCTACGGGCGCCTCCGCAGCAACCACAACTGCCGAACGTGGTATGACCACTCGAAACCCTGGGTCACCCACGCCAGCGTCCAGAGTTCGGACTTCGACCAGGCTCCCGACCTGCCGCGCCGTTACGGCAAGCCCGTCATCTACGACGAGTGCAAGTACGAGGGCAATATCAAGCAGGGCTGGGGCAACATCACCGCCCGCGAGATGGTCCACCGGTTCTGGCTGGGCGGCTTGGCGGGATGTTACGTCGGCCACGGCGAGACCTATATGCACCCCGAGGACATCCTGTGGTGGTCGAAAGGCGGCGTCCTGCACGGCCAGAGCCCGCCGCGCATCGCCTTCTACCGCAAGGTCATGGAAGCGGCCCCGTACGAGGAGATGACGCCCGTGAAGGACCTCGCGCCCGGCCGCCCGGCCTTGGCGAAGCCGGGCGAGTTCTACCTCGTCTACTTCACGAGCAAGGGCGAGACTGCCATCCACCTGCCCGGCGACCGCCTGTACAAGGCCGACTGCCTCGACACGTGGGCCATGACGGTCTCGTCGGTGGGCACCGCGCGGCCCGGGCGGTACACCTTCGCGCCGCCCACCGTCCCGTGCGTCCTGCGGCTGGAGGCGTATAAGCCGGGCGAGCCGATGCGGCCGGAGGCGAAGGCCACCGCCACGCCGGCCTTGGGCGTTGTTCCGCTCGAGGTCCGCTTTGCCGGGTCTGGCGGCGAGACGTACCGCTGGGACTTCGACGACGGCGCCACGTCCGACCAGCCCGCGCCCGTCCACACGTACACGAAGCCCGGGCTGTACACGGCCTCGCTGACCGTGACCGACAAGGCCGGCGCCTCGGCCACGACGCACATCGCCATCGGCGTGGACCGCCAATCTGACGAGCCGATCATCCGCGTCGGCGTGAGCGGGGGTGAGACGGCGGGTGTGCAGTATCACGGCCCCGTCAAGCGGACCGCGGGCGGCGGGCTCGACCTCGGCGCCGGTGAGCCGTGGAAGTGGATCCAGGTCGGCGACGAACCCGTCGAGGCGCTCCTGGGTCTCCGCTCCCTGACGATCCTCGGGTGGGTCAAGGCCGCGAACCTTGAGACGGGGGCCGGCGGCAACCGCATCGCCTGCAACCTCGACGCGGCCCGGTCGGGTTTCGATCTGGTGTGCCACGCCGACGGACGACTCAGGCTGGCGATCAACGAGTGGCCTGATACGGCCCGCAACGACAGTTCGGGCGGCAGGGTCGCCATCGGCCAATGGGTCTTCTTCGCCGTGGCCTATGACGGCACGGAGGCCCGCGACAACGTCCGGTGGTACTTCGGCGACGCCGCCACCCCCGCCGAGCTCGACCGGACCCAGACGTATGCGCGCGGCCCGACCGGCCGCAGTTCCGGGCGATTGGTCGTGGGCAACTACAGCGAGGCCCTGCACAGACACGGCATGGACCGGCAATTCCGCGGCGAGATCCGTGGGCTTGTCATCTTCGGCAGCCGCCTGGGCAGCCAGGGGGCCCTTTCGCTTGAGGCCATCCGGAAGCACCAGGTCGCCGGACGCTGACACGCGGCGCCACGCCGTTGCCGGAAAACGTTTTCTCATCCCTGCCGGAACTGCCTAAAGTCGATTTCCGGTTCGCGTCGATATGTGCCGCAGACGGGTTGCCGGACCTGCTTCTGCATCCCGAATCGCCGCCGGCCGGCCCGTCTTCGGACCCTGCGCACGGGTGGCCGGATGGCACCTCCCTACGGTGCCCACGACGTTTGGCCGCCGACCCACAGTTGAGCCCATCCGGGAAACGACTGCGCCGAACCTGTGCGGAGGGGGATGGAGATGGCCCGTGGAACCCGCGACGGCCTGCCGCTTGCCGAGACGCTCTTCTGCCTGCTCATTCTCGGGCTGGTCGGGGCCGTGGCGATACCGCCGATGGTGTACTCGCGCGACACGCGGGCCTCGGCCTGCCGGGCCAACGTCAAGTTGCTCAACTGCAAGATCGAGCAGTGGGCCGCCCACCACAACGGCTGGGCGCCGGCCGACCAGGCGGCCTTCCAGCGGCTGGTGGCCGACGACCCGGACCTCCGCGGCCATCTGCCCGCGTGCCCGTATGGGGAGACGTACGTGTACGATCCGGCCGCCGGCCACATCGTGCCGCACAGGCATTGACGTAAGGGACATGGCAGGAAGCGGCATCGCCGAAAACGTTGTCATGCTGAGCGCAGCGAAGCATCTCGCTGTGCGGACGGCAGAAGACAACGGCCACGGCGAGATTCTTCGGCACGAAAGCGGGCCTCAGAATGACACGGCGTGAGCCATTCGGATAGCAAGCGCGGTACGGGTGAGGGGTTTCCCGGCCGCGTCACAGGGGCGGGGCGAGCCAAGGGGCACCCCGCCTCTCCTTTCATACAAGTGACGCAGTAACGTAGTAACGTAGTAACGTAGTAACGTAGGCGCCGCCCGACGCGGAGGCCTTCTGCTGCGTCGAGGGCTGGTGAACCGGCTCCGTCACTACGTTACTTCGTCACTTCGTTACTGCGTTACTTCTGTCGATCCATCCTCCGAATCCCCTTCACCCCGATGTCGGTCCGCCAGTGGGCCCGGTGGAACCGGATGCGCTGGACGGCCTCGTACGCCCGGTCGCGGGCGGCGCTGATGTCCTCGCCCAGGGCGGTCACGCCCAGCACCCGGCCGCCGCTGGTGGTGACCTTGCCGTCCTCGGCCCGCGTGCCCGCATGGAACACGACCACGTCGTCCAGAGCCTCGGCCTCGGCCAGGCCGGTGATCTCCTTGCCCTTCTCGTACGGCCCGGGATACCCGCCCGAGGCCATGACGACGCAGACCGCCGGCCGCGGGTCCCACCGGAGCGTGACCTCGTCGAGTCGGTCGTCGATGACGGCCTCCAGGACCTCCACCAGGTCGTTCTTCAGGCGCACCAGCAGCGGCTGGGCCTCCGGGTCGCCGAACCGGGCGTTGAACTCCAGGACTTTCGGCCCGCCGGGGGTGACCATGATCCCGGCATACAGGACGCCCTTGTACGCGGCCCCGGAGACCTTCATGCCGTGGACCATCGGCACCAGGACCTCGCGGTCCACCTGGTTCTGGATCTTTTCGGACACCAGGGGTGCGGGGCTGTACGCCCCCATGCCGCCCGTGTTCGGCCCCTTGTCGCCGTCGAAGACGGGCTTGTGGTCCTGGCTCGATTCCAGGGTGTAGATGCTGGAGGCGTCGACGAGGGCCAGGATCGAGGCCTCCTCGCCCGAGAGGCGTTCCTCGATGACCACCTTCTCGCCCGCCGCGCCGAACGCCTTGTCCCTCATGATGGTCTCGACGGCCTGGCGGGCCTCGTCCTGACTTCGGCACACGAAGACGCCCTTGCCCGCCGCCAGGCCCGACGCCTTGACCACAAGCGGCTCCTCGTGGTTCTTGATGTACGTAAGGGCGTCGTTCGGCGAGGTGAACGTGCGGTACTCGGCGGTCGGCACGGCCGAGTGCGTCATCACCTCCTTGCACCACGCCTTGGAGCCTTCGACCTGGGCGGCCTCGGCCGAGGGTCCGAAGATGCGCAGGCCCGCCGCCTGGAACCGGTCCACGATGCCCGCCACGAGCGGGGCCTCCGGGCCGACCACGGTCAGGTCGATGGCCTTGTCGCGGGCGAACGCCAGCAGGCTGCCGACGTCCTCGGCCCCGATAGCCACGCACTCGCCCACCTGGGCGATGCCGGGGTTACCCGGGGCGGCGTACAGTTTCGAGCAGTGCTTGGACTGGGCGAGTTTCCAGGCCAGCGCGTGTTCGCGTCCGCCGCCGCCGACCACGAGGATCTTCATGACAGGTTCTCCGGAATCGGATGAGACAGGTTTGGCCTTGAGGCGCGGCGGCATTCTAGCCCGCGCCGCCGAGGCCTTCAACCCAATTGCGGCGCGTACGATTGACGCATCTCCGGCGGCGCGGTACAAGGGCCATGTGTTGAGCCGCGACCCGGAGGACCTGCCCGGAGCGAGGTGAATCGGTCGCGGACATGCCCGCCCG
>JADHXV010000157.1 GCA_016782785.1 Planctomycetota bacterium | reverse complement strand
TCGCTCTGGGCGTCGTAGTCGATGACGCCGCCCGTGACCTTCCAGTGTCCGCCGTCGCCCTCGGGCGCCTTCCAGCCGGCCAGGTCCTTGCCGTTGAAGAGGGGGGTCCAGCCTTCGCCCTGGGGCGGGGCGGCAAGGGCGCCGCTGGCGACGAGCCCGGCGGCGATGAGTCCGGTCTGCCCGAACGGAACGGCCAGGGCGGCGAGGACGCCGGCGGCAAGTCCGGTCCACAGCAGTCTGCGGGTCATGGGAGGCTCCTTTCGCACGTGCCACTGGACGAAACCCGCCGACGGGCCGGCGGTGCCGACGATTTGGTTGCGTCGCCGGCGGGGCTATCCTGCGCACCCGGGCCGGCGCGGGTCGGCGTCGCAGCCAGCATGCACGCGGCGAGCAGGCCGAGGGCGATCCGCGCATTGCCTGGCCGAAGCGCGTCCATCCCCATCAAGCTACTCCGGCAGTTCGATGACGGAGAGGGTGTGCGGTGCGTCGAACACGTTGTCGGCGAACGGCAGGTCGATGTTCGAGACGTACAGCCTCCGGCCGCGGAGGCAGACCTCGCTGGGCGTGTCGAGTTCGCCGCCGGCGCCGGTCGTGTTGCCGTTCTTCGCGAGCGTGGTGACCTTGCCCGTTTTGCCGTCGACCTTGTGGACGGCGTTTCCGTCGAAGTCGGCTACGTAGATGTCGCCGGTCTTCGGGTCGAACTTGATGCCGTCGGTGGACGTCATGCCCTGGCCCTCGGCAAAGACGGCCTGCGAGGCCACCTCGCCTTCCATGTTGAACGTGACCTTGAGGATCTGGGCGTCGGCGAAGTTGCAGAAGTAGAGGTTGCCGTCGGCGTCGAAGCCCATGCCGTTGGCGCCCACGCGGCGGTCGGGGTTCTTGGTTTCGACGGTCACGAGCAGGTGCGGGTCGTCGCCGGCGGGTTTGACTCGGAGCGGCTGGGCGGGGTCGAGGTCGGCCAGGCGGAATCGGTACACGCCGCTCACCAACGGAGTGGCGTCGGGCTTGAGTTTCGTCTCGGTCACGTACACGCAGCCGTCATGGACGCACACGGCGTTGGACTGGACGAAGCCCTCGACGAGCGTCTCGCACCGCACGGCCTTGCCGTTCTCCATGACGACGCGCAGCAGGCGCGAGGAGGGCGTCTCGGCCCAGTCGGACTGGTTGTCGGCGATGTAGAGGTGCCCGTCGGGCCCCACGGCCACGCCCAGCGGGCCCACGTGTTTCGTCTCCGGGTGGACGGGCAGGACCATGATCTCGCTGACCTGGTCGTCCTTGTCGATGCGCAGCATAACGGCCGGGTGCGAGGCGTCGTTGAAGTTGGGGCACGAGAGGACGATGGTGCCGTCCGCCGCCAGGGCCATGCCGTCCGGCGTGTTGTACTTCTCGGGGAGGTTGACGGCGATGGTGGGCGTGAGAAGGCCCGCGCCGACGGTTCCGGCGGGCTCGGCCGTCTCGGGGGCCGGCCCTTCGCCGCAGCCGGCGGCCAGCATGGCGGTCGCCAGGCCGATGGCGCTTATCAGGTGGACGAACGCGAGACGGCGGAGGACGAGCGGTTTCATCGTACGTGCTCCTTCAAGGTTCCCGAGGGCGTGCGTGCAAAACGGCTTCGCCGCAAGGCCATTGGACCACAGGGGCAGGCCGATTGCAATGTTGAAACGGAGGCGCGTTTCCCGGTCGGGCCGCCCGCATGCCGACGCGGCTTTTTGCTGGAACTCCGCCCCCCGGCACGGTATCGTATAGGCTTCGCGTTGGGAAGGCGTAAGGGGCTATGTCGCTTGCTGGACCGTGGCAGCGATGCCCGAATGGCATTCCCGACTCGACGCCCGGCGAGAGCGCCGAGCAGCCAACGACCAGCGGCGGGGCGTTCGTGATGCGTGGCGACGGCATCATGGCGTCCTGCGCGGCACGCACCCGATGACGGACGGGCAGGAGAGAGCATGACCCGGATGGCCAAGACCCGCAAGATCCGATTCGTCGAACCCAGCGGCCGGCCGGGCAGGCCCTTCAACGCCTGGATCCGCAAATGGCCGTTGCTCGGCCCGATTACGCTGGCCTCCATCCTGGAGGCGCGCGGTTACGACGTGGCCGTGTACAACGAGAACCTGTCGGGGTCGCTGCTCGAGAAGCCCGAGGTTCTGGAGGATCTGTGCTCGGCGGACGTGGTCGGCGTCAGCATCATGACGCCGACGGCGAACCGGGGGTACCAGATCGCCGACGCCGTCCGCCAGCGAGCCCCGGACGTGACGATCGCCTTCGGTGGCGTGCATGCGACGTTTTGCCCCGAGGAGGCGCGGCAGCACGGCGACGTGGTGGTCCGGGGCGAGGGCGATACGGTCATCGAGGACATCGCCTCCGGCCGGATTACCCGGGGCATCGTCCGCGGCGAGCCGGTCCCGGACCTCGACGTGCTGCCCACGCTCAACCACGCCCTGATGCACGACTTCGACGCGTTGCTGTCGCAGTGCCGGCGCCGCGAGCACTACGAACTGCCCGTCATGACCAGCCGCGGGTGCCCGTTCGGGTGCGAGTACTGCACGGTCACGCGGATGTTCGGCCGGAAGGTGCGCCGGCAATCGGTCGACAAGGTCCATGCCGATATCCGCCGGCACGCGGAGCGCGGCTTCCGGCGGTTCTTCTTCTATGACGACAACTTCACGACCGACCGCCGCTGGAGCCGCGACCTGCTGGAACGCATGGAGCCCATGGGCCTCCGCTTCAACGCCCAGGTCCGCGTCGACTTTCACTGGAAGGACGGCCACCGGCGCCGCCGCGACGACGCCCTCCTGCGGGCCATGCGGCGCGCGGGCGGCGACGTGTTCTACGTCGGCTACGAGACCATCGACGACGCCACCGCCAAACAGTGGCACAAGGGGTATTCCGGCGAGGGCCAACTGACGACCCGCCTCATGGAAGATACGCACATCCTCCACGATAACGGGTTCTGGATTCACGGCATGTTCGTCCTGGGGCCGCAGCACGACGAGCGGACGGCGGACCGGATCGTCGGGTTCGCCCGGCGATCGGGCCTGGAGACCCTCCAGATCAGCGTGCTGACGCCGTTCCCCGGCACGCCGCTCATGGAGCAGTTCCGCCCGCACCTGACCTTCACGGAGTTTCCCGGCGACTGGGACTACTACGACGGCACGCACTGCGTATACAATCACGGCAAGTTGGGCATCGAGCGCCTCCAGAAGGTGCTGCTGGACGCGCATCGGCAATTCTACCGGTGGGGCGGGGTCAGCGTGCGTCGGCTTCGGAAGTTCTTCGAGCAGAAGGTCGGCATGGCCGACAAACTCGCCCTTATGTGGAAGAACACCCGGATCGCCCATAAGACCTTGCAGGCCTGGAAGGAGGAGACGGCGACGTTCATCGAGACGTTCCGGGCCAGGGCGCTCCTGGCTGTCGACGGCTGACGCGCATGCGGGTAAGCCGGCCGGCACATGTGGGGGGGGACAGCCGATGGATGCTGTGCCCAGCCATTTCCGCGAGCGCCTGGCGTACCTGGCCCTGAGCGCCGCCGTCAAGGCGGCCGACATCAGCCTCCATGTGCCTCCCATCCGCAACTTTTTCCTCAACCGGCTGCTCGAGCGGTTGTCGGCGTCGCACGAGACCTGCGAGGCCATCTGTTCCGACGATTTCCTCGACCTCCGCATCGACGAGGGGCCGCGGCGTTTCGAGTCGCTCGTGCGCCGCTACGAGGGACTGCTCGACCAGGGCGCGGAGCGCATCGTGGTCGATCGCACCAACCCGTGGCGATGGCAGAGGGGCACGGGCGCATGAACGAGGTCGTCATCCTGGTCGGACCGCCGGGCGCCGGCAAGACCCGCTATTGCCGGACGCGCCTGCGGGCCTACACCCGCGTTTCGCAGGACGAGGGGCCGCGGCGTTTCGAGTCGCTCGTGCGCCGCTACGAGGGACTGCTCGACGAGGGCGCGGAGCGCATCGTGATCGACCGCACCAACCCGTGGCGATGGCAGCGCGAGCGGTTCGCCGAGGCGGCCCGAGAGCGCGGTTACCGCGTCCGAATCATCCACTTCGACGTGCCGCGCGAGGTGTGCGAGCGGCGAATCCGGGACCGCACGGACCATCCCACGCTGCCGCCTGAACGGATGCACGAGGCCCTCGACCGCTTCGAGACCGCCCTCGAGCCGCCCACGAAAGGCGAGAGCGACGTGTTGCAGGTGCGCCATTGATGCGCGGCCCGTACGGGCCGCGCACGAAGCGGCGCAACCGTGTCAGCGGCTCTCGGTAACAGCCAGGTCCGGGCCGATACGGTACCGTTTGCCCGCGACGGTGTCAAACGTCGCCGTCTTCTCGCCCAGGCGGACGGTGCACGCCTTGCCTCGCTTCGAGAGGACCTGCGCCTCGGCCAGTTTGGCGTCTTTCCAGGCGATGTCCACCTCGAACGCCCCGCGGGCGCACAGGCCCGTCACGCGGCCGGCGGGCCAGGCCGAGGGCAGGGCGGGCAAGAAGTGCAGTTCGCCCGCGTGGCTGGCCAGGAGCATCTCGGCGATGCCGCTGGTGGCCCCGAAGTTGCCGTCAATCTGGAACGGCGGATGGGCGTCGAAGAGGTTCGGGTACATGCCGCCGCCCTTGACGGCCAGCCGCAGGAGGTTGGCGACCATGCGGTAGGCGTGGTCGCCGTCCTCGAATCGGGCCCAGAAGTTGATCTTCCAGGCCATGGACCAGCCGGTGCCGCCGTCGCCGCGGAACTCCAGGCTCTTCATGGCGGCCTTCCAGATGTCGGGCGTGCCGCGGCGGGTGATCTCGTCGCCCGGGTGCAGGCCCCACAGGTGCGAGACGTGGCGGTGCGTGTCCTTGGGGGCCTCCTTGTAAAGCCACTCCTTGAGTTGCCCCTCGGCGCCCACCTGGTTCGGCGCGACGCGGCTTCGCATCTCGATAAGTTTGTTTCGGAAGTCTTCGTCGACGCCGAGGATGCGGCTGGCCTCGATGCAGTTGCCGAACAGGCCTCGGATGATCTGGTGGTCCATCGTGGGTCCCATGACCAGGCCGCCGCGCTCCGGCGAGTTCGACGGCCCGCTCACCAGCCACCCCTGGCCGTTCACCGGGTCGTCCACCAGGAAGTGGACGAAGAACTCGGCCGCCTTCTTCATGATCGGGTAGGCGCGGTCGCGCAGGAATTGCTCGTCGCCCGTGAAGGCATAGTGGAACCACAGGTGCTGGCAGAGCCAGGCCCCGCCGGTCGGCCAGATGCCGTGGTTCGACGCGTTGATGGGCGCCGTGCCGCGCCACAGGTCCGTGTTGTGATGCAGGACCCAGCCGGGGCAGTCGTAGAACGTGCGGGCGGTCCTGGCGCCGGTCTCGGCGCAGTCGGCGAGAAGCGCGAAGAGCGGCTCGTGGCACTCCGGCAGGTTCGCCAGTTCCGCCGGCCAGTAGTTCATCTCGGTGTTGATGTTATCGGTATATTTCGAGTCCCACGGCGGGTCCAGGCGGTGGTTCCAGACGCCCTGGAGGTTGGCGGGCTGGCTGCCCGGCCGGCTGCTCGCGATCAGCAGGTACCGGCCGTACTGGAACGCCAGGGCGGCCAGGTGCGGATCGTTCCCCTCGGCGAACGTGCGGAGGCGCTCGTGCGTCTCGTTGCGGGCGGCGTCGCTTGTGCCGAGGTCGATGTCGACGCGCCGAAAGAGGTTCTGATGGTCGGCCACGTGGTCGCGGCGGACCGTTTCGTACGTCTTGTCGCCGAGTTTCGCGAGGACCGCCGCGCACCGGGCCGCCGGGTCGGCGGAGATGTCTTTGTAATTGACATAACTGGTGGCGGCCGCCAGAACGAGCGTGGCGGCGTCGGCGCCCTCGATGTGCACCGCGCCGTCGTCAACGCGGACCGAGCCGCCGTCGGCGCGGACCATGAGCCGGGCCTCGAACCGCATCTCGCTCGGCGTCTTGTTCTTGGTCGTGTGGGCTACCTGGCCGCGGACGGCGAGCGTGTTGTCGGACACGCGGACCACCTCGTGCTGCGTGTGGGGCGTCATGAGCGCGGCGTCGAACGTGACGGCGCCCGGCTTGTCGGCGGTCACGCGCACGGCGATGAGGCAGTCCGGGTAACTGGCGATCACCTCGCGCGTGAACGTGACGCCGCCCGCCGTGTACGCGGTCCGCGCCGACGCCTCGTCCAGGTCCAGCCACCGCCGGTAGCCGGTCACGGTCCGGTGCGCCTCGGGGAAGGTGAGGACGAGGTCGCCGAACGGCTGGTACGCCTCCTGCCGCAGCGGCTCGCTCATGCAGTGCTGGGAGGCGAGTTGCTCGGCCTCGCGCTGCTTGCCGGCGAAGAGGAGTTCGCGGACCTTCGGCAAATACTCAGCGGCGCCGGGGTTCTGGTAATCCTGCGGCCGGCCGGTCCAGAGCGTGTCTTCGTTGAACTGGATGCGCTCGACGTCCGGGCCGCCGTAGACCATGGCGCCCATCCGGCCGTTGCCCACGGGCAGGGCCTCGGGCCAGTCGGCGGCGGGCTGGCGGTACCAGAGGATCCACCGGCCGTCGGGCGCGGCGACGGCGTCGGCGCCCTCGACCACCGCCTTGCCGTAGGCGATGGGCGGCTCGGCGCCGCCTTTGCCGTAGCCTGGTTCGGCGGCGGGCTTCGGGGCTGCCGCCAGCGGTCCGGCGGCGAGAAGGACGGCGAGAACAACGAGTGCGGTTCGTGTCATGGGACGTTCTCCGGGGCGATGGACGCGTCACTTCCAGGCGGACTTGAGTTCAAAGACCTCCAGCGATTCCAGTGTCACGGGTCCGCCTTCGGCGAAGACGCGGATGGACTCGACCGGCCCGTCGCTCTGGAACACGCGGGTCTGGACCACGCGGCCGCCGTTGCCGACGATCTCCATCGACGGCCGGTCCACAAGGATCTGCATGCGTATCTTTCCGTCCACGGGCGCGAGGGGCATGCCCGCCAGGTCCGCCTTGGCGGCATCGTAGATGACCTTCGTGTCGGCGACCTGGATGCCGAACGCCTTGGCGTCGCCGACGGCGAACACGGCCCGGATGTCGAACAGCCGGCCGGCCGTCGCCACGGAGGCCGGCGCGTCGGGCGCGACGGCCGTTCGGCCGAGCGTGTGTTTCTTCGCGTGGAGCCCCGCGATTTCCTTCACGGGCTCGGCGAACATGCGGATGCCGTCCGCGGTGGTCCGCAGCGTCAGTTCGCACGGG
>JADHXV010000009.1 GCA_016782785.1 Planctomycetota bacterium | reverse complement strand
CCGCCAGTTCCCGCTGAATCCGGAAATCCCAGCGGCCGGCGTCGTCCAGGAACCGGGCCCGCCGCAGATACCGCTCGGCTGCGGCCCGCCGGCCGGAACGGGCCGCCAGGACACCCAGGTGCAGCGTGGCCTCCACGTCGTCCGGGTCCTGCCGAAGGAGGGCCTTGCAGGCGGCCTCGGCCTCGTCGGTGCGGCCCTGGAGGGTGGCGGCCAGGACCTCCAGGAACGCGGCGTCGGGCGAGGCGTCCGACGCCCGCCGCCGGACCGCCCGGCCCCGCGCGAACGTCAGGACCTGGCCCGTCCCGTACAGAATGCCCGTCAGAACGCCCAGCGACACCACGGGGCCGGGGTCCATGGCGTCGGGCCAGACCAGCAGGCCAACCAGCAGACCGGCCGCCGCCGCCGCCCACAGAAGGGCCAGCACAGTCCCCGCCAGGACCCGGCCCAGCAGCACCAGGCCCGAGCCGGGCACCAGGAGGTTGGCCATCCAGACGGCCGCGGGATGGGGCAACCGCTCCATGCAAGGCCTTTCGAGGGGATCGGCGCTCTTATAGACCGCCCAGCCGGGGGCGTCAACGGATTTCGGCGGTTGCACTGCGCTTGTCATTTCGACCGAGGGCCGATGCGGGCCGAGTCGAGAAATCTCGCCGTTCTCGAACAGCGAGATTTCTCCGCCCCATACGGGTCCAACGTCGGATCGCCCTCGGTTCGCGAGGGCTCGGTCGAAATGACAACTTTCCCCTGCGCTCGGTCGAAATGACCGTGTGCACTGCGCCCGGCTTTGGCAGCCGCGCCCAAGCCCTGCCAAAATGGCAGTCCACTCCCATGCCGGTCCGCCCATTTGTCGGAAGGGCAGAATGACGCGACCCTTGCATCGCACGGGAAAGCCGCGTTATCATGCCGTAGATGGGCCTTTCGCGCCGCGCCGACCGCCGGTGGAGGCTGGCACGGGTTTTGCTCGTTAGTAGGCCCAGATACCGTACGCACCGAATCGGAACGTCATCCGCACCCCGCAGCGCACTGCGGAAAGGAGTCGCATCATGGCCAGTAACAAGATCATCGGAATCGACCTCGGGACCACGAACTCGGTGGTGGCCGTCCGCGAAGGCGAGAAGGTGACCGTCATCCCGAACGCCCAGGGCAACCGCATCACGCCGTCGGTCGTCGCCATCGCCGACAAGGGCGAGCGGCTGGTCGGGCAGGTGGCCAAGCGCCAGGCCATCACGAACCCGCGCAACACCATCTTCTCGATCAAGCGGTTCATGGGCCGGCGCCACAACGAGGTGGCTGCGGAAGAGAAACTCGTCCCCTACGAGATCACCGGCGGCCCGCAGGAACTGGTGAAGGTCAAGTGCCGCGGCAAAGAGTACACGCCGCCCGAAATCTCGGCGATGATCCTCCAGGACCTGAAGCGCACGGCCGAGAGTTACCTGGGCGAGGAGATCGCCAAGGCCGTCATCACCGTCCCGGCGTACTTCAACGACAGCCAGCGGCAGGCCACGAAGGACGCCGGCACCATCGCCGGCCTCGACGTGGTCCGCATCATCAACGAGCCGACGGCCTCGAGCCTGGCTTACGGCCTGGAGAGGCAGAAGAACGAGAAGATCGCCGTCTTCGACTTCGGCGGAGGGACATTTGATATCTCCATTCTTGACGTCGGCGCGGAAGGCTCCTTCGAGGTCCTGGCCTCCAACGGCGACACGCACCTGGGCGGCGACGACCTGGACCAGCGGCTCATCGACCACATCGCCGACGAGTTCAAGAAAGAGCACGGCATCGACCTGCGGAAGGACCAGATGGCCCTTCAGCGCCTCAAAGAGGCCGCCGAAAAGGCCAAGTGCGAACTCTCGACCGTCGCCGAGACCGACTTGAACCTGCCGTTCATCACCGCCGACGCCACCGGCCCGAAGCACCTGACCATGAAGGTCACCCGGGCCAAGTTCGAGGAACTCGTCCGCGACACCATCGAGCGGTGCCGGCGGCCGTGCCTTCAGTGCCTGGAGGATGCCCGAAAGCGACCCGGCACCAAACTGGAGGCCGGCGAGAACGTCGACGAGGTCGTCCTCGTCGGCGGCCAGACCCGCATGCCGATGATCCAGCGCCTGGCCCAGGAACTCTTCGGCAAGGAACCCCACAAGGGCGTCAACCCCGACGAGGTCGTGGCCGTTGGCGCCGCCATCCAGGGCGCCATCCTGGCCGGCGAGTTCAAGGACAAAGACATCCTGCTGCTGGACGTGACGCCTCTGTCGCTGGGCATCGAGACGCTGGGCGGCGTCATGACCCACCTCATCGAACGCAACACCACCATCCCCACGCAGAAGACCGAGACCTTCTCCACCGCCGCCGACAACCAGCCCGGCGTCGAGGTCCACGTCCTCCAGGGCGAACGCTCCATGGCCAAGGACAACCGGACCCTCGGACGCTTCCAGTTGAGCGGCATCCCGCCGGCGCCGCGCGGCATGCCGAAGATCGAGGTCACCTTCGACATCAACGCCGACGGCATCATCAACGTCAGCGCCAAGGACAAGGGCACCGGCCAAGAGCAGAAAATCACCATCACCACGTCTTCGGGCCTGTCGGACGACGAGGTCAGGAAGATGCAGAAGGAGGCCGAGGAGCACGCCGAGGAGGACCATAAGCAGCGCGAACTCGTCGACAAACGCAACCGCGGCGACTCGCTCGCCTACCAGGTCGAGCGGACGCTCAAGGACCACGGCGACAAACTCGGCCAGGACGACAAGAAGCGCATCCAGGACGCCATCGCCCAGGTCCGCGAGTCTGTCAAAGGCGACGACGTGTCCAAAATCGACCAGGCCGTCGAAACGCTGAACCAGGCCTCGCACGCCCTGGCCCAGACGCTTTATCAGCAGCAGCAGACCGCCGGCGCCGGCGCCCAGGCGGGACCCCAGACGGGACCCGGCCCGGGCGGCGGTCCGGCCGAAGGCCAGACGGGCGGCGGCGACGACGACGTCATCGACGCCGAGTACGAGGTCAAGGAATAGCCATATTATTGATCCCCGCTAGACCAATGTCACACCCGCAAAGCCTGTCATTCTGAGGAGGCCCGCTGGGGCCGACGAAGAATCTCGCTTTTCGTTGTTCGAACGGCGCGATTCTTCGGCCCCGCACGCGGAGCCTCAGAATAACACCCTGGGCCGTCCGGCGACGCCGGGACTACACGCCTCAATAGCCCACTGCGTTTCCCGGCGCGCGTTGCCTGCTCCCGCGCCGCAGGCTGAACACCGCCAGGCCCGACCCCACGAAGACGTGGGCGAGGACCGTCTTCCACCACGCCAGGTTACCGAACAGGTAACTGTAACTCTCGCCGAGCGGCGTCCAGCGGTAGGTCAGGTTCTGGTGGAGCCAGCGCAGGCCCAACTCGGCCTCGGCCACCAGCAGCGGGTTGGTGTGCGCGACCACGCGGACCACCGTCGTCTTGGCGGGGTCGTCCAGCACCTCGACCACCGGGCCAAACAGGATGACCGCGGCGACCAGGGCCCAGCCGAGCACGGCCGTCAGGAACTGGGCCGGGCGGGGCCCCGCCAGGCGGTCGAGGATGGCCGCCGTCCCCGCCAGGAGGACGGCAAACCCCAGGACCACCGCCTGGCTCCGAAGTACGGCCCCAGGCGTCGGGCCGTCGCCGACGGCCGCCAGCGCGGCCAGCGCCGCCCCGAGCGCCACGATGGGCCCCAGCGCGACCGCCAGCCGGCGGACCGGCGACCGTGCTCCGCGGCCCGCCGCCGCACCCATCCAGACGGGCAGCAGCATCACCTCCATCGCCACGAGCAGCCACAACGCCTCGGCCACGGGCCGTCCTCCATAGCGTCGAATCGGGCGAGCGCCCGGGTCATCGTACCGCGGGCGGCCGGGCGGCTGGTAGAAAAAACGCGGCGCGACACTTGGTCACCCCCTGCGGGGGATGACCATGCCACCCGGCGGCAAGCAAGTGTACAGCGAGATTTCTCCGCTCGGCCTCGCTACGCTAGGCCTCGGTCGAAATGACACGCGCTGGGGCCGCCGCGCGGGGGTTCGGCCAACCCGGCGCGCGACACATCAAAAGAGATGCGTGGCGGCCTCCAGAGAAAAGCGCGGCGGGTCCGGAGACCCGCCGCGCAGGAAATCGCATCGCACGATGGCTAGAAGTTATCGTAGCCGAGTTTGGCCTCCGCCTCGGCCTGGATGAGAATCTTGGGTCGGATGAGGATGAGGGCGTTGGTCGCCCGGCGAATCGTGGCCCGGTTGTTGAAAAGGCGTTTGAGGATCGGCACCTTCGAAAGGATGGGCACGCCGGTCTCCACCTCGGACTCGAGGTACTGGCGCGTGCCGCCCAGCAGCAGCGTGCCGCCGTCCGGAACGCTGACGGTGGTCTTGAAGTCCTGGACGCTGACGCGCGGCAATTGGATCGGGGCGGTCGCGATACCTCCGCCCGGCACGGCGGCTGAGATGAACACCTGATCCCAGTCGGTTATTGCGGCAATCTGCGGCCTCAGGTCCATCTGGACATACCGCCGGTCGGCCGAGACGGTGGCCTTGACGTCCAGGGTCGTGCCAACCGGGATGGCCCCGACGGTGGGGTCCCAGCCGACGGCGGCCTCGGCCACGACGGGCTCGATGTCGGCCAAGTAGGTGGTGACCGTCGAGACGCTGATGTAGGACCGCTGGCCGTTGTACAACGTAATGCGCGGGGCCTGGAGGGTGGTGGACCGGACGTCGGCCTGGATGGCCCGCAGCAGGAAGCCGAGTTGGATGTCGTCGAGGAAGACGCCTCCGACCGACAGGCCGCCCTCGTTCGCCTGGAACGCCGAGAAGGCGGTGCCGGCCAGGTTCAACAGCGAGGCCGTGCCCTGACCGGCCGACCCGGTGCTGGAGATCACGATGGGTTGGCTAGACGGGGGAACCCTGAAGGCCTGGGGGGCGTAAATAAGTGGCCCTGGGAACCAGCCTCCCGGCACGCCCGGCCCCGGAGCCACCCATACTTCGGGGTCACGGGCCTTTTCGCCGTCGGGCAGCAAGACAGGCTGATTAATGACCTGCGTGTCGCTACCATAAATCGGCCTGTTGCTTTGAGCGAAGCGTTCGCTGCCCAGGAAAGTCACGTCGACGTCGAGGGTGATGTCCTGGAGGAAATCGTCGGTGACCTGGCAGAAGCGGCTCTCGACGCTGATCATGATGGCCCGCTCGCGACGGAGTTGTTCGAGGAGGTCGGCCACCTTTTCGTGGCCGATGCGGGTCTGCGTGACGATCAGCAGGCCGTTCATGTACTCGACGGCGGCGGGACCGCCCTCGTCGGCCCAGGCGGCCACGCTGGGGTCGGACTGGCTGTTGACGGTGCGCTGGATGAGGTCGCGGAGTTCCTGGGGCCCGGCGGGGCCTTGCTCGGCCACGGTGGTGCCGGCGCCGAAGAGGTCGCCGAAGGCGCCGCCGCCGCCGGCGGCCTGGGCGGCCGCCTGCGTCACGTCGCCCACCTCGAACCGCGGCGCCTCGCCGCCGAAGTCCGGAATCTGCGCCACGAGGTCCTGGACCGGGTACGTCACGACGGGCAGGTTCTGCTGCAACTTCTCGCGGGTGGTCACCAGGATGTAGCCGGACTCGACGCGGTACCCGAGGTCGGCGCCCAGGATGAGCTGCAGGACCGCCTCGATGGAGACCTGCTCGACCTTGAGGTCCACAACGCGGGTCGAAAGGTCGACGCCCGCCGTGGCGATGTCCGGGTCGATGACAATGTTCAGGCCGCGCTGCACCTCGCTGATGTACTTCAGCACATTATCGAGACTTGTCTTTTCAAAGTCCAGGTCGATACGTTCCTGGAGGCGGCGGCGGGTTTCGGACACGGCCTTGGGCTCGGCCGAAACGGCCTTCGTGAACGCCTCGCGGAACTCCGACAGGTCTTTCCAGGTCTTGGCGTCGGGGTACCGCAGGTAGTTGACCTCGCCGTGGATGCGTTCGCCGGGTTGGATGGCGGCGTCCTCGACGTCGGCCAGGGCCTCGACGGCCTCGCGTTCGCGGGTTCCGCGAATGTCGACCTGGCGGGCCTGGGCCTCCAGGTACAGCAGGTCTTCGCGCCACCGGCGGGCCCGCTCGTCGACCGGGTCGACCACGAGCACCTGGTCGAGGACCTCGATGGACGAGGCAAACTGCATGCTCTTGCGGAGTTCGGTGGCCCGCTGCCAGAGTTGCGAGAGTTTGTTTTCGCGTTCGCGGCGGTCGGCCTCGCGGCGGTCGGTCTCGCGGCGGCCGGCCTCGTCGGACGCCTTGATGTCACGTTCGGCCTTGACGGAGGCCATGCGGCCCTGGATGTCTTTGCGCAGCGCGTAGACCTCTTCGCGAAGGCGTTCCTGTTCCTCCACCGTCAGCACGGGGGCCACGTCGATGACCCGGTCGGCCTTGGCCAGCGGACGCAGGGCCTCGGCGTAGTCCTCCACCCGCTGCGACTTCTCCATCTGCCGGCTGGCGTCGTCGATGAGTTCCTGGACGTTGGCGATGATCCGCTGCCGCTCCAGCGCCCGGACGTCGCGGACGACGTCGCCGAGCGGCTCTTCGCGTTCGGCCAGAAACTTCTCGGCCTCCTTGAGGCCTTCCTGGGCCTGCTTGCTGTCCGCCCACAGGTTCAGCGCCCGAGCGAAGTGAATCTTGGCCTTCTGGTATTCGTGCCGCGCGATCGCGTCCCGCCCGAGTTGGATCTGCTCTTCGGCGTGCGCCTGGCTGACCTGGCGGGCGAGGTCGACCTCGTCCACCTTCGGCTTGGCGGCGGGTTTCTCGACAGGCTTCTCCGCCGGTTTCTCGGCCGGCTTCACGACAGGCTTCTCCGCCGGCTTCACGACAGGCTTCTCGGCCGGCTTCACGACAGGCTTCTCGGCCTCGCCGGCGGACGGCTGGGCGGCCGTCACCTGCACCGTCTGGGCCGACGCCACGCGCTTCTGGAGACTGCTGAAGCTGCGGTCCGTCCACCAGCCGAGGTCGACGTCCATGGCCTGGATGCGTTCGACCATCTGCTTGGCCTCGGCGGGCTTGCCTTCATCGAGGGCCGTGTCGGCCTGGGCCATAAGGTCCTTGGCGTCGGTAACGGCCTGCTCGTGCTGCTGGCGGGCGTCCTGGCAGGCCTTCTGGGCCTGCTCGCGTTGGGCGGCCTCCAGGTAATCGCAGGAGGCGGCCTTCTGGAGGATGTCGACGGCGGTGGCGTACTTCTTGTCGGCCAGGGCCTTCGTACCCTCGGCGAGGGCCTTCTGGCCGGCGTCGCGGCCGGCGATGGCGTTATCGACGTCGCGCTGGAAGCCGCCGAAGCTCAGCCGATCCAGGAACGAGAGTTCCGCGCTCTTGACCTCGGCCAGGACCGTCTTGGCGGCCTGATAGTCGCCGGCCTTGTAGAGTTTCCTGGCCTCGGCGTAGCGCTGGCCGGCGGTGGGACCGGCGGGCTCAGCCGGTTTCTCGACGGGCTTTTCGGCCGGCTTTTCGGCGGGCTTCACCACCGGCTTTTCGGCGGGCTTCACCACCGGCTTTTCGGCGGGCTTTTCGGCCGGCTTTTCGGCCGGCTTCTCGACCGGCTTCTCGGGCGGGGCCTGGGCGACCGCCAAGCTCTGCTTGACGCCGGCGAGGGCGGTCTGGTCCTCGGCCGACAGACGGATGTCCATGCCTTCGATCTGCTTGACCTTCTTGGCGGCCTCATCGGCCTTGCCGGCCTTGACGTCGGCGGCGGCCTGGTCCATGAGGTCCCTGGCCTGGTCGCCGGCCTTGGCATGGCCTTCGCGGGCCAGGCGCAGGAGCCCCTGGGCAGGGCCGGCCTTGTCGGCCTCGAGGAAGGGGCTGTCGGCGGCCTGGGTGAGTTTCTCGATGGCGACGCCGTACTGTTTGTTGGCGAGGGCCTCCTTGCCCTCGGCGAAGGCCTTTTCGTCGGCGGCCTTCCCGGCGATGGCCTTCTGGGTGTTGTCGAGGAGTTTGTCGTAGGTGTCCTTGTCGAAGAAGGACAGTTGGGTGCGTTCGACGGCCTGGAGGCGCTTGAGCGCCCCGTCGTAGTTGTGGGCGTCGTAGAGTTTCTTGGCCTCGGCCAGGACGTCGGCAGGCGACTTCTCCGCCGACAGGACGGCCCTTGGCGCCCCCATCAGCCCCCACAGCACACCCAGCAGCACCACGACCAGCAGAATCCTAGAGAATTGCACCGCACACCTCCTTCTGTTGGGGTGGGACGCGCCTTACCCGCGCCGTCCCGGGCGGGACGGCAAGGCATTCAGGAGAACGGGTATTGGCGGGTTGGACCCTCGCGCCCCTCGACGGCACCTTCGTTCGGCCTTCAGCGTATGAGCAGTATGAGCATTATGAATTCGGTTGCCCTGCAGTCGCCCGTGCAGGTTGCGCGCCACTGTAACCAAACGTCACGATTCCGCAAGAGAAATTCCGGCGCTTTCTGAGGCCGGCCCTGAAACATGATCGCCCCCCCTGCGGGGGATGACCCTGCCGCCCGCCCGGGCCCGCTACTCGGCGGCTTGCTTGCGTTTCAGGCGGTCGTTGGCGGCCCTTTTCTGGTCCTCCCAGTCGATGCGGCGCTGGAGGTTGCCCTTGGGGTCGGCGAACAGCAGGACGTTGGCGCTGATGGGCTGGTTCCTGCCGCCCGGCTGGTACTGGAAGCCCCGGATAACGTCGACCAGGAAGACGTTGAGGTCGAGGGTGACGTCCTGGGCGACGGTCTCGTTCTTGCCGGGCACGGGGATGCGGGCCCGGTCCTTGGTGTAGATGACGGGTCCGCCGACGTAACGCGGGACGCTGGGCGCGACGATCCACACACCGTGAATCCACCGGTGCAGTTCCAGGTTGACGCGGTCGCCGAAGGTGCCGACGAAATAGAACTGCATGAGTTCGGGGATGATGACCGGCTCGGTGGGGTCGCTCCACTGGCCGGCCAGTTCCAGGGTCCAGCGGGCCTGTTCGTCCTCGACGCCCGGCAGGCTCCAGACGGGGTTCACGATGGCGACGCGCATCTGGTACTGGTAGGTCTTGCCGGGCTCGACGGTGGCGTCGGAGGCCCAGACGGTGGCGAAAAGATGTTCCATCTCGGGGGGCGGGGTCACGAACGGCCCCTCGCCGGGGCGCTCGGGCTGCGTGAAGGGCGTCCCAAACGGCGACGTGGACGTAGCGGCAGGCGCGGGCGTGGCGGCGGCCGTGGCGGCCGGCGCCGCGGCAGCGGTGGCGGCCGACGCCGGCCTCGCGGCCACGGGCTGAAGGGCCGGCTGGGCCACGCCCTCGACCGGGCCCGCCAACTCCGCCACCGTCTGGCCTTCACCGGGGGCGACGATCGGGTAGAACGGTGCGCGCCGGATGGCGGCCTGGTTCTTCGTCAGGGCGGGATACCACCGGCCGCGGACATCGCGCGTATCGCGCGGGTCGGCGGGTGGCGCGGGCATGGCCTTGGCGGCCTCGGCCGACGTGGTCGCGGGCACCACCTCCCAGTCGGACCACGTCCCGTCGGGCTTCTGTTCGCGGCGCCGCAACTCGACCCGGCTGACGGCGACGGGACAGTTAGGGTCGGCGGGCGGCTCGATGTTCTCGCCCGTCGTTTGGGCGTACTGCCTGTAGGGCTCGGTATAGATTTTCCACTGTTCGGTCAGGTCGAACTTGCCGACGCAGCCGGCCCAGACCACATCGTGAAAGGCGCCGGAGGACGTTTTGAGGGTGGCCTGCGGCTTGGGGACGTCCTGCGACGTGACGCCGAACCCCATCGCGGCGGTCACCTGCTGGACGGCCAGGACCTCTTTGGGCGGCGTCTGGGCGAATCCATTCACGATAATGATCGTCGTCTTGGGCACCGGCGGGACGAGCACCGGGCCCTTGCTCACCTCGACCTCGCCGGGCAGCCCCTCGACGGCATGGCGGAGGCCCGCCACGGTGGTGCCGGGCAGGCCGATGCCGAGGGTGACGCGTTCCTCCGGGGTCAGGACTTCGGGGAGGGTTCGTTCCTCGCCGACCGTGCCCTCCAACTTCTTGACGTCGTCGGAGACCTGTCGTCGGAGGTCGTCCTGGGGTTCGCGCATGCCGACGAACCAGGCGATGGCGCCGATAAAGATGACGGCGGCGGCGGCCACGACGACCTTCTCGACATGTTTGCCTATGAACGTCTGCGTGAGGTCGGCTGCCATGAGAGCGGCTCCTTCAGCCCGGCCTGCGGCCGGGGCCTATTCGCCCGTGGATTCGGTCTCCGGACCCGGTGTCGCGGGTGCGGCGGCAACCGGATTGGTGACCCGGCCGCCCGGCAGTTCGAAGATCAGCGACTCGCCCACCACCTCGAGGCGGACCACGCCCGCCTCCCCGTAGTCCTCTCGGTCGTAGGCCATGAGGTCCACCCGTCCCCGCTCGAACTGGGCTTCGGTGATGGGCGTCATGCTCCAGGCCTCGACGCTGAGGAAACTCTCCGTGCCGCGGAGCCGGCGGACCAGTTCGGGGACGTAGGCCGCCTCGGCGATGACCTCGAGGCGCCACGGCAGGGCCTTGTAGAAGCCGAAGTTCGACCCGTGGCCGGAGAGCGTGGGCATGCGGCCGCCGGGGCCGCCCTTGCCGCCGGGCGGCGCGGAGGGGCGATACCGGCCGGCTATCGACTGCATGCCGGCGTCGGGCAGCACCGCGTTTTCGCCGCCGACTTCAATCCGGATCAGTTCCTTCAGCGGCGCGCGGGCGATTTCCGCGGTCTTGCCGGTGGCTTTGAGGATGTCGCTGTTCATCTTGGCGATGATGGCGACGATATCCTGCATGAGCCAGATGTCTTCCTGGGCTTTCACCGTTTCCGCCAGGGGCGGGGCCTCCGGGGCGTCGAGCCAATCGGGACGGATGAACGACTGCTTCGGATGGGCGTACATGGTGTGGCTTCGGGCCTCTGCCATGGCGGCCTCGAGTTCCTGCGAGGGGCCGTCCTTCTTCGACCCGCCGGTGCCTTCGGGCCGCTTGGGCTGGATGGCGCCGAGTTGCTCCATGAACTTGCCCAGGGCGTTGTCGTATTGGGCCTTGAACGAGTGCCGGAGGCTGATGTCGGTGCTCGTCGGGAACAGGTCCTTGACGAGCGGCTGTCGGCGGACCCCGAGTTCCTTGATATACGCGAGGAGGTCCTTGTATTGCTGGTTGCGGAGGGCGATCTGCTCGGCCATTTTGTCGACGAGTTCGGCGCTGTAGAGTTTTCCGTTCAGGAGCGCCTCGGCCTGGCTCTTGGTCGATTTCAGTTCGCGCTCCAGGGCCGCGTTCGGTCCCACGTAAGAGAAGTAGACCAGCAGGATGACGAGGGCGGCGATGACCACGACGCCGCCGCCCAGGCCCAGCAGGAAGGCGTGGCGTTTCACGGTTTCGAACATGCTCGGGCTCCTCGCGTTCGGACCGGCGGGTCGCCGGGGCGGGCCCGCGCGGTCCGGTGACGGGTTTACTCGGCGGCCGACATCCTTTCGCGCGGCCACGACTTGACCTCGCCCTCGAGGGCGATCTCGGCGAGGCGTTCGCGGCCGATGAGCCAGGCCCGCGTCAGGTCGGCCAGCGGTTTCTCGATCTGGGCCAGGCGCACGGTCTCGGCCCCGGTGGCCTGGCCGGGAACGAGTTTGCCGGGGGCGTCGAGGCCGGCGGTGATGGCCAGTCTGCAGAGGTCCAGAAACACCTCCTTGCGCTGCCACTCTTTCAGGGGGCCGAAGTCGACCACCCACTGGGCGGTGAACCAGAAATCGTCGCCCTTGTCGATGGTGGGCCGCGCGGGCTCCTGCTCGTCCTTTTTCGTCTTGGTGGTCGGCCTGACGACGTAGTCCGAATACTCTTTGCGGAAGCGGAACACACCCTGGAGCGGAATGCCGGCCAGTTCCTCGGTGCCGGCGGGCGTCTGGAGCCGGATCGTCCGTTTGCACGCCTTCAGGCCGGCGATGAGCGTGTCGTTGACGAACCGCTGGCCCTCCACGCTCGTCTTGGGCGTGATGGCCTTGATCTCGATGAGCAGGCCGGGCACCTTCTCGGTGTCGGCCGGCTGGGCGGTCTCGACTTCCTGGCCCTCGGCGGGCGGTGGCGGCTCGTGGCCGACCACCGTCACCCGCGACGCCCCGGCCCGCTTGGCGATCTCGGAGTACGCCCGGACCTCCGGCACATAATGCATTTTGATATCCAGCATTTCGATGATGCTGAGCGAGGTGCGAGGCGGGTCGTTCGTCCCCGGGTTCCAGGTGGCCCAGCGGGGGTCGCGCGGCCAGGCGGTCAAGAGCGTCTGGAACACGTGGTAGGCGTAGTCCTGGCTGCCGACCAGGGTCTCCAGTTCGCTGATTTTGCCCTGCTCGGCGTTCAGGGCGTCTTTCTGCTCGTCGAACCTGGCCTGCTGATCCTTGTTGTCGCGGTCAATCTGGCTGACCTGGCGTTTGAGGCGATCGACCTCGCCGCCGCTGCCGGCCAGTTCCGAGTGGGTGGCCACCTGGTCGTACGCGAAGGCGAAGACGGCGCCCAGGAGCGCCGCGCCCGCCGCAATGAAGAACGGGCGCTTCTTGCGCAGGACCTTGGTGCTGAGGATTTCGGGCGGCAGGAGACTGGTCGAGATCTGCGACACCCCCACGCCCTGAAGCGCCAGGCCGTACGCCACGCCGAACGACAGGACGTTCTGCCGGAACATCGGGGCCGACACCACCTCCGAATCGCCCAGCCCCGGGAAGCCCTCGACCTTCTCCACCTCGACGCCCAGGTTCTGCGACAGGAACTTGGCCAGCCCCGGCAGGCGGAACGCGTTCCCCAGGGCCAGGACCCGCTCGACGCGGCTGTCGCGGTGCAGGCTGGTGTAGTAGCCGATGGACCGCTGGATTTCGGTCAGCAGGTCGCCGAAGACCGGCCGCATGGCCTGGAAGATCTGCCGGGCGTGCTTCGACTCGGCGGCGTGCCGTTTGAGGTTCTCGGCCTTGGAGAACTGGAGTTTGAACTCCTTGGAGAGGGCGTTGGTGAAGTTGTTGCCGCCCAGAGGGACGTTGCGGATCCAGACGCGTTCGCCGTCGGCGATGACGAGGTTGGTGTTTTCGGCGCCGACGTCGATCAGGATCGTGCCGCCCGCCCCCACGTACTCCTGCCGCAGGAAGTTGTACAGCGCCACCGGGGCCATCTGGACGATGTCCGGCTCGATCTTCATGGCCAGATAATCGGATACGTAGTCGGCGACGATGTCGCGTTTCATCGCGAAGATGCCGACCTCGACCTCCCGCGGCCCGGCCGACGCCGGGCTGATCGTCTGGTAGTCCCAGACCACGTCGTCGAGGTCGAACGGAATCTGCTGGCGGGCCTCGTACCGGACGATCTCGGGAATCTTCTTCATCTCGACGGGCGGCAACTTGATGAACCGGGTGAAACTGGCCTGCCCCGGCACGCTGATGACCACCGTGCTGCCCTTGATGGTATTGCGGTTCAGGAACTTCGCCAGGGCGCTGCGGATGAGGGCCTGCTCGTCGGCGTCGGGCTGGCTCAGCACCTTGCCGTGCTCGATCACGTCGAACGCCAGCGCTCGCAGCCGGCCGTCCCGCCATTGGAGTTTCAGGGCCTTCAGGGCGCACTGGCCCACGTCGATGCCCCAGACGGTCTTGGTGCTTGGCATAATGCGCTCCTCACCTGGCGCGGACGGATCGTCGGCGGGTCCCCTGCGGGCACGGTCAAGCGGGGCCGCGCAGCCTTCGGCGCCGCTTCGCCCCTTCGAGCCACACCCGTCGCGGCGGCCCGCCCCACCGCCCCTTGCGGAGGTCTTCCACCTGTATTAAAACGCCGCTGCGCGCGAACCGTCAAGCAAAAACCGTGCCCGACCCACCCGACGACCGCCGGCGCGAGTTTCTGCCCGCGTTCACTTGCCGATGCAGAAGCGGCTGAAGACCTCGTCGAGCACGTCGCCGCGGGCGCCGGTGATGGCGGCGAGGGCGTCGAGGGCCTCGCCGAGTTCCAGGGCGACGAGTTCCCCCGCCGGCTCCGGCCGCCGGGCCAGCCGATGCGCCCGGACCAGCGCCACCGCCGCCCGCTCCAGGGCCGCCCGGTGCCGGGCCGTGACGACGGGCCCCGCGGCCTGGCGGTCCACCGTGCCGCCCGTCACGGCCCGCACGAGCGCCTCGCCGAGGGCGTCGATGCCCTGCCCCGTGACGGCGCTCGTGGGCACGACCTCCGCCGCGAGGCCGCGCTCCCGCACCCACGCCCGCGCCCCGTCGGGCGGGGCCAGGTCGCACTTCGTCACGGCCACGACCATCGGCGCGGCCACGAGCGAGAGCAGTTCGTCCGTGCGGTGGTAGGAGGCGGCGGTGGCGTCGAGCGCCAGGATCACCAGGTCGGCCCGGCCGATGGCCTCGAGCGCCTTGGCCCGGACCTTGCCTTCGAGTTCGTCGCGGGCAGCGTCGAGGCCGGCCACATCCGAGAGCGCCATCGCTAGGCCGCCCAGGTGCAGCGTGTCGCGGAGTTCGTCGCGGGTGGTGCCGGGCGTCTCGGCCACGATGGCCCGGTCGCGCGCGAGCAGCCGGTTGAAGAGGCTGGACTTGCCGACGTTCGGCCACCCGGCGATGACGAGCCGGACGCGCCCGTCGAATGTCTCCATGGCGCGGGACCGCCGGCCGAGGTCGGCCAGGTCGGCCCGCACCGCGCCGATGCGGTGGGCGATGTCGGCGGGCGGCACGGGCGGCACGTCATGGTCCGAGAAATCGAGGTCCACCTCCACGAGCGCCAGCGCCTCGCGCACGCGGTCCCCCAGGGCGCCGACTCGCCGCGAGAGGTCGCCGCCCAGCAGGCCGGCCGCGGCCCGCAGCGCCGCCCGGCTGCCGGCGTCGACCACGGCCATGACGGCCTCGGCCTGTGCCACGTCGAGCCGGCCGCGCAGCAGCGCCCGGAACGTGAACTCGCCCGGCTCGGCGGGACGGGCGCCGGCGGTCACGAGCGCCTCGACGACGAGCGGCACGACGGCCGGCCAGCCGCCCACGTGGAACTCGACCACGTCCTCGCACGTGTACGACCGCGGGGCGCGCATCAGATAAAGCGTAGCGGGAACTTGCATGTGGTGATGAGCAAGCGTGAGGTGCCCCGCGCACGCGCCGTAGGTGGGCGCCGCGGCCAGCCCGGCACCGGCAGCATCTGTGTGGCCCGCGCCCGTGTGGCCCGGCCGGCTTGTCCTTTTTCTGTTGGGACCCGTATGGGTCCGGCCGGGGGGCGCAGCAACGGTGTGGCCCGGCCGGCTTGTCCTTGTTTGGTGAGGACCCGTATGGGCCCGGCCGGGGGGCGCATCCTTCCCGGGCAAACGCGCCGGGCAAGCCCGGCGGCTAAATGTGAGTTGGTCGAGCGTAAAGAGCCCGTCGGCGATGGCAACAGCCCGTGTGCCGGAGAGACGCACGATGGCCCGCTCGGCGCCGCCGGCCGGGCTGCTGACGGCCACGATCGTGTCGTCGAGATTCATCGCAGCGGTAGTGCCGTTCGAGCCAGCTGCGCCTTTCGGCGCGGCCCGTACGGGCCGCGCGGCAAGTAGCGTTGCAGGCCTACTTCTTCCGCTTGTCGTCCTTCTTTGCCTGCCCGCCCTGGTCCATCCTGCGCCGGACCCACGCCTCGACGCGTTCGCTGAGGCTCTTGCGCCGGCCGGCCACGAGTGACTTCTGCCTGGCGGGCCCGCCGGGTTCGGGCGGTTCGACGCCTTCTTCCTTGGCCTTGGCGGCCTCGATCCACCGGTGCCGGAAGAAGCGGTTCTCCAGGAAACCGAGCGCCGTGCTGGTAAAGATGTACAGGCAGAGGCCCGAGGGGGCGCTGTAAAGGACGACGGCCAGGAAGACGGGCATGAACTTCATCATCATCTGCTGCTGTTTCTGGGCCTCCGGGTTGGCCGTGGCCGCCGACGACATCGGCATCAGTTTCTGCTGAAAGAACATGGCCAGGCCGACCAGGACGGGCAGCAGGTTGACGCTGGTGATGCCGCCGCCACCGCTCAGCATGTTCTGGATGCCCCCGATCAGAAAGCCCAGGAGCGGGATTTCCTGGCCCGGCAGATACAGCGGCTCCAACCAGTGCAGCAGCATGTCCGGGGCCGAGAGGTCCTGGAGGAAGAGCGACCCCGCCGGGATCCATTCGGCCGGCAGGAACGCCGAGTGCCGCAACTGGATGGCCACCTGCAGCGCCCCGTACAGGCCGATCCAGACGGGCATCTGGAGGAACATCGGCAGGCACCCGCCCATGGCCTTGAAGCCGCCGATCTTGGCCATCTCCTGCTGCATCTTCTGCTTGTCGTCGGCGTACTTCTCGCGGATCTCCTGCATCCTGGGGCCCATCTTCTGCATCCCGGCCATCGACTTGGCGCTCCACTTCGAGACCGGGAGCATGACGACCCGCAGGGCGATGACCAGCATGATGATGGCCAGGCCCCAGTTGCGCACCAGGTCGTGGAACGCCTCGATGACCGCCAGCAGCCCGCGGCTGATGTGCGCCAGGCCCGGAATCGGAATGCAGCACCGCGTCCAGGTGATGAGTTGGTCGAAGCCGATATGTTGATACGACGTCTCCAGCAGGTCCGGGGCCTTCGGCCCGGCGAAGACGGCAAACTCGTGGCGGACGGTCTTGCCCTTCTCCAGCGCGACCGCTTTCGACTCGAACCGCTCGACCGGCAGGGGCACCTGGTCGCGGCCCTCGGTCGCGGTGCGGGCCTTGACCTCGGCGCCCGCGGCGAAGGTGCCGGCCTCCGGCGGCGCCTCGGGCATCACGTAGCCGCCGTGCGGCGAGAGAACGAGCGGCACGAGGATGACCGCGAAGTACTTGTCCGCCTGGCCCATCCACGCCATGTTCGGGCCGATGCGGGGCACCTTCTTCTTCTCGGCGGCGGCGCCCGTGGCGGTCGTGACCGCGACGCGGCCGCCCTCCCACACGCCGAAGACGGCTCCGCGCATGTCGGTGCGCTGGCCCTCGCGCGGCAGGGCCGGCGGACCGTGCAGCACGTAGTACGCCTGCGTGACGCGGTCGTCGAGGGCCGTAATCTCGACGGCCATGCGGAACTCGTACTGCGGCGCGTCGGCGCCTTCGACCTCGCCGCCCGGCGTGCCGCGAGGCAGCAGCCGGACCTCCTTGCGGACCGTGGCCAGCGGCGTGCCGTCCTCGGCCGTGACGTCCACCGCGAAGGCGGCGGAGTCCTTGTCGTCGGCGGCCGGCTCGACGCGCCACGCCACCTGGGAGAGGTCCACCCTGCCCCAGCCTTCCTTGCCCTCGAGCCGCAGGCGGAACTCCTCAATCGCCAGGGCGGGTTCGGGCACGTCGGGCTCGATCAGGTGCATGGGCTTGCGCTGGGCGGGCGGGAGGTCGCGGTCGGCCACGGTCTTGAAGAACCGCTTGCGCGCGAGCGTCAACCGCGCCACGGCCGCCCCCTGCGGATGGATCTCGACCTCCAGGTCGTGCGGGGTGATGGGGGCGTCGGACCCCAGGATGACGGGCTCGCCCGGCGCGGCCGCGCCGACGGCCCGCATGTCCCACGTGTCGGCCCCGGGGGCGGGGCCTTCGGCGGGCGGCGCCTTGACCTGCTCGGCGTCGGGCGGGGCCTTGACCTGCCCGGCGTCGGGCGGGCCGACCGGCTTGTCGGGGCCCGGGGTGGTCGGCTGCTCCGGGCCCTGGGCGGGCGGCTGGGGCGGCGGCGCGAACCAGGCCTGCCAGGCCCACATCAGGCCGATGACGATGGCCACCGCCAATATCGTACGTATAATCGTTTCTTTATCCAAGGATACCCTCGCTCGCGAAACAAGACGGCGAACGGCGCCGGCCGGCGTCCGGGAACGTCCCGCAGCCTCCGCCGTTCGTCGCGCGTCAGCGCCCTTCGGCCAGCCGGTTGGCCAGGAACTCGTCGAGCGCTTCGGTCGCCAGGATCTTCTCCGTGGTAACCTTGTGGTCGTAAGCCACGCGGTGCCAGCGGACCTCCCGGCCCTCGAAAGTGACGTAGCAGGCCCGCGGGTCGAGGTCGCGCGGCTGTCCGACGCTGCCCACGTTGACGATGACCTTGCGGCCGGTGATCGTGTACTTCTCGCCCACCTGGGCGGGCGTCAGGAACTCGTACGTCTCGGTGAACACGCCCGGCAGGTGCGTGTGCCCGACGAAGCAGACCCGCGCGAACAGGTCGAACACGTTGACCAGGTGGGCCATGTTCAGTTCCGCCTCGTCGGGGAACAGGTAATCGTGCATCGGCCGCTGCGGCGACCCGTGGACGAACAGGGTCGAGTCCGTCTCGCGGAACTCGGCGATGCAGGCCAGGAACTCCCACCGCCGACGCCGCGCCTGCTCGTCCGCCTCGGCGTTCAGTTGCGTGCGGGACCAGAAGATGGCGTTCTCGGCCGGCGTGTTGAACCCCGTCGGCTCCATGAACACCGCGTGGTCGTGGTTGCCCATGACGGTGAACTCGCACCGGTCCATGACGCGGTCGAGGCACGGCCCCGGCTCCGGGCCGTAGCCGACCACGTCGCCGAGGCAGTAAATCTTCTCGACGGGACGCCGGGCGATGTCGTCCAGGACGGCGTCCAGCGCCTCGACGTTGGCGTGGATGTCGGAGATGACGGCCACCGCGTTGGGCATGGTGTCCTCAAACGTTGCTCGACGGCCCGCGCGTCGGGACCGGCCGGGAACGGCCAAGGCCGGCCGCGAACGGCAGGGAGCAGCCTTCGGCCGCTCGCTTGCGTTCGCGGCTCGGTTACGTCTCCTCGCCCGGTTTCTCGGCCTCTTCGACGAGCATCACGGGGATGTCGTCGCGGATCGGGTACCGCAGGCCGCACGGCGGGTTCTGGCAGACGAGCCGGTCGCCCTCCAGGCCGACCTTCGCCTTGCAGGCGGGGCAGACCAGGATGTCGAGCAGTTTCTGGTCAATCATGGCACGCTCCCACCCGCGGCCCCAGGAACGCCGGGGCCGCAGCGTCGCCAGTTTAGGCAGGCGACGGGCCAAGTCAACCCTTTTGTGCCTGACCGGCCACTTTCGCCGGCGCGGACCCGCCATTATAATGCCCGGTCGGCGCTGACTGCCACGGGGCTCATCCATGCACCTGCTCGCCATCGAAACCAGCGGATACCGTGGCGGCATCGCCCTCGCCGAGGGCGGCGACCCGCCGGACCTCGTGGACGAGGTGCTCCTGGACGAAGACCTGCGACACGCCCGCGACCTGGCGCCGGCGATCCAGGCGGCCTTCGACCGGGCCGGCTGGTCGCCGCGGGCCCTTGACGCCGTGGCCGTCAGCATCGGCCCGGGCTCGTTCACGGGGCTTCGGATTGCCGTGGTCCTGGCCAAGTTTGTGGCGTGGGACACCCGCGCGCGGATCGTAACGGTGCCGAGCCTTCGGGCGATGGCCGAGAACGCCCCGGCGGGCGCCTCGCCGGTGGCGTGCATCCGCGACGCCAAACGCCGCGGCCTGTACGCGAGCGTCTTCCGCCGCCGCGGCGATGACTTCGAGGAAACGTTCGGCCCGGCCCTCATCCAGCCCGCCGACCTGGCCGAGCGGCTGCCGCCCGGCACGCTCGTCCTTGGCCGGGGCGTGCCGAAGTCGCGCGAGGCGCTGGCGGGCTTCGCGATGGCGCCGGAGGAGGCGTGGGACGTCCGCCCCTCGGCCGTGGCGCGCCTGGGATGGCGGGCGTACCGCGATGGGGCGTTCGCGGACCCGCTGCGGCTGGAGCCGCTGTACCTGCGGCGGCCGGAGGCCGAAGAAATATGGGAGCGCCGGCACGGGGTTCCCCGGCCGGACAAGCCGGCCGGGCCACACAAGCCAAACGACCGTTGACGCCGCTGCGCCCGGGCGGTAGGGTGTCGGCTCGCGGCGAGGCGCGGTTTCATCACTGCCGCGTGGTGGCCTTCGGCATACGCCTCCGTATGGACCAGGCCACCACGCCGCGTACGCAAAGAACGGCAGCGGGCAGAACTGCCCGCCGCGCACCGGGAGCCATCGAGGAGCCACGATGAGCAAAAAACGCCCCGCCTCCCGGCACACTCCCAAGGACCACGGTTTCTCGACCCGCGCCATCCACGCCGGCGAGGAACGCGAACGTTACGCCGACGCCATCACCACCCCCATCGTCCAGACCTCGACCTACGCCTTCAAGGACTCGAAGGAGATCGAGGCGTACACGAAGCACGGCAAGGAGCGGTTCGAGTACGGGCGTTACGGCAACCCGACGGAACTGGTGGCCCAGCGGCGCCTGGCCGAACTGGAAGGGGCCGAGGACTGCGTCGTCTTCGCCTCCGGCATGAGCGCCATCGTCACGACCATCCTGACGCTCGTGCGCAGCGGCGACCACCTGGTCATCACCGACGACGCGTACAAGAAGACGCTGGAGTTCTGCTCGGCATACCTTCAGCGGTTCGGCGTGGGGTGCACCATCGTGCCGTTCGGCAACTACGAGGCGCTCGAGGCCGCCATCCAGCCGAACACGCGGTTCGTCTTTTCGGAATCGCCCACGAACCCGTATCTGAATATCTTCGACCTGGAGCGCCTGCGCGAGATCGCCCGCCGGCACAGCGTGCTCACGGTCATCGACTCGACCTTCTCCACGCCGCTGAACCAGCGGCCGCTGGAGTGGGGCGTGGACCTCGTCGTCCACTCCTGCACGAAGTACCTGGCGGGGCACAACGACATCCTGGCAGGCGCCGTCCTCGGGCGGACCGAACTCATCGACCAGATCCGCGACCTCCACAAGGCCCTGGGCGGCGTCATCGACCCCCACTGCTGTTACCTGCTCCTGAGGGGCCTGAAGACGTTCGCCCTTCGCGTCGAGCGGCAAAACGCCACCGGCCAGAAGGTGGCCGAGTTCCTCGAGGCCCACCCCCACGTCAAGAAAGTGTATTACCCTGGCCTTCCGAGCCACCAGCACCACGACATCGCGGTCCGGCAAATGGACGGGTTCGGCGGCGTGGTGACGTTCGACGTCCGCGGCACGCTGGCGACGGCCAAGCGGTTCCTGGACGCGCTCCAGCTCTGTTTCATCGCCCCGAGCCTGGGCGGCGTGGAGACGCTCATCACCCACCCCGGCATCGTCAGTTACTACGACTACTCGCGCAAGCAGCGGTACAACCTGGGCATCACCGACACGCTCATCCGGCTGGCGGTGGGCGTGGAGGACGCCGACGACATCATCGCCGACCTCGACCAGGCCCTCGAGCGCGCCGCCCGACGCACCAGGCGGAAGTAGGCCGCGGCGTGCCGCGGCCAGTGTGCGGTTCGAGCCGGGTGCGCGGCGCCGTTCGAGCCGGGTGCGCGGCGCCGTTCGAGCCGGGTGCGCGGCGCCGTTCGAGCCGGGTGCGCGGGCACCCGGTCATTCGCGATCGGCGCCGGCACGTGCCGCGCAAATGGAACGTGACCCGCCGCTTCCGCGGCGGGCTTGGGGTGCGCCGTACGCCGGGCCGGCGCCGCGCCAGCGTAAGCTCACAAGGAGGATCACCATGCGTCGCCGAACGTTTCTTCGCCTGCTCGCCTCCGGCGCGGCCGCGACGGCCGCGGCCCCGCTCGCGCTCGCCGCACCGTCCGCGAAACGCCGGCCGAACGTCGTCGTCATCCTGGCCGACGACCTCGGCTCCGTGGACCTCCGCTGCTACGGCTCGAAGGACCTGGAGACGCCGAACCTGGACGCCCTGGCCGACCGCGGCACGCGGTTCACGCAGTTCTACGTCGGCGCGCCGGTGTGCAGCCCGTCGCGGGCGGCCTTTCTGACCGGCCGGTGCCCCCAGCGGGCCGGCGTTCCGAACAACGTGGGCGCCAAGGGCATGCCCTCCGAACAGGTGACCGTGGCCGAGGTCATGAAACAGGCCGGCTACGTCACGGCGTGCTTCGGCAAGTGGCACCTGGGGTCCGAGGAAGGCTGCCGGCCGCGCGACCAGGGCTTCGGCGAGTTCTTCGGCCACCTGGTCGGATGTATCGACAATTATTCGCATTTCTTTTACTGGTCGGGCCCCAACCGCCACGACCTGTGGCACAACGAAACCGAGACGTGGGAGGACGGCACGTTCTTCCCGGACATCATCGTCCGCGAGGCCACCCGCTTCCTCCAGGAGCACCGCGACGAGCCGTTCTTCCTGTACCTGCCTTTCAACGTGCCGCACTATCCGTACCAGGGCACCGAGAAATGGCGACCGCGGTACAAGGACCTGCCCTACCCGCGGAACCACTACGCGCCGTTCGTCTCGACGCTGGACGAGAAGATCGGCCAAGTGCTCGCGAAACTGCGCGACCTGGACCTGGAGGACAACACGCTCGTCATCTTCTTCAGCGACAACGGCCATTCGACCGAAGAGCGGGCGATGTTCGGCGGCGGCAGCGCCGGGCCGTACCGCGGATGCAAGTTCGCCCTGTGGGAGGGCGGTATCCGCCTGCCCTGCATCATCAGTTGGCCGGGCGAACTCCCCAAGAGCCAGGTCCGCGGCCAAGTCGCCGCCAGCGTGGACCTGTTCCCAACCATCGCCGACCTTTGCGGCGTGCGGATGCCCGACCGCAAGATCGACGGCACCAGCCTCGTGCCGATCCTGAAATCGCCCGATGCCCCCGACGCCCACACCGAGTTTCACTGGCAGGTGGGCAACCAGTGGGCCGTCCGCCAGGGCGACTGGAAACTGGTCGTCAACGGCCGCGACGCCGCCAAGGACGAAAAAACCTTCCTGGCGAACCTGGCCGAGGACGTCGGCGAGAAGAACAACCTGGCCGGCAAGCATCCCGACAAGGTCAAGAAATTGACCGACCTGCATACGGCCTGGGTGAAAGACGTAGGATCGTAGCACGGCGATGCCACAAAGGCATGTCGCGCGGCGGGTCCGGAGGACCCACCGCGCGACATGACATTTGCAGCGCCGCCTACTTCACCCCTGCCCCGCGGGCAATCGCCACGTCCTTCTTCACCTCCGCCAGGAGCGCGTTCCAGTCCAGGTAATGCGTGCGGGCGAGGAGTTGCGGGCGGTACCGGCTCGCCGCCGCCCGGGCGTAGGTCTCCCATGCCGCGATGGCGTCTTCGAGGTGGCGGACGGCCCGGTCGCGGGCCTCGCCGCGCTTCGGGTCGGCCCGGAAGACGGCCAGTTCGGCGGCCCCGCGGATCTTGCGGGCGTAGTACCGGCCGAGATGGGCCGTCGCTTCCACGTCGGCCAGGGTAGCGGCCAGTTCCTTGCCGGGCCGGCACGCTTCCCGCAGGGCGGCCACGCCGGCGAGCGTCGTCTCGGCCAGGCGGTCGAGGCTCTCGGCCACGTCCATCGGCGTGATGCCGTCGCACGCCTGCCCTTTGACGACGGCGGCCGCGTACTCCTTCACCGACAGGATGCCCGACCCCGGCAGCGGCGGATGCTGGAAGAACGCGTCCACCGTCAGGAACCCATCGCTGGAGATGCACCCCTCGGGGGAGAACTGAAAGTCGTTCACGCGGAAGAAGAACCGATTGACCTGGGGGACGATCTGCGACGCCGCCGCCCACGTGTCGTAGATCGCCCCGGCCGGCGCCTCCGGGAAGCGCTGCGCCAGGCGCTGCTCGAAGTACGTCCGAGGCAGCGTCAGGTCATACCCCAGCCGGCCCCAGAGCATGAACCGGTACCAGTGCTTGTCGACCTCCAGCCGGCCCGCCAGGTCGCCTTCCTTGCTGAGGAAATCGCGGGCCCAGACGTAGCCGTCCGGCCCCATGTAGAAGCCGGCCTCGTACCGCATGACGTCGCGCGGGATGTTCTGCAGGAACTCGCGGACGTAATCGGCATCGCCCCAGCGGAACACGAAGAGGTCGTCGTTCCGCAGGTTCAGCCAGCACGGCACGCGGTGCTCTTCGAGTTGCCGGCGGTACTCGATGTCCAGGTACGGCGACGTGGTCGTCGAGTACAGGCGGGCCCGGGCGTACTTGTGCCCGGTGTTGAACGGGCCGGCGTAGTCGCGGAAGGCGTCGGTGATCTTGCCCAGGTCGGCCATGTGCTGGCGGAAGATGAAGCGGATGCAGCGGTCGGGGGCGTCGGCCGTGGCGTCCATGACGCCCTGGCCGTAGGTCTGCCACAGCCACTGCTCGATGCCGACGGGCCCGGCCTTCCGCCGGTTGAGGTGCTCGCCCGCGGTCACGCCGATGCCGTCCACCTGCGGGTACGTCTTCAGAAACTCGCGAATGCAGGTCCGCAGGTACGCAATCGTCTTCGGGTTGTCCTGCTGGTCGGTGATGCCGTGCTTGCCCTCGGCGCCGAAGGCGAAGATGTTCCAATGAAAGATGTAGATTTCGATGCCGCGGCGCTCGGCGTAGTCGAACACCTTCGTCCAGTGGGCGATCTTCTCGTCCAGCGTCATCTTCCGGACCACCCGGACGTTGGCCGGGTCGAACAGGTCCACGTTGTCGAAGTTGCGGTCGGTCCGCGTGTCCACGGGCTTCTTGAGGACGCACACATCGTCATAGTTGATGCCAGGATATTCATCCAGCCTGACGATGCCCGGGTACGGGTGGTTCGTCCACAGGGTGAGCACGTTGTAGCGGTTGCGGGCCATGGCGTCGAGGAACGCCTGCCAGAAGTCCCACTCCCACATGACGGGGACGGCCTCCTGGGCGGCGGTGCCGGTGTCGTCGTAACTCGGGGCCCGGGCGTCGAAGGGGATGTTGAACTTCAGGCCCCGGCGGAACACGTACGGCTTGCGGGCGACGTCGCCGACGGCCTCCAGGCCGCCGCCCAGCGCGATTCGCTCGGCCAGTTCCAGGCCGCCGTACATCGCCCCGCTCGAATCGCCGCCCACCACGCGGATCGTGCCGGCGCCTTCCCGCTGGATGCGAAACGCCTGCGGCCCAAGGCCCGCTTCGTGAATCTCGAAGGCGATGCGCACGCCCGGGCCCCCGCCGTCCACGTCGTAGCCGGTCTGGCGGAGGGCGTCGCACAGGTCGCCGACGGCAAAGGCGATCCGCGGGTCGGCCTGGTCGAACGCAATCGTGACGGCCGGCCGGCCCGGCCCATCGGCTGCCTGACTGACCGGGCCGAGGATCAGCACCGCGGCGGCAAGCACAAGAAGACGCACCATGGGAACCTCCTCCTTCATCGGTTGGCGACTGCCGCCACTTGCTCTACCCGCGGCCAGGGTGAATGTCAAGCGCGTCGCGAACAGCGGTTGCAGCGAGGGCCGCCGGCCGGTACAATGCCGCCTCGCATGCAACCGCAAGACCAGGAGGAATCATGCCCATCACCGTCAACGGCCAGACCATCGAGGACGACGCCATCCAGGCCGAGGCCGAACGCATGCGGCCGGAGTTCGAGCGGACCTTCAGCGACGAGCCGCAGGACGAGCGCGAGCAGCGGCTCCAGCAGTGGGCCCGCGAGAACGCCGTGGAACGCGCCCTGCTGGAGCAGGCCGCCCGCGCCGACGCCGAGCCGCTGCCCGAGGAACAACTCGAGCAGGCCGTCGAGCAGGCCAAGCGCCGCGTCGGCGACGACGTCGACGAGGCCGCCCTGCGCGACGACGTGGCGTTGAACCTGAAGGTCAGCCGGCTCCTCGAGAACGCCGCCGCCCAGGCCCCCGAGCCGACCGACGAGCAGGTCCGCGCCTATTACGACGAGCACCAGGACGAGTTCCACGCGCCCGAGCGGGTGCACGCGGCCCACGTCGTGCGGCACGTGGACGCCCACACGCCGCCCGAGGTGGCCGAGGCCAAACTCCGCGAGGCCCAGAAACAACTCGAGGCCGGTGAGGACTTCGCCAAGGTCGCCGACACCAACTCCGACTGCCAGGACCCCGGCGGCGACCTGGGGTGGTTCCCCCTCGGCCACATGGTCGAGGAGTTCGAGAACACGGTCTGGAATATGAAGCCCGGCGAGACGAGCGAGATCTTCGCCACGCGGTTCGGCTTTCACATCGTCAAGATGATCGAGAAGCGGCCGGCCGGCGTCCTGCCGCTGGAGGAAGTGACGGACTACGCCCGCCAGCGAGCCCAGCAGGCGCTGCGCGACGAGGCCGTGGAAAAGTACCTCGATTCGCTCCGCGAGGCCGCGAGCATCGAAGAGGCGTAGGACGGCAACCCGGCACCGCCTTGGATGCCTGCCCCGCGGCGCCATGATCGCTTCCTGCACCACCCTTGGGGGACCACGGTCCGGACGACCCCAGGGGTGGAACTGCCTGAGGCCCATTTCCGGGCCGTCGCGTGCGGGGAGTCCTCGCCGCAGTCCTTGAATTTGACTTTTGTGCAAGTCTGCGTATACTCTGCTTAGATAGAAAAACAATTCTCGCACCGGTTCCTGCCGGGGAGGCCGGTCAGGGTGCGGTGCTATGGACTGCCGGCTGCGCGGGGGCCTTGCGCCGGCAGGAGGGGTAGTGCTTGTTGGGGCAATCCGATGAAGGGGTACTCTAAATTGTTGCAGCGGCGGCACTTGCCGCCGTGCTGGCGTCCGGCACCGTGTTGGCCACGCCTGTTGAGAAGTCCTATATCGCCAACGACGGCAAGGAAATGGGCCTCATCTTCGACGAGCAGGACGGCCTGGGCGGCCGGGCCGTGTTCTACCTCGACCCGGAGAACACGGGCAACACCCGGCTGCTCGACATCCTGATCACGAACACGTCGACGGCCATGCCGGTGTTGCAGCCCACGGACCCGCCCTCCGACATCATGCTGACGTCGCTATGCTGACGTCGCTGTACTTCGACCTGGGCGGCCCGGGACTGGCCCCCGGCGACCCGATGATCGTGGGCGGCTTTGCCTGGGTGGCCGCCGGTTCGATCATGGTCGGTTCCCCCAAGAAGATCGAGACCTACGATGACCTCTCCGCGTGGTGGGGCTACGGCAATCGCGAGTATGAGGAGTTCGACTTCCTCGGCCCGAACATCGTATCGACCCGGACGGCCGTGGCCGACGCCTTCGCTCCCGGCGGCAAACTGGGGGGACCCGATTACGGCGCCGCTTCCGCCAACGAGGGCATCCGCGACCTGTACGGGCCCTTGCCGGCCGTGAGCAACACCGTCCACGTCCGGCTGGAACTCGACCAGGACCTGGGTTCGCTGCTGAGCATCATCGATCCGCAGAACCACGTACCGTACGTGGAATTCGGGTCGAACTACGCCTTCATCAAAGACATGCCGCCGCTGCAGTCTCAGGTGCCGGAGCCGATGACGCTGACCGGTATGCTGATCGGCGCGGGCGCCCTGGCCGGCTACCTTCGTCGCCGGGGACGCACCGGCGCTTGACGGCCGATTCCTTGAAGCAAGCCGCGTTCAGCGCTGCCGCGGAGACCAGCGGCAGGTGTCGATCTCTTCGCCCTCCGGCGTCAGGACGCGCAGCGTGCACCCCTCGGGCGTCACGGTGAACAGGCAGAAGTGGTGCGCGCGGGCGAACGCTTTGGAGTGCGGGTTCTGCTGCTCGGCGTCCTTCGCCTTGCCGTAGAGCGGCGCGCCGGCCCAGGCCGACGGGTCAGGCACGTCGAACGTCCACCGGGCCCGGACCTTGACCAGCCCTCCCTTCTCGAAGGCGAGTTCCTTCTGCCAAGCGGCACCTTTCTCGGCCAACGCGTAAACGGGCGGCCGGCCGGCGAGGAGGTCGCGGCCGACCTCGGCCCGGGCGCCGCCTGCCATGGCGGCGACCAGACCGGCCACCGTGATCATCCGAACGAACCGGGCGTGTCGCGCCATCGTATCCTCCGCCTCCTACTACAGGATTCTGCGCGGCCCGTACGGGCCGCACTCAGGCAACTCCCGCGTGGTGGCCTTCGGCATACGCCTCCGTATGGACCAGGCCACCACGCCGCCAGAGACCGCGAAGTCCGCGGCGGCCTGGGAAGGTCGCCGCGCGGTATGCCGAATGGGCCACGCTCCCGGCCGGGCAAGCCGGCCGGGCCACACAGACCACCGCGCAACCGCTCGGGGCGACACCGCTCTACTCCCCCGTCACCCACGCCAGCGGGAACCGCGCGAAGGTGATCGTCTCGTAGGAGTTCTTCTCGCCCGCCTCGTACAAGCACCCCGCCTCGCCGGCCGGCAGGGGGACCAGGCACGAGTACGCCGACGGGCCGGCGTGCAGCGTCCGGCTGTGCGGCCAGGTGGCGGCGTCGTCGAGGCTGGCCCGCACCGTCATGTTAACACGCTTCGATGGGTCGGCCGGGTTGGAGAAAAGGACGACGGACCGGCCCTCGGCGTCGGCCGGCGTGGTGCGGACCAGGCCGGCCTGGCAGACCGGCTCGACGAGCGCCGCATCGGACCGGGCCTCGGTCCACGTCTCGCCGCCGTCGGC
>JADHXV010000156.1 GCA_016782785.1 Planctomycetota bacterium | reverse complement strand
TCCATCTGCATGCTCCGGCGCGTGACCGGCATGCCGTGCCCGACGTGCGGGGTGACGCGGTCGTTCCGGGCGCTAGGGCAGGGGGCGCTTGTGGCAGCCGTGCGGTTTCATCCGCTGGGCCCCGTCTACTTCGCCCTGCTCATGGTGGTGATGGTGCGGTCGGCGGGCATCGCCGTGCGGGGCCGGCGATGGCTGGACGGCACGGCCCGGGTGATGGCCTGGTCGCTGCCGGTCCTGGTGCTGGCGACGCTGGCGGTCTACGCGGTGCGGATGTGGCTCTTCTTTGCGAGCGGCATGGGGGCGGCGGCGTGGGCGGCGTCGCCGATGGGGCGGCTCGTGGCGGCGCTGGGGTGAGTCCGATTCGGCAAAGGCACGCGCCGGGAACAACACGCGCCGGACCAACACGCGCCGGACAAGTCCGGCGGCTAAATATGGGCGTTTTCCGACTTTGGACTTCCGACTTTGGACTTTCGACTTTGGACTTTCTTCTCTACGTTTTCAGCATTTCCATCGACAGGATGCTGGGCGGGAGGACCAGGAAGATGGGAATCCACGCGGCCCAGATGGGCGGCACGTGGCCGGCGTTGCCGAACGCCGTCGCGGCAAAGGTCAAGATGAACACGCCGATCACCAGGGCCACCGCCAGGCCGACGCCGACGAAGTAGTTGCGGTCCTCGCGTCCGGCGACGAACGGCAGCCCCAGCAGGAGGATCAGGACGTTCAGGATGGGGCTGGTAATGTGCTGGTGCATGGCTACTTCCAGTTGCAGCCGGTTGCCTCGCATCGGGTCGCGGGCCAGGGTCTTCAGTTCGCTGTACGACATATAGCGATAGAAGTCGCTGGTGCGGTGGCGCAGGATCTCTTCGGGCCCGACGTTGGTGTAGTACAGGGGGAAGGGTTCGCCCTCGGGGCCTTCGGGGACGCGTTCCAGGAGCGAGGCCTGTCGGACGGGGGGCAGCCGGACGCCGCCCTCCAGCCGCCAGGCGCCCAGGCGGGCGTCCCAGGTGGCGCGTTCGGCCTCGATGGTGCCCATGGCCCGGTACTGCGAGTCGCGCAGGAAGATCCGCACCCGCGCGGGAAACGTGACCCGGCCGTCCTCGAAGACCTTTTTCTCGGCCTGCATTTCCTGCGTCTCGGGGTCGTAGATGGGGGCGTACAGGATGTTGTTCTCGTTGTCGCGGATGAACTCGACGCTGAACGTCTCTAAGGCGTTCAGGTCGTCGGGGTCGCGGACCAGTTCCACCGCCATCCGGGGCAGCAGGATCTCCTGGTTGACGATGTAGAACCCGTCCAGCGCGAGGCCCACCAGGATGATGGGCCAGAGGACGCGGTACAGGCTGATGCCGGCGGCCTTCATGCCCGTCAGTTCGCGCGTGCGGTTCAGGCGGACCATGCCGGCCGCCGCCGCCACCAGCAACGCCAGCGCCGCAAACAACTGAAAATAGTAGAAGGCCTGATAGAAGTAGTAGTCGGCCATGCGGGCCACGAGGGTCCAGAAGCCCGCCTCCGCCATCTCGCTCTTGAGGTCGAGGAACTTGTTGGCGCTGACGGCCATGTCCAGCAGGATGGCGATGCCCATCAGCGCCGCCAGCACCACCACCAGCGACGCCAGGTACGTCTTCAGGATGTACCGGTCGAGGATTTTCACCACCGGTGCCGCCTTCCCCTGAAGGCCGCGGCCACGGCACTCAGCGCCTCCAGGCCAAGCAGGCGGCGGGCGACCCGCTCGCGTCCCGGCCACCCCTGGACCCACGACAGGTACGCCAGCAGCGTCAGGCCCAGCAGGCCCAGCACGAGGTTGGGCGTCCAAATCAGGTAGAGTTGGTCCTGGGGGTTCGCCAGGGCCCGCTCCACGGTCTTGATGGCCAGCGTCGTCACGTAATAGGCGATAAACCAGGGCGCCAGGGCCACGCCGAACGCCGTCAGCAGGTGCCCGCTGTGGAAGAGGACGCCCAGGCCGGCCCCGATGAGCACCAGGCCGAAACATCCCAGAACCATCGCCAGGCGTCCGTGCATCTCGGCCATGGCGGCGGCGCGGACCTTCTCGCGGACGACGCGCTTCGTCTCTTCGGAGTCGTCCTCGTCAAGTTGGAGATACCGGTCGGTGGTCTCCGGGTAATGCTGGGCGGCCATGAGATGCCAGAGGCTCAGTTCGTCCTCGTCGCGCGGCAAGCGGGTGGGCAGGTGGAGGGTGACCACGTGCGTGCCCCGCAGGGGGACCTTGTGGGCCTCGTCGACGACCACGGCCTCCACCAGCCGCAGCCGCACACGGTTCGTCGCCCGGTCGAACTCCGCCGTGCCGTACGGCGCGTAACAGTACGTCTGGCCGTCCTTGCCGCGGTACTTCAGCGTCGGGCCGTGGAGCATGTTGCCCGCCACGCGGTCCACGGTCAACTGGAAACTGGCCTCCTTGACCTTGATCTTGCCGGTCGTCTCGAGTTGGCTGAACAGCAGCCGCTCCACGTCGGCCTGGCCCAGGACCTTGGCGGCATACTTGCTCTCGGGCAGGGGCCAGGCGGCCAGGCCCAGCGTGATTCCGGCGGCCACCAGGGCCAGGACGAACGTCGGCCAGAACAGGCTCCACTGCGGGATGCCGCTGGCCCGGCACGCCATCAACTCGTTCTCGGTCGCCAGCCGGCCGTACACCAGCGACCCGGCCAGGGTGGCGGCCAGCGGCAGCGCCAGGTACGCCGCTCGCGGCATCACCAGCACCATGTACATCAGCGACACCACCGGGCCCAGGCCGTACTCCTGCAGTTTCGGCAGCACCAGGCCGAAACTCACGACGCCCGCCACCGCCGCCAACGCCAGCGCCAGCGCCTTCAGCATGTCGCGCAGGATGTACCGATGCAGAATGCGCACGCGCGGCCTCGCCTTACCCTCGCTACTCCCGGCGAGATGATACCAGACCGGACCCGCCGGCGAAAGGCCACAGGCGGCGCATCGCGCGGCAGCCCAGTTTGGCGCAGCGGGTCTCCGCACCCGCCGCGTCTGCTGGCTTGGCCGGGCCACACGGCCGCGCCGTTCGAGCCACGACCGTGTGGCCCGGCCGGCTTGTCCGGCCGGGAGAGGAAGCGCGGTGGGTGCGGAGACCCACCGCGCAGGCGCTTGCGTGACCGAGGCCGGCCGCGTTACCATGCGGCCATGTGGCGGCACGCGGCGATGGCGGTCGGCCAACTCATCCTGCCGGCGCACTGCGCCGCCTGCGGGGCGCCGTCGCCGCCCGACCGCCGCTGGCCGCTGTGCGAGGTCTGCGGCCGGGCGATGGCCGACCTCCTGACCCGGCCGTACTGCCCGCTGTGTGGCCGGCACGCCGGGCCGCACACCTCCGGGCCGGACGGCTGCCTCTTCTGCCGCGAGTACCCGGTCCTCTTCGACGGGGCCGTTCGGACCGGGCCGTACGAGGGGGCCCTCCGGACGCTCATCCTCCGGTGCAAGCACGAGCCGCGCGTCGGCCTGGGGCAGGTCCTGGGCCGGCTGCTGGCCGACCGGCTGGCGCTCGTGGACTGGGCCGACCGCATCGACTGCATCGTTCCTGTGCCGCTGCACTGGGGCCGGCGCATCCGCCGCGGCTTTAACCAGGCCAGCGTCATGGCGGGGGAACTCGTCCGGGCGGCGCCGGCGTGCCGCGGCGTGGCGGCCCGGGCGCTCGTGCGGACGCGGCCGACGCCGCACCAAACGAACCTGCCGGCCAGCCGCCGCCGGCGGAACGTCCGCGGGGCCTTCCGTGCCCGCCGCGGCGCGGACCTCCAGGGCCGGACCGTCCTCCTGGTCGACGACGTGATGACGAGCGGCGAAACGATCGGCGAATGCACGCGGACGCTCAAGAAGGCCGGCGCCGCCGAGGTCTACGTGGCCGTCGCCGCCACCGCCGACTTCGACGAGCCCGGGCCGTGGTGAGGTCGGTCCGCAACCGGCGCAGGGTCCGCGGCGATAGAGGGTGTTGCAGATGCCGGCGGCCGGGCTATAATCGCGCTGTCCACACCAGGGTTGAGGTGCGTCATGGGCCCTTTGAAGATTGACGAGGCGGCGTTGGCGGAGTTCTGTCGCCGGTGGAAGGTGCAGGAACTGAGCGCCTTCGGGTCTGTACTGCGCGACGACTTCGGCCCCGAGAGCGACGTGGACCTGCTGGTCACCTTTGCCCCTGACGCCGAGTGGACGTTGTTCGATCACTTTCGCATGGAAGAGGAGTTATCCGAGATTCTTGGCCGGGAGGTCGACTTGCTCACCCGGCGAAGCGTGGAGTCCAGTCCCAACTGGATCCGCCGCAGGAGCATCCTCGAAACCGCGAGAACGATCTATGCCGCCTGACCGCGACGCCGCAACGCTGGTGGATATGCTGAATGCGGCACGTCTGATCACGGAGTTTGTCCGGGGTATGGACTTCGCCGCCTTCCAGGCCGACGCCAGGACGCAGTCGGCCGCCGTCCATCAGTTGCTGGTTATCGGCGAGGCGACGAAGCGGTTGTCGGACGAGTTCAAGGCCGGTCATCCCTCATTGCCGTGGCGCGACATGGGTCGCATGCGAGACAAGATGATTCACCACTACGAGGCGGTGGATCTTGCCGAGGTGTGGAGGGCGGCGCGGCGCGATATCCCGGCGCTTCAAGACCTTCTGCGACCGCTTGTTCGACCCGAAGACGGGTGAGATCAAGGGCGCCGGCGAGGCTTGGATGGCCGGCGCTCATCCTCAGCACGCTAAGAAACGGAGGCACCCATGCAGAGGCGAACGTTCCTGGGCAGCACCTGTCTGGCCGGCGCCACGGCGCTGGGCACGATGGCCGGCACGGCACGGGGTGGCGAGGCCGCCGGCAAGCAGTATCTGGAACTCCGGCAATACCGCCTGGCCGACGCCGACGCCCGCGGCCGGTTCGAGGCGTTCCTGGCCAAGGCAGCCGTCCCCGCGTGGAACGCGGCCGGCGTCCAGCCGGTCGGCGTGTTCGCGTATCTCGATGATTCGAGCCCGGACCTGTTCGTTCTCCTGCCGTACGCCTCGGCGGAGCAGGTCCTGGAGGTCCGCCGAAAGGCCTGGGCGCAGATCCTGGCCAACCAGGAGGTGGCCGACATCGTCGGCGCGCCCAAGGCCAGCCCCGCGTACCAGCGGATCGAAAGTTCCCTGATGCTCGCCTTCGACGGCATGCCGCGCGTCCAGGCGCCCGAGAAGACCGACGGCCGCATCTTCCAACTCCGCATCTACGAAAGCCACAGCCAGGCCAAGGCATTCAAGAAGGTCGAAATGTTCAACGAGGGCGGCGAAATCGCCATCTTCCACGCGGCCGGCATGACCCCGGTCTTCTTCGGCGAAACCCTCATCGGCCCGAAACTGCCGAACCTGACCTACATGCTTACCTTCCCGGACACGGATACCCAGAAGGCGGCCTGGAAGAAGTTCACCTCCCATCCCGACTGGAAGACCCTGTCGAAGGACCCGAAGTACGCCGACACGGTGTCGAACATCACGAACATCCTGCTGCGCCCGGCGGCGTGCTCGCAGATTTGAGCCGGCCGGGCGCTAAAACTCGATGAGGTAACTCGGGTCGGGCATGCGATCCGGACGGGGCGGGAATCCGGCGTCGGCGGCGTCAGGATCGTCGGTTTTCTGCCACCGCTCCTGTTCCTCGCGCGCGAGGCCGCCCGTGTCCACGCCGTCCTTGCCGACCGAATAGAGGATGCGCTTCTGCACGTCGTAGCGCATCGGTTTGCCGTCGAACGGGTCCGAGGGCACGGCGTCCAGGTAGGCTGGGACGAGGGCTTGGAGCGTCTCGGCCGGCCGGCCGTGCTCATCCTTGCAGGCACGGAGGGCTAGCAGGAGACAGGTGGCCGAGAGTTGGATTTCGGTAATGGCTTTCGTCTTGATTACGTTATTGGAAGCGGGCAGCCACCTGAAGTAGAAATACTCCCCGACGGCATTCGGGCGGAGCAAGCTCCACCAGTCGGCTCTGGCCCGATCGCTCATCGCCTCGATCTGGTGTGCCAAGTCCTCGATGTCTGCCTTGGCTTCCCAGTACGGTTTGGCGGCGGCAGCGCAGCACACCCTGTACGCATCGGCAAACAGTTGTTTCGTCCGGTTCGGATGGAGGCGGTACGGCGAGGACGCGAACGCCCACTCGGGCCCTCCGTACCCCGGTCCATACTTTTCCATTCCGTGTGCCCGGATCTGGTCCACCGCGTTGGCCGCGACGAGGTAATCCACCCGCAGGGCGTGGGCCAGGTCCTCGCCGCGGGGAGGCATGTCGCCGAGCCGTTGCGCGTACGCCCGCAGGTCCTCCGGCGGCAGGGGACAGGTGGCTGCGTAGTCGCTGAACAGTTCAGTGCCCATGCCGCGGACGGTCAGGCCCACCAGGTAGGTGACCAGACAGTTGTTGGCATGTTCCAGGCGGTTGCCGAAATCCATGATCTTCATGGCCATCCCGTACGCCTCGGCCGCCTCGCCGCGACGGGCCTGGGCGCGCGACTCGAGTTGCATCAACTCGCCCAGCCGGAGAAACTCGTTGGCGTAGGGCAACTCGGCATCCACGGAGTCGAAGTACGGCAGTTGCCACCGCGGCCGGGCCAGGGCCTGGTCGAGGAGGTCCAGGGCCTTTCGGTTCCGGCGGAGATAGTCCTCGGCCACGGCGTCGTCCCACTTTTCACCGCTGACCATGTAATCAAGCCGCTTGCCATCCGAGAGGACCTTCTCGGCGCTGTCGTCGCCGGTGTCCTCGGGGTACTCGGGCGTGGTTCCGTCCAGATTCTTGCCGCCCTCCAGCCGGAACATGGCGGCATACGCCTCCCGGAGCAGGGGGAACCCGTTCTGGTCGTCCGGGACCTCCTCGGCGCGCTCGGGCCGGAGGTCGGTGTCGTCGAACGGCGGGGCGTCGAACGAGCCGACCACGAGAAACGTCGTGACCGGCGCCACGACCAGTGTCATGACGAGGATGCCTGCGACGAGGAGTTTGCTTCGCAGTCGCATGTGGCTGGCCCCCTTCCGTGACAGGCGTTTCGTCGCCCGGCCGGCCGTCATGATGCGCGGCGGGCGGGGCGGTTGCGAGGGTTCTCACGCGCCCGTACGGGTGGCGATTGAGCCCGGTGATTCTAATGTCGCTGCACGACACAGGATGTCATTCTGCGGCCCCGCGTGTCCAGTACGGACCCGTATGGGCGGGGCCGAAGAATCGCGCCGTTCGAACAACGAAAATCGAGATTCTTCGTCGGCCCTACCGTGCCTCCTCAGAATGACAACCTTTTTGGCTGTGACATTGGTTTAGCCA
>JADHXV010000155.1 GCA_016782785.1 Planctomycetota bacterium | reverse complement strand
CTCCTGGAGGTCCGCCGCCTTGGCGGGGTCGCCGACCAGGCGCTCGGCCCGGAGGACCACTTCCCGGCCGCGCTCGAGCAACTGGCGGACCGCCGCCGTCAGCCGCGGCCGGGCGGGCTCGCCCATCGCCGCCAGACGGTCGAGGGCCTGGCGCGAGGCGTCCGGGTCGGCCGCGAGGGCCTGGCGCACGAGGTCGGCGGCCTCGTCGGGCTTCCGCGGGCCGGGCTGAAGGAGCCGGCCCAGGTCGTCGCCGAGGACAGGCCCGGCCGTCAGCGCGGTCACCAGCAGGGCCGGAAGCACCGCCGTCAGCGCGGCCGTCGCGGTCATCCGCACGGCCGCCAGGAGTCGCTTCAGCGTCGTTCGCGTCATCGGCCCTTCCGTTTCCAGACACCGTCCCCACCGCCCTTGTTGGTAGATTATACGCCGTGGGAGGGCGAATGTCCGACAACCGGCCCGGCCCGCGGGGAACTTGCCCCGCAGCCGCATGCTTGTCCTGCACGCCCGCACGGCGCCCCAGGGTTTGACGTTGAGGCCGGGCGGCGCGGGCCGTATAATTGCGCGTTCTTTACGGCCCGGCATGCACGGCGTTAGCGCAGGCCGGCCAGAATACGGGTGGAGAGAAGCATGGTGGCGCTGGATACGGGCAACCCGGCGGACCTGGTGGAGCGCATCGGCGCGCTTCGGCGCCAGCGGAACGCCGTCATCCTGGCCCACAATTACCAGCGGCCGGAGGTGCAGGACGTAGCCGACATCGTCGGCGATTCGCTGGCGATGGCCCGCGAGGCCGCCAAGGTCGAGGCCGACGTAATCGTCCTCTGCGGCGTCCGCTTCATGGCCGAGACGGCAAAACTCCTGAACCCCGACCGCCCCGTCCTCATGCCGGACCCGAACGCGGGGTGCCCGATGGCCGACATGGCCGCCCCGCGCGAGGTGGCCGACGCCAAGCGCCGGCACCCCGGCGCCGCCGTGGTGACGTATGTCAACTCGTCGGCCGCCGTCAAGGCCCTGTCGGACATCTGCTGCACGAGCGCCAACGCCGTCCGGGTGGTCGAGTCGATTCCCGCGGACCGCCCGATCCTGTTCGTGCCGGACGCGAGTTTGGGCGAATACGCGGCCGACGTGACCGGCCGCGCGAACATCATCCTCTGGCCGGGGTTCTGCCCCACGCATCACCGCATCCTGGCCGAGCACGTCGAGACCCGGCGGGCCGAGTACCCGGACGCCGAGGTCCTGGTGCACCCGGAGTGCACGCGCGACGTGCGCCGGATGGCGGACTTCATCGGCTCGACGAGCCAGATCATCCGGCGCGTGGCCGAGTCGCCGAAACGGACGTTCGTCATCGCGACCGAGTTCGGCGTGTGCCACACCATCCGCCGGGCGAACCCGGATAAGCAGATTATCCAGATATCCAGTTTAGCCGATTGCCCCAACATGAAACTGAACACCCTGGAGAAGATCGTCTGGTCGCTGGAGGACATGCGGCACGAGGTCCGGGTGCCGGCCGACGTGGCCGAGGGCGCCCGCCGGGCCATCGAGCGGATGCTGGCGGTGTCGTAACCGGCCGGTCCCCGCCCCCTCGCGCGACGGACGTATGAACCATGCCTGACCCCGTCCATCCCGATACCGCTGCTCCCCCGCCGGCGCCGCCGCGCCGCGAGCCGGGCACCCTGCGCACGCCGGGCGGCCACCCGCGCCTGCTGGACCTGATCGACGTCGGCACGCTCCAGGCCATCCAGGACGGCTTCGCGGAACTGGCCGGCATGGCCATCAGCATCCGCGACGAGCAGGGCCGGCTGGTCACCCGCCCGAGTTGCTCGAACCGGTTCTGCGAGATGATTGGCGGCCCGCTGCACGAGGACGAGGCGTGCCGGCTGTCGAACTACGCCGCCGCCGCAGCCGCGGCCGCCGAGGGACGCCTCGCGCCCGTCCGGTACGTCTGCCACGCGGGCCTGGCGCAGTACGCGGCGTGCATCCAGTTGGAGGGGCAGCCGCTGGGCACGGTCGTCCTGGGCGACGTGCCCGACGCCCCGCTCACGCGCCAGCGCATCGACGAACTGGCCGAGGCCCACGGCCTGGACGCCGGCGAACTGGCCGACGCCGCCGCCCAACTCCGGCCCCTCGCCGACGAACGGATGCAGTCGGCCGTGGCGTTCCTGCAACTGCTCGCCAACACGCTGGCGCGGCTGTGCTGGCAGCAGGCCGTCCTGAGGGACCGCGTCGAGGAACTGACGCTCCTGGCCGAGACCAGCCGCCTGCTTTCATCGGCGCTGGAGCCCGACACGGTGCTCGACAACATCGTCCGCACCATGGCCGAGGTCATGAACGTCAAGGCGTGCAGCCTGCGGCTGCTGAGCCCGGCGGGCGACGAACTGGTCCTGAAGGCCACCTACGGCCTGTCGCCGGCGTACCTGGGAAAGGGGCCGGTCCTGGTGGCCGAGAACCCCAACGACCGGGCGGCGCTGGCGGGCGAGGTCGTCACGACGCCCGACATGCGGAACGACCCGCACGTCCACTACGGCGACGCGGCCCGGCGCGAGGGCCTGGTGTCGAGCCTCTCGATGGGCCTGCTGGCCAAGGGCCAAGCGCTTGGCACGCTGCATATCTACACGGCTCAGCCGCACACCTTCACGCCGGAGGAGATCCGCCTGTTCCAGAGCGTGGCCAACCAGGCCGCCCTCACCGTCCGCAACACCCAACTGCTGGACGAGGTCGTCCGGTCGAAGCAGCAGCAGCGGGAACTGGAGGTGGCCGCCAAGGTCCAGAACCGCCTGCTGCCCGCCCAGGCCCCGACCATCGAGGGGTACGACTGTTTCGGCGTCACGATGGCGTCGCTCGCAGTGGGCGGCGACTTCCACGACTGGATTGAACTGCCGGGCGGCAACTGGGGCGTGGCCGTCGGCGACGTGGCCGGCAAAGGCGTGCCGGCGGCCATCCTGATGGCCAGCGTCCGGGCGGCGCTGCGGGCCCAGGCCGAACATATCTACGCGCTCACGCACGTCATGCGCCGCGTCAACGAGGGGCTGACCGCCGACACCGAACCCGCCGAGTTCGCCACGCTCTTCTACGGCGTGCTGGACTCCGCCGGCCGCCGGCTTACCTACTCCAACGCCGGGCACGAGCCGGGCGTCCTGGTCCGCGGCGGCGAGGTCCGGCGCCTCCAGACGGGCGGGCCCCTGCTGGGCGTCATCGGCGACGTCGACTACGAGCAGGAGGTGGTCGACCTCCAGGCCGGCGACACGCTGGTCCTCTACTCCGACGGCGCGTGCGACGCCACCAACTACGAGGGCCAACGCTTCGGCCGCGACCGCCTGATGGACGCCATCCGCCGCCACGCCGAGTACGGCGCGCAGCGGGCCGTCGAGGAGATCCGCTGGGACATCCGGCGGTGGACGGGCCTCGCGCCCCAGGCCGACGACCTGACGCTGGTCGTCGTCAAGGTGCTGTGAGAAAAGCGCGGTAGCGAAACGCGCGAGGCGCATTATGGTTCGCGCGGCGGGTCTCCGCACCCGCCGCGCGGAGACGGCCGCGCCCACCTCCCATGTAGGCCGTGGCGCAGCCACGGCAATCTCATGAATCGCCGGGACTTCGTCCCGGCCTACATGCCCATTGTTCTTGCTTCGGCAAGCCGGAGTCCCTTGCAGAACCTGCCTGAGTCCGGGCATCGCAAACCGTGGGCAACTCTAAACAGTTTCGTTCTCACGAGACGCCTGACTACTGCATTGTCAGCCTGCTTCGTATCGCGGTTGGGGGCGATTTGCCTCAGCCAGTAATCCAGCGAGTTAGGCTTCGTGTGGTGTGCAAACGCAACCGCCTGTTGCCCCTGTATGATGTAGCCCCTCCCGGTTGCCTTGATGTACTCAACAAGGTCATGCTCATCGAAGCGACCACCATAACTCAACCGGATCATCGCCACCCTCCCAGCAGACTCGCCTTTGCGAAAAGCGAAACGGCCAAGACAACGGCGAGATTCTTCGGGCCGCCAAGGCGACCCTCAGAATGACAAATACGCTACCAGCCGTCGCCAGAAAACGCCGCTAGCCGGTCTTGAAGCGGATGGGTTCCCAGGGCGGGACCTTGGTTCGGGCCTCCTCCGACTCCAGCCACTTCTGCCACGCCGCCTGGTTGTAGCCGAAGTCTTTGCCGGTCAACTGTTTCAGGGCGGCCAGGACCTCGGGGTGCTGCGTCTGGACGCGTTCGTAATGCGGCACGGGGGTGCCGTGCTGCGTCATGGCGATGGTGGTGGCCACGTCGACGATCTCGACCTCGGGCAGTTGGATCTGGGCGGTGGCGATGCCCCCGCCGGGCACGGCGGCCGAGATGGTGACCTGGCGGAACCGGGGGATGCCCGCCACCTGGAACCGGATGTCCAGTTGCATGCTGCCGCTCCACACCTCGCCGCCCACCATCCGCACGTCCTCGGTCACGAGCCGCTCGACGAGCAGCCAGACGGCCCGCTTGTCGCCGAGGGCGGCCAGGGCGGTGGCGGCCCGGTCGCGGATGATCGGCACGTCGTCCAGGGCCAGGTGGGCCATCAGCCGGTTCGTCTGGTCCGGGCTGGGGGCCTGCTTCAGGGACTCGATGGCCCGCCGCCGGTGCGGGCCGCTGCCGTCGCCGACCGCGATCTCCTGGAGGTACGCCACGGCCATGTCCGAGTACTGGGCCATCATGGCCGTCAGCGCCTCGATCAACAGGCCCCGGTACCGCGGGTTCGGACCGTACAGCACGTCGACCATGGGGCCGACGGCGGCGGCGTTCTGCATGGCGAGGAGTTTGGTGCGGCCTTCGGCGAACGTCGAGGAACTGGTCGAACGCAGGTGTTGAATCTCGATGAGGCGGATCTTCTTCAGCCACTCCCTGTAGACGGCCTCGGCCTGCGATTCCTCCTCGGCCGCGACCGTCTGGACCAACATCGCCCCGGCCAGGACCGACGCCAGGACCAGGCACAGGCGGCTCATGGTCTCCCTCCTTCCAGGACCGAATGCCGGGACGGCGTCCCGGGCCTACGTGCTGCTCAACCGTATTATACGGCGGGCACGAACGGGCCGGCGGCGGAAACCAAACCGGCGCGCCCGCCCGTCAGCCGGCCAGGCGGTCGACCTCGGCCGCCCCCATAGCCAGCGCCTGCTTATTCAGGTCCAGGATCTCGCGCTTATCGGCCGCCGTCCCGAGTTTCCTCTGAAGCAGGGCCACGATCTCCTTCTCCCCCGCCAGGCCCTTCAGCCGGTTCAGGGCCCCCAGCAGAATCATGTTGGCCACCCGGACGTTGCCCAGTTTGTTGGCCAGGCCCGAGGCGTCGATCTCCACCAGGCGCGCGGTGCCATGCGCGCCCGTGGGCTCGATCATGCTGCTGTTGGAGAGGACCAGGCCATCCGGGCGGACGAGGCCGGCAAACCGGTCGTACGACATCTGGTTCATGACGACCAGGCACGTGGCCTCTTCCACGACGGGGCTGGCGATGGGCCGGTCGCTGACGCACACATGGCAATACGCCGTGCCGCCGCGGACCTCCGAGCCGTACGACGGGAAGAACGTGACCTCGTACGTGTCCATGAGGAGTTCGGCGGTGAACTTGCCGAGCGTCATCAGCCCCTGCCCGCCGAAGCCGGAAAAGATTATGCGTTCGTCCACGTGAACCTCCTGCAGTTTGAACTCGTCGCCAACCCTGTTGCGCCATGCGGCGTGCATTGTCATTCCGAGCGAGCGAAGCGAGTCGAGGAATCTCGCTGTTTCTTCCATGCGAACGGCAAGATCTCTCCGCTCGACCTCGCTTCGCGAGGGCTCGGTCGAAATGACATTGGCTACGGCCGCGCGCGAACTCGCTCGGGGCTCGGACGGCCACCGCGCCGCGAGCCGAAATCTCACCGCCCTGTTGCAGCCAAGGTGCAGCCCAGTCTACCATAGGCTATGACGGGCCCAGTCACTGGGCAAGGGCATTCCGGCCCGGAACGCGTGCGGGTCCAGTGCGATCCGTACGGACGGGCCGGGAACAGACTTCGGAAAAGGAGTGCGAGATGGTTCCCCTGGGCCGCCGCGACGCCTTGAAAAGCATCGGACTGGGCGGACTGAGCCTCGCCATGGCCGCCACGCTCGGCTGTGGCAAAGACGAGGAAGGAGAGACTGCGATGGAACCCGAAGGAGCCGCCACCACCGCCGGACCCCAGATGTACACGCTGCCCGTCCTGCCGTACCCATCGCTCGCGCCGGTCATCGACGACCCGACGCTGGCCCTCCACCACGACAAGCACCATGCCGGGTACGTCAAGGGGGCGAACGCGGCCATCGAGGCCCTCGAAAAGGCCCGGGCCGCCGACGACTACGCCACGATCAAGCACTGGGAGCGGGAACTGGCGTTCCACGGCTCCGGGCACGTCCTGCACACGCTGTACTGGACGAGCATGTGGCCGGGCGGACGGGGCCAGCCGTCGGCCGAGATGGCCAAGGCCCTCGACGCCTCGCTCGGCGGGAAGGACAAGATGCTGGCCCAGTTCGCCGCCGCCACCAAGGCCGTCGAGGCCAGCGGATGGGGCGTCCTGGCGTACGAGCCGGTGGGCCGGCGTCTGATTGTCCTCCAGACCGAGCGGCACCAGGACCTGACGGTCTGGGGCTGCGTGCCCCTGCTCGTCTGCGACGTCTGGGAACACGCCTACTACCTGAAGTACCAGAACAAGCGGGCCGATTACGTGGACGCGTGGCTGGGGGTCATCGACTGGGAATCGGCGAACAAACGGTTCGCGGCCGCGGTGAATGCGAGTGACTGAGTGACTGAGGCAACGACCCGCGTGCCAACACGCATTTATTCATTGAGCCCGGAATAGTGAATTCCTTCGTTGTCATTCTGAGGAGCGGCGAAGCCGCGACGAAGAATCTCGCCGTGCGAAATACAATAAGGCAACGACCACGGCGAGATCCTTCGCTGCGCTCAGGATGACACCCGTCGTTCAACCTGAGGCTTACTTACGGCGGGCTCCATAGTCCCGCCGCGCGATGCTTCCGCCGCGCCGCCGTTACTTCGTCACTCAGTCCCTCACTCCCTCAATCCCTTCGTCGTATCTTTAATCACCCCCGGCGGGAAGATCTCGGTCATCCACGTTTCGATATATTCGGCGGCCTTGGTGGGCGGGACGCGCCAGTACGTGGGGCACGGCGAGAGGATCTCGACCAGGCTGAAGGCCTTCAGGTCGCGCTGCACGCGGAAACTCTTCTTGATGGCGTTCTTCGTGCGCCGGATTTCCTTCGGGCCGGCGATCATGCAC
>JADHXV010000154.1 GCA_016782785.1 Planctomycetota bacterium | reverse complement strand
TCGTGCGGGCTCAGGCACCGCATGTCGGACCCGTCCGGCCGCATGTCGTACAGCGTGTACGTGGGGCAGACGCGGCCGCACCGCAGGTACCCGCCGCGGCGTTCCGAGATGAAGACGATCCGGCCGTTGGGCAGCCAGCACGGATCGAAATCGTTCCACGTGCCGTCGGTCACCTGCTCGAGGCCCGAGCCGTCGAGGTTCACCTTGAAGATGTGCCAGCATCGGCCCTCGTCCCAGTGGCCGCGCGTGGGGTCGGTGTGGTGCCGGTGCTTCGGGTCGCCGGTGCATTCGACGTAGGCGAAGAGGACCGCCGTGGCGTCATAGGAGAGGTCCGGGGCGAGGAACGAGCCGGTCTGGACCTTGTCGATGTCGCCGAGGAGGTTGCCCTGGCCGTCGAACCGCAGGTCGATGGGCCCGGGCTGGAGGCCGGTCCGCAGGCGCTGGCCCTTCAGCCTGCCGCGCTGGACGACGGCGCCGGCCAGGACGTCCTCGACCCGCGGCCGCGGGCCGAACGGGTCGCGCAGGACGTACAGTCCGCCGCCGGGCGTGGCGGCCATGCCGTAATACTGGTCGCACATGTGGTTGAAGAGGGCCCGGTGGTGCTTGACGAAGAGGAGGCGGTCGAAGTCGAGCAGGGGGTTGGCGAAGGCGACCTCGCGCCGCAGCCGGCAGGCATCCTCGAACAGGGCGTACCGCGCGTCGGCCTGGGCCGGAGGGACCTCGGCGGCGCGGGCGCGGAGGGCCTCCAGGCGCGCCGCGTGCGGCCCGAGGTCCGGCGCGCCGGGCATCTGCCGGAGGTCGGCAAGCAGGGCGGCCGTCCGCCGGAGGACCACGTCCGCCGGGTCGCGGTCGGACGGAAGGATGAGCGATTCGGGGCGGTACGTCTCATGGGCGACCTTGTCGAAGTGCTTGCGATTGGCGATGTCGCGGGCGAGGGCGTCGAACTGGCTCCGCCATTCGGCCGCCAGCATCGGGTCGGTTTCCATTGTGGGCTGAGGACTCGCGGCGGGCTGAGCATGCTCTGCGGTCCGCGGCGGGGTGAGCGGGGGCGTCTCGGCGAGCGCCGGCGCGGCCGGCAGCAGGATGGTCGCCAGGGCCAGGGCGGCGAGGACCACACCGCATTGTGCGCGGCCCGTACGGGCCGCGCCCCGGCGAGAAGGCCTTCTAATGCGCGGTGGGTGCGGAGACCCACCGCGCAAATTCCGGAGATGACGTTCCAGGATTAGCAGCGGGTGCGGCGGGCGGATGCGTCGGGATGGCTGCGGCGTCATCCTGGCTCCTTCGGGCAGGCCGCTGCGGGTCCAGCGCCGGCCGTCGACCCGTTCCTGGGGTAATCAACACGCCGGGAGGGGAGAAAGTCCCGCACTTTTTAGGGCCGCCGGTTTGCCACATGCCCGAGTTTGGCCTATAATCTCTTGGACAACAAGGTTGGGGGCTGGCCTCCTGGACGGGGCGGCGGTGGAAGTCTGTCCACTCCAAGGCCCACAGGGGTTGTCCAGGGAGGCCCGAGCCTTCCGGGATCGCGGTCCAAGCGAACTCGGCCGGCGCGGATGAGGACTATCGGACCTTGCCGCGCCGGTTTGCTTCATCTGAAACGGCCCGGCACCCGATGCTTGTTTGGGGAATGGGGTGGCCGGAGAGGGGGCCACTATCGTGCGAGGAGGTCGGTTATGCGCGTGGTGACACGGGGTGTTCTTCTGGCGGCGATGGGCCTGGCGCTGGCGGCCGCGGCGGGGGGTGAGCTGCTCCACGTCGAGATGAGCGATTCCGCCCTCGACTTCGAGGGCGCCGCCGGACTGGCCTACGACGCCGGGTCCGACGGCTTCATGATCGACGCCGCCGTCACGTCCTTGAAGGTCGGCGAGGACCAGCGCGCGCTGCCTGCCGGGACGTCGCTTAGGATCCGCCTGCGCGTCAGCGGCGCGGGCGTCGCTGCCGGCGGCGCGGCCGACCAGGACCTGGAGATCAGCGGCGCGCTCGACCTCGACGGCGACGGCACGGCCGAGTACGCCAGCCCGCTCCTGACGGGCACGTTCCACGGCTTCGGCTACGAGAACGGCGCGCCGGACAAGTTCGACTTCCGCTTCCAGACCACGGGCGGCAGTTTGGCGGGCGTCTTCGGCGAGATGGTCGGCGTGGCGCTTGCGAGCAGGAACTCGACGTTCACCGGCCGGTTCGATGCCAGTTTCGGCGGCGACGCGGCCGGCACGCTCGGCTCCGTGGCGGGCAGCCCGGCGGGCGTCATGGACCTCGCCGCCGGCGGCGCGACGACGCTCGCGGGCGACGGCGGCCCGGCGCCCCTCGGCGCGCCCGGCGGCGTGACGGCAGAGGATATCTACACGGCTACTGGCATTCAGGGCGGCCTGGTGGTCGACGTCGGCTGCGGCAACGGGCAACTGACGGTCGACCTCCACAAGGGCGACCAGTATCTCGTCCACGGTATCGACACGGACGCGGCCGACGTGCAGACGGCCCGCGACTATATCGCCTCGCAGGGCGTGTACGGCCCCGTGGCGGCCGACCGGTTCAGCGGCACGAGTCTGCCGTACGTCGATAACCTCGTCCGCCTGCTCGTCGTCCAGGACATGGGCGCGCTCACGATGGACGAGGTGATGCGCGTCGTGGCGCCGGAGGGCGTGGCGACCATCTGGAACGGGTCGGCGTGGGAGATGCACACGAAGCCGCGTCCGGCGGGCATCGATGACTGGCCGCAGGACCTGTACGACTCCACCAACAACGCGGTCTCGCATGACGTCGTGATGGGCCCGCCGCGGCACATGCAGTGGGTGGGCAGCCCGAAGTGGTCGCGGCACCACGACCGGATGGCCAGTTGCAGCGCCATGGTGGAGGACGCCGGCCGCATGTTCTACATCATGGACCACGGCCCGATTTCGTCCATCGAGTTGCCGTCGCAGTGGGAACTGGTGGCCCGCGACGCGTTCAACGGGACGGTGCTGTGGAAGCGGCAGATTCGCTTCTGGCACAGCCAACTCTATCCGTTCAAGAGCGGCCCGGCGCCGTTGGCCCGGCGGCTGGTGACCGACGGCCTGCGGGTCTACGCCACGATGGGCCTCGACGACCCGGTGACGGCGCTGGATGCCATCGACGGGCACACCGTCCGCGTGTACGAGGAGACGACGGCGACGGAGGAGATTATCCTCTCGAACGGCGTGCTGTTCTGCCTTGGCCGCCTGCCGCCCACGTGGCGCCCACAGTTCATCCCCGTCCACAGGGTCGTGGGCACGGAGAAAACCCGCGTGGAGGACGAGCACGGGTGGGACCCGTCGGAGCGCGACGAGTGGCGGAACATCGTGGCCGTCGAGGCCGCCACCGGCAACCACCTCTGGACCTCCCCGAACCAGTTGGTCATGCCGCTGTCGCTGACGGCCGACGACGACGGCGTGTATTTCCACGACGGCACGAAAGTGATTAGGCTGGACCGGACGACGGGCGGGCAGGTGTGGGCGTCGGCGGCGGTGTCGCGGCGGGCGACGATCGCCACGGGTTTCGCGCCGACTCTGGTGGCGTACGGCCAATACCTCCTGTTCGCCGGCGGCGACCAGAAGATGCACAGCCTGCAGAAGAGCAACGGCCAGATCCTGTGGACGCAGACGCACCTGGCGGGCGGCCACAACTCGCCCCAGGACCTGCTCATCATCGACGCCGATCCCGGGACGGGTCTGGAGCCGCTCGCCTTCTCGGGCCGCATCGCCAACGGGAGCAACGACGGCCTCTTCGAAGGCCGGGACCTGCTGGGCGGCACCGCCGATATTGCGTTTACGCCCGACATCAGCACGTACTGGTTCCATCACCGGTGTCACCGCTCGAAGGCCACACAGAAGTACATCCTGCCGTCGCGGACGGGCATCGAGTTCGTGGACCCCGACCTTTCGGAAGGGTCGCAGCGCTGGCAGATTAACCACTGGATCCGCAGCGGGTGCATCTACGGATGCATGCCGGCCAACGGCATGCTGTACACCTCGCCGACCAACTGTGCGTGCTACCTGACGGCGAAGATGTACGGTTTCACGATCGTCGCGCCCGAGAGCCCGACCCGTCCGTGGCCGGTGACCGTGCCCGACGCGGGCCGGCTCGAGGAAGGCCCCGCCTACAGCGCCGTCATCACCGGCTCGCCCTCTCCCGGCGACTGGCCGACGTACCGCGGCAACGCGGTCCGCACCGGGTACACGGCGACGGCGGTGGCCACGAGCCTGGCCCCGCGCTGGCGGAAGACCGTCGGCGGGAACCTGAGCAGCCTGACCGCCGCCGAGGGCCGCCTCTACGTCTGCTCGGTCGACAAGCACCGCCTCTTCGCCCTGGACGCCGACAGCGGCGACCATGTGTGGTCGTTCACAGCGGGCGGGCGGATCGATTCGCCGCCCACCGTCGAGGACGGCCGGGTCTTCTTCGGCTCGATGGACGGGTACGTCTACTGCCTGCGCGCCGACGACGGCGAACTCGTCTGGCGGTTCCGGGCCGCCCCCTACGACCTCCGCATGGGCGCCTGGGAGCAGGTCGAATCGGTCTGGCCGGTGCATGGCAGCGTGCTGGTTCAGGACGGCGTCGTCACGTGCGTGGCGGGCCGGTCGTTCTTCCTGGACGGCGGCATCCGGTTCCTCTGCCTGGACGCCGAAACGGGCGCCAAGATCTCCGAGACGGTCCTCGACGACAAGGACCCGCACACCGGCGAAGATTTCCAGGTCAACGTCAGCATCCTGAACATGCCGACGGCCCTGCCGGACATCCTCTCGGGCGACGGCACGTACGTCTACATGCGCGAGCAGGCGCTGCATCCGGACGGCTCGCGGGACCCGTACCCCAAGCCGCCGCTGAGCCCGGATGCCCACGTGCAGCAGCAGGTGGGTGACAAGATCCACCTGTTCTGCCCCACGGGGTTCCTGGACGGCACGTGGATGCACCGGGCGTACTGGGTGTGGGGCCAGGCGTGGTCGTCGGGGCACGGCTGGTACTACAAGGCGGGTCTGAACACGCCGTCCGGGCGGATCCTGGCCATCGACGATTCGCACGTCTTCGGCTACGGCCGCAAGCCCGAATACTACAAGTGGACCACGCCCCTGGAATACCAGTTGTTTTCCGCCGACCGCCCGGTGGCCACCAGCAATTCGTACGTGGAGGTGGCGAACTCGACCAGCCTGGACCCGTCCGGCGCGGCCCTGACGGTCGAGGCCTGGGTCAAGCCCAGCCAAGGCGACGGCGTGGTGCTGGCCCACGGCGGGGCCACGCAAGGCTACGCGCTGTTCCTGGAAAGCGGCACGCCGCGCTTCGTTGTGCGGGTCTCCGGCACGAAGTACGAGGTGGCCGCCTCCGCCGCCATCCCCATGGGCGCCTGGACCCACCTGGCGGGCGTCCTGCGCGACGGCGCGCCCAACCCGACGATCGAGATTTACGTCAACGGCGCCCCGGCCGGCACGCCCGTCGCCGCCGGCCTCATCCCGTCCGAGCCCAGCAACACCATGCAGGTGGGCCAGGACCAGAGCAGCATGGTCGGCACCTACACCGAGCCGTTCGGCATCAACGCCACGATTGACGAACTCTGCGTCTACCGCCGGGCGCTGGCGCAGGGCGAGATCGCCGCCCACTACACGACCCCCGGCAGCATCGACACCGGCGACGCCGCCCTCTCGCTCTACTTCTCGTTCAACGCCGGTAACGCCACCGACGATTCGGGCCACGGCAACGACGGCGCGGTCATCGGGCCCCTGGCCGTGGCTGGCAAGGCGGGCCAAGCCCTGGCGTTCGCGAACCTGGGCGGGGGGACGAGCGGCATCACGTACGCCTGGACCCGCGAGATTCCGCTCCACGTGCGGGCCATGACCAAGGCCGCCGACGTCCTCTTCATCGCCGGGCCGCCCGACGTGGTCGACGAAGAGTACGCGTTCGACCACTTCATGGAACGCCGCATGCAGGCCCGGCTCCGGCAGCAGGTCCTCGCCCTGGACGGCAAGTTGGGCGGCGTCCTCTGGGCCGTTTCCCCGGACACCGGTGATACACTGGCCGAGTATCGGCTGAGCGTGCCGCCCGTCTGGGACGGCATGATCGCCGTGAACGGCCGGCTGTACGTGGCCATGACCGACGGCACGGTCGTCTGCTACGAGCCCAGGTAGGGCCCGGGGCGAGGCGGTTCCATGACGGGTTTCCGCGCGGCGGCCTTCGGCGTACGCCTCCGTATGGACCAGGCCGCCGCGGTTTTCTTGGGGTTCGCCACGCGGCGGGTTGTGTGGCCCGGCCGGCCCTCCTCCGGCAGGTAAACTGGCCCGGCCGGGACCACGTAGGCCGGGACGAAGTCCCGGCAATCTATCATCGTAACGCGCGCGGCGGCGCCGCGGCCTACGCGCCGGCCGGCGCTTTGGCGCGGCGGGTGCGGAGACCCGCCGCGCGACATCCAAACAGCCACGGCAACGGCGAGATTCTTCGCTCGCTGCGCTCGCTCAGAATGACATCGTCAGGGAGCCCTGTAGGCCGGGCCACCCACACACGTCTCACCGCGGCTCGTAGCAGACCACCGTGCCGTCCATCATGGCCATGTAGATGCGTCCGTTGGCGGCGATCATGCCGTCCCAGACGGGCGGCACGCTCAGGCGGTACTCGGCCAGGGTGTCGCCGGTGGCGGGCGAGACGACGTGCATCAGGCCGCCCAACTTGCCCGCGAACGAGAGCACCTGCTGCCGCAGCCGGGCCTGGACCCGTCGGTCGTCGAAGTGGTCGAACGAGTACTCCTGGTCGTCGACGTCGGGCGGCCCGGCCAGGAAGATGGCGTCGGCCGCCTTGGCCATGGCCCGGGCGTGCAGCGGGATCTCGCGGACCCAGTAGAACGTGCCGGTGCCCGCCACGTTGAAGAAGTCAAGGGCCTTGCCGATCTTGCCGGCGGTCGTCACCTTGGCGCCCAGGATTGTGCCGTTGTTGCCGTTGCCGGAATCGTCGGCCGCCGTGCCGGCATTGAACGAGAAGTAGAGCGGCTGGTCGGGGTCGGTGTCGGGCACCGAGGCGGGGTCGGTGAAGTGGGCCAGGATGTCGGCGTCCGAGAGGGCCTTGTGGTACACGCGGACCTGGTCGATCGTGCCGTTGAAGCCATAAGGCGTGGTGTAGTTGCCGATGCCGTTGCTGCCGCTGTCGCAGCCGACCTGCATTGTCTCGCCTGGCTCGCCGGCGAGGAGGCCGGCGTCGACGGCCGTGGCGGCCGGGGCGCCGTTGACGTAGATCTTGATCTTTCCGTCGGCCGCCAGGACGCCGACGAGGTGGCTCCACGCGCCCGTCGGAACGGTGCCGGTCGCTTCCACC
>JADHXV010000008.1 GCA_016782785.1 Planctomycetota bacterium | reverse complement strand
CGAACGGGACCGCGCGGCGGCGCGGACGGTTGCTGGAACTCCAGTCGCCCTACGGGCTCCTTCCGTTCCAGCAACCGTCGGACTGTGAGACTATCTTAACCCGAGCGCTTTTTGGTCTTGACAATGGGGAGCACCCCAAAGCGTGTCTCGCTTTCCCTTGACCGCTCAACGCTCAAGTTGGGGGCAGACGGTCAACGGATCATCGCTCAGATTGAGTCGCAGGCGAAACGGGCGCTCTGGCATTTTGCGACTTCGTTAGATCATTCTCCTTTTCAGACCTTGAACCGCCGCATTGCTGAATGCGACGGCCCATTGCCGAGGAAGGCGAGATGGGTCAAGGTGGAGGGCAAGCGGGTCTTCTGGTCGCCAGTACATTTCCCGGCCATAAGCAGCATGGCATTCATCTATGGTGATCTCCCGCGTCGCGTCGCTCTGGGCGAGCGGCCAGCCTTCATCTTGGAGTCTGTGGGTCACCCCAGTGGGGGAAAACATTACGACGGGTTATCTTGGACTTGGCCCGAAGTCTCTCCCGACGTTGTACTTCCGATGAAGGGCTGGTCTTGGCCTATTCTGGTACCGGTTTGGCTTCGGGCTCCTTCGTCGGTGTTAGTCAAGTCGGGAGGGACAAATGACGAGGTGCGCTATCCGCCTGCATGGCGGCATCTAGTTGGGTGCATGTTCGATGACTATGCGAAGAAGGAGGTTCGTTACGGAGGGTATCGTACGAGAAGCAGGACATTGTGGAACGAGGCGGCTGCTCTTGTAGTGGCCGGTCATGGAGAAGGCTGGCGCTGGTTGAAGGCCTGCAGCAATGGTGTACGGGGGATTGCTTATTTCAGGTCCGAAATCCTGGCATCGCGAGAAAACGCTGCTGCATGGATAATGGCCTGCCTCGAATCCGACGAGCGGGACGTGTGGGTTGGCCTGCGTGATCACGATCCGGGTTTCTTACAGGCAATCTGGGCCACGGCGTTCGGTCAGGCCTACAGTGATTCGGAGTCCGTTCCGCTATTCTTCTGGGTCGAGGATGTACCTCATAGCGGGCTTCGCGTTGTAACACCGGAGGATTGGATGACGACTGAAGACGAGAAGAAGGTGTTTGAGTTGCTGGGTGAGCCAGACCCGCAATGGATTCTGCAGGTGGGCCGTTAGCGTTGGGAATGGTGTTCATGCTTGGCCGCTTCCTTGTTGCCGTGCCGCGCAAGGCGAAATGAGTTGCTTGCCCTGGCCACCCGCGCTATAATCCGCCTTGTGCCCGGAAACGTCTGTTGCGACGGCCCATCGGGAGGGAGACCTGTCATGACGATTTCACGGACGCCGCTTTGGCGCTGGCTGATTGTGCTGGCAGCGGCGGGAATGCTGGCCCTCGGCGGCTGCAAGACCACACCGCCCGAGGAAGGGGAGGGCGAGAAGCCCCCCACGCCGCCGCCCGCCACGCTGCATGCGGACCTCCTCAAACTCCTGCCGGCCGCGGGCGACATCACCAACTGGAAGCCCGAGGGCGAGGCCCAGGTCTTCGGCCCGTCGGCCGACGCCCAGGCAGGCGTCGAGGCCCTGGAGAAGGACCTCGGCCAGGCGGCCGAGGCGTTCCGCGCCTACGCGTTCGCGAGTGCCGCCAAGCGCAGATACCTGCGCGGCCAGGCGGGCGAGGCCATCACGCTGCGCGTCTTCCGGATGAAGACGCCGTCCGAGGCGTTCGGCATCTTCAGCGTTCGGGCCGATGGTGGCCAGTCTCCTCTGGTGGGGCTGGCGGCGCGGATGAGCGAGCGGGCCCTGGGGTTTGTCAAGGGCGCCTACTTCGTGACGGTGGAGTATGCGGGGGCGGGGGATGGCACGTCGGCCCTGATGGAATTCGGCCGGTGGGTGGCCGACCAGATCACGTCGCCCGGGTACTTCCCCGCGCTGCTGGCCACGTTCCCCCGCGACTCTGCACCCGGCGAGCGCTACTACCTGCACGAGTTCCAGACGCTCTCCAGCCTGGGGTTTGTGCCGATGGCCGAACCCGGCACGATGGCCCGGATGCTCGACCTCGGCCCGAATACCGACGTGGCGATCATGGGATACCCGACGACCCGCGAGGGGGTGCTGAACTACCTGTTCGTCATCCGGTACCCGTCGGGTGCCGATGCCAGCGCCGCCTACACCGCCTACCGGGGATACCTGGAGGGTAGCACGTCACCGGCCGAGCACAACGTGGCGGTGGCTCCGCCGCTCGGGGCTTACGTGGCGGGGACGTTCAACGCCGAGGAAAACTCGATCAACGACCGCCTGGCCGAGTTGGTCGCCAGCCTGAGCGGGTAGGGCCACAACCTTCCTGCCGGCCGGGGAGGGCGCAGGCGCCAGGGACGCCCGGCGCCTTCTCAAACGCCTCTCGGGGGGCGCCGAGTGCCTTTCCTGGGGCCGCAAAGCCCCGAACAGCGGAATACACTTGCATTTTCAGCCGGGCGTTTCTAGACTTCCGCTTTCACCAGAACGATCCGCCTAGCCGTTTGTCCACGCGAAAACGGCCTTTGCAGGCGATGAGTGAGGGAGCACGGCGTGCCACAGCATTTTGCGGACCGGCTACTCGATGCCGTCGAAGCGAAACAGGCCCCGGTATGCGTGGGTCTGGACCCGATGTACGAGCGGCTGCCGAAGCAGATCCGGGAAATCGCCTCGAAATCCCCCGGCATGCTGAGCGAGCAGGCGGCCGCCGCCAAGGAGTTCTGCCAGAGCGTCATCGACATCGTCGCGGGCCAGGTGCCCTGCGTCAAACTCCAGAGCGCCTGTTTCGAGCGGTGCGGCCAGTTCGGCATGCGGGCCTACTTCGACGTGGCCGATTACGCCCACGAGGCCGGGCTGATCGTCCTAGGCGACGTCAAGCGGGCCGACATCGGCTCCACCGCCGAGGCCTACGCGACCGCCCACCTGGAAGAGGTCTTCATCGGCGAAGGTGATCAGGAGCACACCGTCACCGTGGATGCCGTCACCGTCAACCCGTATTTCGGCTTGGACGGCGTCCAGCCGTTCATCAACGTGGCCAAGAACGGCGGGCAGGGCGTCTTGGTGGTGGTGCGGACGTCGAATCCGACAGCCACCGAGTTCCAGGACTTCCGCGACGAGGAAGGCCGGCGCCTCTTCGAACGCGTGGCCGAGAGGGTCAACGACTGGGCTAACCAGGCCGGCTGCGTCGGCGACTCGGGGTACAGCCTCGTCGGCGCGGTCGTGCCGGCCACGTACCCGGACGACACGCGGCTCCTGCGCGACCTGATGCCGAACAGCCTGCTGCTGGTGCCCGGCGTCGGTGTCCAGGGCGGCACGATGGCCGACGCGTGCCTGGCGTTCCATGAAGATGGCTGGGGCGCCCTCGTCACGGTGTCCCGCAGCATCATCTACGCGTGGGAACAGCCGCAGTACGAGCATCTCGGCGAGGTGAACTGGGAAGACGCCATCGAAGTGGCCGTCATCGACACCAAAGCCGCTCTGGCCGAAGCCCTGGCCCGCCGGGCCGCGACGGTCTGAGCCGCTCCACTCTCGGCCGGGACGTCCGGGTCCGGCCAGCGCGAGCATCCACGGGGATCCTGTTGGACGGGGGCATGCACGGACCGCGCAGCGCATCAACGTCGGGCCCGGCCTGGACGACGCCGGACGGCTGCCTCGGCCGGGCCGTCACGGTCATGGGGCTCGGCCTGTTCGGCGGGGGTGTGGCGGCCGCCCGGTTCTTCGCCGAACGCGGCGCCCGCGTCACCGTGACCGACCTCAAGACCGCCGACGCCCTGGCCCCCAGCGTCGCGGCGCTCGAGGGCCTGCCCGTCACCCTCCACCTGGGCGGGCACGAACCGGCCGACTTTGCCGCGGCCGACCTGCTGGTCGTCAGCCCCGCCGTGCCGAAAGATTCGCCTTACCTTGCCATGGCCCGCAAGGCCGGCGTCGAAATCACCTCCGAGATGAACCTGTTCGTCGAGGCGTGCGCTGCGCCCATCGCCGGCGTGACGGGGTCCGCCGGCAAGAGCACGACCACCGCGCTCCTGGGGGCGATGCTGGCGCGCTGCCGGTCCACGCGCGTGGGCGGGAACATCGGCAAGAGTCTCCTGGAAGACCTCGACGCCATCCGTCCCGACGAGGTCGTGGTGCTCGAGATGTCGAGTTTCCAACTCGAGGACCTCGCGGCCCTCCGGACGAGCCCGCACGTCGCCGTCGTCACGAACATCAGCCCGAACCATCTGGACCGACACGGCACGATGGCCAATTACATCGACGCCAAGAAGAATATCCTCCGGTTCCAGGGGCCGGACGACGTGGCCGTCCTGAACGCCGACGACCCGCAGGTCCGCTCGTGGGCCGGCGAGGCGCCCGGCCGCGTGCTTTTCACCTCGCTCCACGAAGCGGTGGAGGAGGGCGTCTTTGCCGACGGCGGCGAGGCCGTCTTCCGCCTCGGCGGACGCGAGGAGCGCGTGGGCCTGGCGGACCGGCTTCGGCTCCGGGGCCGGCATAACGTGGCCAACGCGTTGGCGGCGGCGACGGCGGCGCGCCTCCTGGGCGCCGGCACCGACCAGATTGCCGAGGCGGCCGCCGCCTTCGAGCCCCTGCCGCACCGTCTCCAGCCCGTTGGCGCGGTGGACGATGTCCGGTTCATTGACGACTCGAAGGCCACGACGCCCGAGGCCGCCGTCGTGGCGATGGAGGCGCTGGCCGAACCGATCGTGCTCATCGCGGGCGGCTACGACAAGGGGTCGGACCCGGCCCCGATGGTCGAGGCGATGCGCCGCCGGGTCCGGGGCGTGGTGCTCATGGGCGCGACGGCCGAGCGGCTCGCGCGGGCCGTCGGGCGGGGCGGTCCGGCGGTCGAGCGGGCGGACGACATGCCCTCGGCCGTCCGGCTGGCCGCCGCGATGGCCCGGCCCGGCGACGTGGTTCTCCTCTCGCCCGGGCACGCCAGTTGGGACATGTTCGAGAACTACGAGCAGCGCGGCGAGGTGTTCCGCCGTGCCGTCGACGACCTGACCGAGAAAGGGTCGCCCTGATGGACCTGCTCCGACGATTCGCCGAGGCCGCACGCCGCGGGACGGAGTTTCGCCCGGTGACGCTCTGGTCGTGGAACGACCGGCTGGACCCGGAAGAGATCCGCCGACAGATTCGCGAGATGGCGCGCGGCGGGCTGGGCGGCCACGTCATGGGCGCCCGCCGCGGCCTGGAAGCCGCGTATCTCGGACCGGAGTGGATGGAGGCCGTCCGAACCGCCATCGACGAAGGCGTGCACACAGGCGTCGTGCCCTGGCTGTTCGACGAATATGTCGGGCCCAGCGGGTCCTGCGCCGGCCGCGTCTACGCCGGCCGCGACCCCTTCCGCCAGAAGTTCCTGGTGGTCGAGGAGATCGCGGGCGGCTCCTGGGAGCCGTCCGAGAGCACCGTGGCTGTCTTCGTCGCTACCCGCGGCGACCAAGGCGCATACACGGCATTTCGGCGGGTGCCGCAGCCGCGGGCCGTCTGCGGCAAGAAGCCCGGCGAGGGCAAGGTGTTCCTGCATTTCGCGTACCGGACCGGCGAGAACGTCGACGTCTTCAGCCGGCAGGCCACCCAGGAGTTCCTCAAGCAGACGTACGAACGGTACCAGGAGACGGTGGGCGGCGAGTTTGGGCGCGCGGTCTCCGGTATCTTTACCGACGAACCTCAGTACGCCGGCGGCAGCCACCGCGTGCCGTGGTCGCCCCACCTCGTCCGCTACTTCCATCGCTCCTGCGACTACGACCTGCTGGACCACCTGCCCGAGTTGTTCTACCCCGTGGGCGAGTACCGCAAGACCCGGTTCGACTTCTACGAGACGGTGACGCGGCTGTTCCTGCTGGCATGGACGATGCCGGTCTACCAGTGGTGCGACCGTCACGGCCTGCGGCTGACGGGCCACATGGCGGGCGAGGAAACGATGCTGGCCCAGGTCCAGGCGGCCGGCGCCGTCATGCCTCATTATGAATACATGCATATTCCCGGAATCGACGTGCCCGGCCGCCGGCCGCGCCATCCCGTCATGGTAAAGCAGGCGGCCAGCGTGGCGGCCCAGTTCGGCCGGGAACGGGTTCTGGGCGAATCGTTCAGCGGGGCGGGGTGGGGCATCACCCTGGACGACATGCGGTTCCAGGCCGAGTGGCAGTTCGCCCTGGGCGTCAACATGCTCTGCACCCATCTGGCCGGCCTGTCGCTTCGCGGTGTCCGCAAGCGCGACCTCCCGCCCAGCCTGCACTATCACCAACCCTGGTGGCCGTACTACCACTTCTGGAACGAGCACCTGGCGGCGCTGGCGTCGGTGCTGGCGGCCGGCCGGCCGCAGGTCGACGTCCTGGTCATCCACCCCGTGGCCAGCGCCTGGGCCGAGTACAGTCCCCTCGACCCGGCCCCCGTGAAAGATCTGGACCAGGCGCTGGAGGACCTGGTCGCCTTTCTCCTGGGCGCGCACATCGATTTCCACTTCGGCGACGAACTGACGCTGGAGCGGAAGGCGAGTGTCTCCAAGGGGCACGTCGAGGTGGGCCCGTGCCGATACCGCGCGGTCGTCGTGCCCGACGCCATCAACCTTCGCAAGAGCACCGTGGCGCTGCTGAAGCGGCTGAAGCGGTCCAGCGGGACGATCCTCTTTGCCGGCCGCGTGCCCGAGTTCGTGGACGGCGAACCGTCGAAGGAGCCCGCCCGGCTGGCCAAGACCTGCACGCGGGCCGACGCGCGGAAGGCCTCTGGCCGAAAGAGGCTCCGCAGCGCGCTGGCGCCGCGGCTGGCGGTCGTCAGCCACGGCAACCGCGACGCCGCGTCCATCTTCGCCCACTGGCGGACGGTGGACGACGACCACGTCTTCTTCTTCCTGAACACCGACGAGACGAAGCGGGTTCAGGCTCGCCTCCGGCTGCCGGTGTCGGGCGTGCCGCTGGTGCTCGACCCGGCCACGGGGGAGTACTGGCCGGTGGCCGCCCGTGCCCGCAAGGGCGGCATGACGGTGTCGTATACGTTTCCGCCGCGGGGGAGTCTCTTGTTGGTGGTCCGACCCGACGATTGTCCGGAAAGGCTGCTGGAGGCTCCCGCCAAGCCGCCCGGCCGCCGGATGGTGCTGACCGGGCGGTGGCGCGTCCGCCGGATGGACCCGAACGTCCTGGTGCTTGACCGTGCCCAGTGGCGGACCGACGAGGGCGAGTACTCCGAACCGACGCACGTGCTCGACATCCAGCAGGAACTGGTCCGGCGCGGGCGGTCGCAGCCGGTCATAGCGCGGTTCGAGTTCGACTGCGCCGTGTCGGACCTCAATGGCCGCCGCTTCGGCCTGGTCCTCGAAGGCCCGCAGGCCCACGAGTTATGGTACAATGGCATGCGCACGCCGCTCTCGGACGCCGGGCCGTACTGGGACGCCGCCTTTCGCCGCGTCGACGTGACGCGGTACGTGCGGCCGGGGCGGAACGTCATCGAGTTGCGCCGGCCCTGGCAGATCGAGCCGCACACCCGGGACCTGCTCACCGGCCGCGCGGGCGGCTGGGAGGTCCACACCGTCGCCGCCGACAGTGAGGTCGAGGCCATCTACCTCGTGGGCGACTTCGGCGTCTCGTTCCCCGAAGGCACGAGCCAGGCGAACCTCGGCAGCCGGTGGATGCGCGGCCAGCCCAAACTCGTGGACGAGTCCGACCGGCTCATCGGCACCGACCTCGTCCGGGCCGGGTACCCGTTCTTCGCGGGCCGGCTGGTCCTGGAGCGCGAAGTGACCCTCAAGAACGAGCCTCGCGAGGGCGCCGTCCTGGAACTGCCGGCCTTCCGCGCCGCAGCGGTCACCGTCCTCGTGAACGGGCACGAGGCGGGGACGGCGTGGCGGTCGCCCGGGCGCGTGCCGCTGGGTGGACTTCTGGAGAAGGGGCGGAACCACGTCGCTCTGGTCCTGGCCACGAGCCTGCGGAACCTGCTCGGGCCGCACCATCACGAAAACGGCGAACTGGAGTCCGTTGAGCCGCAGGACTTCGCCTGCCGGTATGCCTCGAACGGCCGGGCGCCCGGCCGCCCGTGTGTCCTGGATGCCTGGAACGTCGTTGATTTTGCTCTGGACGCCGAACCCGTCCTGCGGTACTAATATCCGCTGGCCGGCGGCGGCAAGCCGATGATATTGGGTCAAGGACCGGTTGGGCCGCGGCCGATGGTACGGCATACGGACCGCGAGAGGGCCGATGGCAACGGGGTGCCGGGTGGTTTCTCCGATGTGTTTCTCCGGCGGGCGCGCCGGTCAACGGGATAAGCACACGTTTGCTTGACACGCCGGGGCCGACCGCTACAATGGGCGCATGGCGTGGGCGCCATGGGATGTGATGCGACTGCCATGCTCGGGCCGCCGACCGCAACGGCGGCTCGGGAAGCCCGACGCCGCTCCGGTTTGCTGTTCGTGCCGCTGACGGGCGCAGGGGGCGCCGACCGTCGGAACGACTGCTGGGCTCAGAGAGCGAGGGATTTGGCATGGGCCGATGCAGACTGATGCAGGGGCTGACCGCCGTCGCCGTCGTCGGGCTGCTGCTCTCCGGATGTGCGCAGAACGAACTCGGCCGATATACCGGCTACCAGCCTAACATGTGGGTGGTCAAGGACCCCAAGCGCATCCGCAACAAGATCGTCAAGTCCGAGAACTACTGGATCCAGAAAGAGGTCGAGCCGGAAGAGCAGTTCCCCGGCCCCACCCCCGATGACCTGGATGCCCCCGAGGACGACTACATCCTCGGCTCCGGCGACCTGATTGACATCACGGTCTTCGAACTCATGCAGCCCGGCCTGCCGTACGTCACCCGCCAGCGCGTGAGCCAGAGCGGCCGGATCACTTTCCCGTATCTGGGCACCATCAAATGCGCGGACCTGACGACGCGCGGCCTGGAAGAGAAACTGTCCGACCTCCTGGAACCCGACTACCTGGTCGACCCCCAGGTGACCGTCTTTGTCACCGAGTATCGGAACCTGAGCGTGTCGGTCCTGAACGGCGTCGCCCGCCCGGGCATCTACCCGATGACCAAGCAGGAGATGACGCTTCTGGAACTGGTGGCGATGGCGGGCGGCATCCTCCAGTTGACCGAGGACTTCGGCTACGTGATTCGCGAGTACTCGCCGGACGAGGCCGACCTGCTGATGCTCGAGGGCCGGACTCCTCCGCCGGCGGAAGAAACGGGCGAGAAGGCTGAACCGGGTGCGGCGGAAGCGGCGCCGCCCGCGGCGCCCGCAGCGACCGAGCCGAAACCGGCTCCGCCCGCGTCGCCGCCGGCGCCCGAGAAGCCCGCGCCCGCCGAGCCGGCGCCCAATCCGGCGTCGGTCGCGCCGGAGCCGTCGCGCAGCGAACCGTCGGCGGCCCCGTCGAACGGCAAGGCGCCGGACCCGATGGAGGTCCGCGCCCTCTTGGAACGGATGGCCGAAGGCCGCATGCCCGAGGTCCGCGAAATCGAACGGGCCGAGGCCGCCTCGCCGGGTACGCTGCCCGGGCCCGCTGCGGGCACGCTGGCCGCCGCCGTGCCGGCCGGCGACCAGGACGAACTCGGCCGGTGGATCTGGTCCGACGGCAAGTGGATTGAAGTGAAGCCCAAGATGGGCGAAGAGCCGCCCGCCGAGAAGCCGGCTGAAAAGCCGGCCGAAAAGCCCGCCGAGCAACCCGCCGAGCCGCCGGCGGAGAAGCCGGCCGAACCGCCCGCCGAGCCGCCCATGCCCGAGACCGAGCCCGTCCGGGTGGCCAAGACGCCCGAGAAGCCGGTCGAAGAGGTCACCGGCCAGGCCCGCCTGGACTTGGAGCAGAAGTTGCGCCGGCTGGGCGTGGTCCAGGGCAGCGGGCAGTTGCGGCGGATCATCCGGTTCGACGTCGAGGCGATCCAGGCGGGCGACCCGACGCAGAACGTGGTCCTGCGCGATGGGGACATCATCACGATTCCCTCGCCGCCCATCGGCGATTTCTACATGGCCGGCGAGGTGGCCCGGCCGGGCGTCTACAGCCTTACCGGCCGCAAGATTACGCTGCTCCAGGCGGTGGCGGCGGCGGGCGGCCTGACGGCGGTGGCCGTCCCCTGGCGGACCGAACTCGTCCGCCGCATCTCGGAAATGGAAGAAGAAATTATCTATGTCGACCTCGGCAAGGTTTCGCGCGGCGAGGCGCCCGACTTCTACATCAAGCCGGAAGACCAGATCCGCGTCGGGACCGACCAGGGCGCGCTGTATAACGCTGTCTTGCGCAACGCCTTCCGGGCCACCTACGGTCTCGGGTTCGTGTATGACATGAACTTTGCCGACTTCTACCCGTGGACCGACTACATCAACCCGTTGTTCAACACGCCGTTCTAGGCGAAGAGGCGTGTGCCTGAACCGTCTCGGCCGGACCGCGATAGCCCGAGGTTGCCTCGGAGAGAACCCTATTGGCTGATGGTCAGACGGTGACGCGCAATCCATCCGACGGGCTGACCGCCGCGGGCCGGGCGGACGTGTGGGACTGGAACCGCCTGCTGACCCCGCGCGTGGTCTTCCTGATGCTCCCGGTCGTGGTCCTGCTGCTGGTCGCCTACGCGTATCCCCTCATGCGGTGGGAACTGTGGTGGCGGAACAACGCCGCCTGGAGCCACGGATACCTCATCCCGCTGCTGGCGGTGGTGGTGGCGCACTTCCGGCTGAAAGAGAGGCCGCCCGCGCGCCTCCAGCCGTCGATCTGGGGCCTGGCGCTCGTCGTGGGCGGCTGCGTCGTCCGCCTCTGGGCCCGGACGATGATGTTCGCCTTTCCCGGCGAGGTGACCTTCCTGGCGGTCGTGGCCGGCGTCGTCCTGCTGCTCCTCGGTTGGCAGATGCTGAGGGCCGTCTGGGTGGCGGTCGTGTACCTTGGCCTGATGATTCCGTGGGACATCAAGTACTACGAGGGGGTGGCGCTGCCGCTCCAGACCCTTGCGGCCGCCACGGCCGAACGGGTCCTCGGCCTGGTCGGGTACGCCCGGGTGGCGCCGGACGTGTACGGCCAGTGGCTCGTGGCGCACGGCGGCGAGGTGACCCACTACGTGGTGCGCGAGGTTAACGTTCTTCGGCTCGCGAGCGGGCCGCTGACGGTGGCCGAGGCGTGCTCCGGTCTGCACCTCCTCTTTGCCTTCGTGGCGCTGGGCGTGCTGATGGCGTTCATGGTTCGCCGGCCGCTGTGGGAGCGGGTGTTCATCATGGGCTCCAGTGTTCCCATCGCGGTCTTCTGCAACGTCATCCGCGTGACGCTGATGGCCGTGGCGAGCGACCACCTGCACTTCCAGCGGCTGGGGGTCCTCGGGGGCGAAACGACGTGGCTGCCGGGCTGGGTGCTCGGCATGGTGAACGGTGCGACCGTGCCGGAACGCATCGAGGCGCTCCGCCAGACCGTCCTGAACCCCGAAAGTTGGCTGCACCAGAGTTTCGGCTTTGCGATGCTCGGCCTGGCGTTCGTGCTGATGTGGGCCGAGTTGCGGGTCATCGACCTGTTTTTCGTGGACGAAGGTAGCGAGCCGGCGGCCGGCGGCGGCGATGCCCTGAACGTCGGGCCCGCGCCGGGGGGGCCCCAGGCGTGACCCGTGTGCCTATAATGTGAGCGACTGACAGGATGGACGAGAAAGGGCGACATGTCGGACGTTGGCCGCTGGCGGCCGCTGCTCTGCTGGCGGCCTCGGGGGCGCTCACGGTCGCGGCAGTCGTACGAGAAGAAACGTCGGCTATTTCGCCGTGGGCGGATCTGGGTGCGGCCGTTGTCGGGATGATACTGTTCGGCGCCATCGGCGCAGGCGCCGTACGGTCGCCGTGGGCGGTGGCTCTGGCGGCCGCTCCCGTGGTGTATCTGGCGCTGGCGACGGCCCCGGTGGCCGTCAGCCGCGAGCCCTTGCCGGTGGCCAGGCTGCTCGTGGCACTGGCGACGGTGGGGGTGTACGTCCGCGTGGCCAGGCGGCTCGGTCGCCTGCCGCAGTACGGGCTATGCTGTGCGGCCCTGGGTGTGACGGCGGGGTTCTTTCTGTTGTGGGAGCCGCCGCCGCCGAAGCCGGTGCCGATTGCCCGTCCGCTCATCGGCTTGAGGGGCGATCTGCTGGCCCAACTGCCCGGATGGACAGGCGAGCACGAGGCGCTACCGGCGTCGATCGAGGACGTCCTCGGGGCCGATGCGTACCTGAATCTGCGGCTGCGATCCAAGGCAGGTCCCTACGAGGTCCAGGTTTTTGTTACGTATAATGCCAACGCGATGTCGAATATCCCTCATGTGCCGTGGGTCTGCATGGCCCAGGCGGGGTACCGGTTGGCCGAGAAGAACGAGGCGGATCTTCTTCATCCGACGAAGAAAGGGAAAGAAATCAAGGCGAACGTCATCCTGTTCGAGCCGGGCGAAGGGATGGCTCCGCAACAGGCCTTGATGTTCCAGTATTTCAACGTGGGTGGCGAGTACCAGACGGACCGCCAGGTGGCGCGGGTAATGGCAGCGTCCGGCGCGATCGGACGCCGGGGCAGTTACCTGTCGCAGACGCAGGTGGCGGTGTACATGCCGCAGATGCTCGCCGGCAATGCCATGGAGCGCACCAGCGAACCGTATCAACTCGGCGTGCGGTTTCTGGACGTGATTGTGCCGCTGCTGGAGCGCGACTACTACCCGGATCTTACCGGGACCGAAGGAGGTTAAGGACCGATGGCCCGAAGGTTGAACACGCGGCTGCTGGTGCTCGTCGTGATCTTTGTCGGCGTGCCGATGGCGCTGGTCATCTTTGCAGCCATGAAGTGGGGTCCGTTCTCGGGCGGCGACCCGAAGGAACTGTTCGAGGACGCCAAGGCGTACTACGAGCGCGGGGCGTACGCCGAGGCGTGGATCGCCATTCGCCAATGCTCCAAGGACGACCCCGACGTCATGCACTTGATGGGCGACATTGCGCTAAGGCAGAAGCCCCCCGCCGTCATCCAGGCCATCGAGGCGTGGCGCCGCGCCATCCGCCTCAAGCCCGACCACGTGGAAGCCCAGCGCAAACTTGCCGAACTCTATCTTGCCATCCGCTACTGGAACGAGGCCTTGGCCGAGAGCAAACGCCTTCAGGCCCTGGACCCGTCGTTCGGCCGGGCGTACCTGTGGCAGGCCCGGGCGTTGGTCGGCCTGGCCGAGGCCGAACCCATCCAGTCGAGGAAGACGCCGCACCTCGAGGCCGCCGCTGCCGCCTGCGAGGCCGGCCTCGAACAGGTTCCGGACCAACTCGAACTCTATCGGATGCTGGCCATGGTGTACCAGCAACTGGACCAGCCCGAGCAACTCGATGCCACCATCGAGCGGGCCCTGGCCAACAACCCCCAGGACGCCGACGCCTACCTGCTGAAGAGCAGCCGGCTGGCCAGCCAGGATCGGACCGAGGAGGCCGTCGAGACGCTCAAGAAGGGCCTCGAGGTCATCGGCCCCAGCGCCAGACTGTACGTGGCGCTGGGCGAGATGGCGGTCCGGGAGCCGGCCATCGACGACGCCAGGAAGTACTTCATCGGCGCCATCGAGGCGGACCCGGCCGACGAAACCGGGTACCTCCGCCTGGCGGGCATCTGCCGCGTTGAGGACAACCGCGAGGAGGCCATCCAGGTCCTCGCCCAGGGCCTGGAGGTGAAGCCTGATTCGACGGTCCTCATGGCCCAGCAGGCCGACATCTACCTGGAAATGGGCGAGACGGAGAAGGCCGATGACCTCATCCAGCGTATCGAGCAGGGGACCCCGCTGCCCGGGACGGTCGAATTCCTGAAGGGCAAACGGGCCCTGGCGAGCCAACAGATTCGTCAGTCGATCTCGCTCCTGGAGCGGGCCCGCGACCTTCAGCCGGGCCCGCGGGCGCGGCTGCTGCTGGGGCGGGCGTTGCTGCTGGCGGGCGAACTCGGGGCCGCCGAGAACGAACTCCAGGTCCTGGTCGACCAACAGCCTACCCTCATTCCGGCGTGGCGGATGTTGGCCGAGGTCCAACTGCGCCTCCTCAAGTTCGACCGGACCGTCCGCAGCGCCCGCGTCGTTCTGGAACACCAGCCGGCCGACACCGAGACGCGCCTGTACCTGGCCCGGGCCCGGATGCTTCAGGGCGTCCCCGACGAGGCGCTGGCCGAGGCCAACCGCGCCGCCCGGACCAGCCCCGATTCCCCCGATCCCCTGCTGCTGATGGCCGAGGTGTACGAGCGGACGAACCACAAAGACGACGCCGAGGCCGCCTACCGCAAGGCCGTCGAGGTGGCCAAGACAAACGTGAACGTCTATCAGCAGTTCATGCAGTTCTACCGCCGGACCGGCGAGGACGAGAAACTCAAGGCCCTGGTGGAGGAAGCCAAAGCCGCCGTGTCGCGCGACGAGTTCTACGTGGTCCTCGGCACCGGCGAAGAAGTGGAGAAGGAACTGACGGCCCGCGTCGCCGCCGGCGAGGGCGGCCCGCCCGACATGATGGCCCTGGGCGAACTCTACCTCAATACCGACCGCGCCGACAAGGCCAAGGCCATGTACCAGCGGGCGCTGGAGGCCGCCGAGCCGCAGTCCTCTTCCTGGCGCCAAGCCTGGCAGCGCCTGTTCCTGCTCCACCTTTCGGATGATGAGTACGAAGCCGCCTCCACGATGATCCAGCAACTGAAGGGGGCCGACCCCGGCGCGCCCGAACTGCTGTTCGCCGACCCGCTGCTGCTCCTCAGCCAGAACAAGGTCGAGGAGGCCACCGAGGCGCTTCGCAAGGTGACCGCCGCCAATCGTAGCCTCTCGCAGGGCCACTTCATGCTCGGCCAGGTGCTGGTGGGCCAGGGGAAGTGGGAGGAGGCCATGGGGGCCCTGACGCGGGCGCTGGAGGCGAGGCCGAACCTGGTGCCCGCCCGGCTCCTGCTGGCCCGCATCTACCTGAGGCAGGGCAACTACGGCGGCGTCCTCAGCGAGGCCAACGAGACCATTCGATTCGCCCCGCGGCTGGTTTCCGCGCTGGAACTGAAGGCGACGGCCCACGTGGGCCTGGGCCAGTGGAAGGAGGCCCTTGAAACCCGTCTCGGGATCCGCGACATCGTGCCCGATAGCGTCGGCAACCTTATCGCCCTGGCCGCCCTGTACGTGCAGCGGCACGAACCGGCCGAGGCCGAAAAGGTGTTCCAGCGGGCCTACGACCTCGCCCCCGACAACGCCCTCCTGGTCCGGTCGTTCGCTGACTTCTATGCCGAAACCAACCGGCCGCAGCAGGGCGCCGAAATCGTCAACGCCTATGTCGGAAGGCATCTGGACAGTCACGAGGCCTACGTCATCCGGGCCGAGTTCACCGCCAAGGTCTCGGGGCCCGAAGAGGCCGAGGCCGATTACCGCAAGGCCGCTGAACTCGCCCCCGACAGCCCGGATCCCCTCATCTTCCTGGGCGACCAGTACAGCCGCCAGGGCCGGTGGGATAAGGCCGGCGAGGTCTACAAAATGGCGGTGGACCGCAGCAAAGACTCCAGTTTGGCCCGCAAGCGCCTGGCCGACGTGTACATGCTTCAGGGTAAACTGGACGAGGCCTGGGCGACCATCGAACAGGTCCTGAAGGCGCATCCCGACGACGCCGCCGCCCTGGTCGTGGCCGGCCGCATCGCCGCCCGGCAGGACAAGGGCGACGAAGCCAAGGTGCTCATGCAGAAAGCCCTGGCCATGAGCCCGGACTATGGCGAAGCCAAGGTCCGCCTGGCCGAACTGTACGCCGGTCCCGAACCTATGGAGGCCCTGGACATCCTGTCGGGCGTCGACCCGTCCGACAAATCCTTCGAGAAGGCCCAACTCCTGCGGGCCGACATCAACACCCGCCGCGTCCAGTTGAGAGAGGCGATCCTGGACCTGCGCCGGCTGCTGGATTTCCGCCCGACGAGCGTCATCGGCCGGCTCCAACTGGCCTCCAAGTACATGGTCGTGGAGGAGTACGGCCGGGCCGCCGCCATCCTTGAAGAACTCTCCAAGGAGAAACTCGACAAGGAGCCCAGCCTGCTGGTCGCCTTGGGCGACGCCCGCGTGCGCGAGAAGAAGTTCAAGGAGGCGCTGGCAACCTACGAGAAGGCTCGGCAGGTGGACCCCGAATCGGCCGAGGCCCTGACGGGCGAGGTCCGGGCCCTGATCGCCCTCGGGCGGCCCAAGGACGCCCTCGACCGCGTTCACCAGGTCATGAATATCTACACCGACGAAGTCTGGCCGCGCATGGCCCTGGTGGCCCTGTACGAACAGACCAACGAACTCCAGAAGGCGTTCGAGACCCTCCGCACCGGCCTGCTGCGCAACGAGCGGTGGGAGCGCGGCTACGTGTACCTGGCGGACCTGCTCGTCCGGGCCAACCTCCCGAACGATGCCCGCCAGGTCCTTGCGACGGGCCTCTCGAAGGTGCCCGAGAGCGTGCCGATTCGTGCGGGTCTGGCGGCCCTGGAGATCGGCACCAGCGGCCCGGAGGCTGCCGCCAAGATCCTCGAACCCCTCGCCAAGGAGTTCGAGTCCCGCTATAGCCGCATGCCCGACCGCCTGCCGGAACTCCGGTCGTACATGCCGTCCGTCCGCATCTACAGCCTGTCGCTGTATCGGATGGGCAAGGTCGACGAGGCCCTGAAGTGGGGCATGATGCTCTGGTCGCTCGACCCCACCGACGTGGCCAACGCCAACAACATGGCCTGGATTCTGGCCACCGAACGCAAAGACAAAGACTTCAGCCGGGCCCGCGACATGATCCAGCGCTGCATGCGCCTGGTGCCGAACCACCCCCAGGTGCTCGACACCGCCGGATGGATCGAGTTCCTCGACCAGCGGTACGACGCAGCCATCGAGAACTTCCTGGCCAGTATCCGCTACGGCGAGACGCCGGAGGCCCACTATCACCTGGGCCGCGTCTACGAGGCACGCCGCTTGCCCGACGAGGCCCGCGAGGAGTACAAGAAGGCTCTCGATTTGGGTCTCGGCGACAGGGACCGGGCTGACGCCCAGAACCGCATCAAACAACTCAGCACCGCCGCCGGCTGACGTCGCGAGGGCGTTTTGCCGGACGGAAAAGATTTCCCCATCCGGCGCCGGCATCGCTATAATAGTCGGCCGAGGATTCTCGGGAGGGAGAAGGATGACACAAGTATCCCCGCAGACCGTTGTCGGCGAATCGCCAGGTGCTCTGGCCCTGGCCCCGGCGGACATCTGGCGGATGGTCCGCAAACGCATCTGGCTCATTGTCGCCTGCCTCATCGTTCTCGGCTTCGGAGGCGCCGGCGGCATTGTGGCCTGGTACTTCATTGCGCCCATGTACACCGCCGAGGGCGTCATCGAGGTGGAACCCGGCGGCGCCCAGCGCATGGCCCTGACCGCTGGGTACGGACAGGCCGAGGTTCCCATCGGCCTGTTCGACCAGTACATCGAATCGCAGGCCATGGCTGTCAAGAACACCCGCGTCCTGCGCGCCGCCCTCGAGAGCCTCGGCAGCGAGCAGACGATGTACACCACCGGGTTCCCAATCTACGACCTGTCACAGGATCTCTCGGTCGGCCACATCCCGAACACGCAGTACATCAACGTGTCGCTCACCGGCACCGACAAGAAGCAGATTCAGGCCATCGTCCGCGAGGTGCTCACGGCCTACATCAGCCAGATTCAGAGCGACCAGCGAGACACCGACGCCCAACGCCAGCAGGAACTGCGGACCGAACGCGACGACCTCCGCCGGCAAATGGAGGAACTCTCGCGCAAACTCGCCCGCTACCGCGACGAGTACAGCGTCGTCGTGGCCGACGAGCGCAACTCCGAACAGATGGCCCGCCTGACCGCTTTGGTCCGCCAACTCACCATCACCGAGGCCTTCCTCGCCGAGACCCGCGCCGCCTGGGAACAGTTCCAGGAACTGCGCAAGCAGGCCGAAGAGTCCAACGACCTGGCGCCCATCCTGATGGGCTTCCCCGAGGTGACCGAGGCGCTGCGGTCCGACCGCACGATCGTGGGCCTGAGGCAGCAGACGGCCACCCTCGAACAGCTGTTGGAGAGCATGAATCAGCGGTTCGGCGAACGCCACGAACAGGTCCGCCGCCTCCAGGTCCAGGTCCAGGCCGCCCGCAACGACCTCGAGGCTCAGCGGGCCGAGATCCTCAACCAACTCGTCCAGCAGCAGGGCGCCGTCCTCAAGAACCGCTATGACCAGGCCCGCGCCGCCGAGGCCGACATCCAGGCCCGCGTGGCCGAGGCCAGGGCCGCCGCCGTCAGCGTCGCCAAACTCGCTGCCGAGTACCTGACTCTCGAGGACGAGTATCGCCGCGTCCAGGCACTCCTCAACACCGTGGAGGACGGCCTGGAACGCATGCGCATCAGCGCCGCCCTGTCGCGCCCGAATGTTCGAGTCCGCAGCATGCCGGACGTCCCGGTCGAAGTCACCCAGCCGCGCGTCTGGCTCTACTCCATCGGCACCATCGTGTTCAGCCTGCTGGTGGGGGTGGGCCTGAGCCTGCTCATCGAGTTGGTCGACACGCGCCTCAGGACTCCCGCCCAGGTCGTCCGCCAGGTGGGCGTCCCGCTGCTGGCCAGCGTCCCCGACCTCACGGAGGACGAGCGCCTCTCGCTCGACACCAACCTCGCCATGGTCAGCCATACCGTCCCGGAATCGCTGATAGCCGAGTCGTTCCGCCAGTTGCGGACCAGCCTGCTCTTTGCCTCGGACCAGCCGATCAAGAGTTTGCTCGTCTCCAGCGCCAACCCGAGCGACGGCAAGACGACGGTGGCGTCGAACCTGGCGATTACGTTGGCCCGCGCGGGCGGCCGGGTCCTGCTGGTCGAGGCGAACTTCCGCCGACCGGCGCTGGCCCGCGTCTTCGACGTGCCAGACCGCGTCGGCCTCTCGAACGTGCTCGTGGGCCTGAACAGCGCCTCCGAGGCCATCCAGGCCACCGCCGTCGAGAACCTCGACCTCCTGGTCGCCGGCGCCTCGCCGCCCAGTCCCGCCGAACTGCTCGGCTCCGAAAGCATGCGGCGGCTCGTCACCGACCAGGTCCAGGCCTACGACCAAGTCATCATCGATGGCGCCCCCATGCTGCTGGTCACCGACAACCATCTTCTGGCCGACATCGTTGACGGCATCGTCCTGGTGTTCCAGGCCGACCAGAATACGCGCGGCATAGCACAGCGGGCGGTGCGGGAGGTCGTCGCCCTGCGGGCCCACCTGTTCGGCGCCGTCCTGAACCGCATCCGGGCCACCAAGGGCGGATACTTCCGCCAGTCGTTCGAGGCCTACTACGACTACGCCGGCGGAAGCCAGGGGACCCTCAGCCGGTCGGCAACGGTCCGTGCGTCGGCCCGGCCCCAGTCGTCGACCCCGCCGCTGGACGAAGCGGCCGACGAGGATATGTCCGCCGGCCCAGAGCCTGACGAAACCTGATCGGGCGCGACGGGCCGGCTGAAGCGGCTGTGCTGAAAACTCCCGGAGCCCTTTTCCGACGCCGGCTCTTTGATCCGCAGGGCACGTCGGCGGGAAAGGACTCCGGGAGTCTTTTCTGACAGAAACGCGTGCTATGCCCAAGGCGTCCCCATCCACGGCCGCCACGCCCGAACCGCTTCGCCGGGCGGTGCTCGCGCTGTTCCGCGTCGCGCTCGGCGCCACCCTGGTTCTGGTGCCGACGCTCTTTGCAGACCTCCATCGCTTCGGCGTGTTCGAGTTGCTTTTCCTGGTTTCTCTGCTGCACGCGTTCTGGGTGGTCGTGGGCGTGCTGGGTGCCTCGTTGCGGCACCTGCGGTCCGGGGCCAACCTCCTTGTCTGGGGCCTTTTGGCGCTGGTGATGTTTCAGGCCCTTCCGCTGCCGCTTCCCGAGACCGTTGCCGAGACAGATCCCCCCGTCGCTGCCAAGGCGGGGCTCCTGGTCGAGCCCGAAAGCCGGCCCGGCCATCAGGCCTTGGCCGGGCGCGGCCTGGGCCGATACACGCTCCGCCCGACTGCCACCATCGGCGTCCTTATTCTTCTGGCGGGCGTGGTGGGGCTGCACTGGGTGGCGTCGTCGGCCCTGCCGGGACGGAAGGGGTGCCGCTGGGTCACATGGTCGGTCGTCCTGGCGCTGGGACTGCTGGCGTACTGGGTGGTGATGTCGCGGGTGGCGTCGGCCCGGTCCTTGTTCCACTGGACCCCTTCGGGGCCGCCGGCCGGCTTGTGCCGGATCGTGGGGCCGGCGCTGGTGCTGGGAGGCGACAGCCTGGTTCCGGCCCTGTTGGCGGCGCTGCCGGCGTGCCTGCTGGTCGTGCTTCGGCCGCTGGGCTGGATGCCGCGCCGTCCGCCCGCCGAGCGCGAGTCGCGGTGGGGCTGGCTCGACCGGGCCGCCACCGTCCGCCTGGGCGGCGGCCTGGCCCTGGTCGCCCTGGTCGCCCTGGCGCTCGGCATGTCGAACGTGCCCCGGCACGTCATGGTCGTGACGGTGGCCCTGGCGGCCGGTCTGCTGCTGGGCGGCTACGCGGTGGTGGGACCGGGCCAACGGGGTCTTCGCCGGTCGGTGGGGCTGGCGCTCGGCCTGGCGCTGTGGGTGGCCCTGGCGCTCTGGATGGGCACGCTCATCGGCGGCCCGGAAGTGCCCGCCGTCCACGCCGACGGGCCGCTCGAAGCCGCCCTCGAATCATTGCCGGCGCACCGGACCGTCTTCGGCCTGGGGGCCGGCACGGTCTCGCCGCGGGCGATCTTCGGCCGGGCGGGCTGGCCCGTCGCGCCCGGCGACGACGTCGACACGGACGGCTTCCTGGTCCTCCGCATGGAGGTCGGCTGGGCGGGGCTGGTCCTGGCCGTGGCCGGGGCCGTCGCTTTCGGTGCGAGGATCATCGCTGCCTTCGGCGGTGGCCGAGGACCGTGGCCCAAGACCGCGATCCTGGCCGGCTTCGGCGCCCTGTCGGCCAATTTCGTATACTTCCGGTTCGACGCGGCGATGCTGCTGGCCCCGAACCTCCTGGCGCTGGCGGGCGTCCTGGCCTTCGTGACCGCCTGGGCGGCCCACGGCGCGCATGGGCGGCCGGAGAGGGCCCGGGAACTGGGCGAGTCGCGGTGGCCGCTCGTCGCCGCCGCCGTCGGCCTGCTCGGTGCCATCGGACTGGCCGAAAACCAGATGCTGAGCGGCGCGGGCGTGACCGGCCACTCCGACAAGATCCTCCACTTCGGCACGTTCGGCGTCCTCAGCCTGCTGCTCTGCTACGCCCTCGGGCCGACGCCAACCACGCACTACCTGAAATCGCGCATCCTGCTGGCCGTGGTGGGCACCACCGCCCTCGGGGCCCTGATGGAAGTGGGCCAGGTGACCCTGACCGCCGGCCGGTCGTTCGAGTACTTCGACATGCTCGCCAACGGGTGCGGGGCCGTCCTGATGGGCACGCTGTGGTGGGTCGTCCGGCGCGGCCAGGCCGTCCCGCCGCCCGACGAGCCGGCGTGAGGGGGCGCAAGAGTGGGGTGCACGTCAGGAGTGGGGTACACGTCAAGAGAGCCGCGGTCTCTCCCCTTTGTCATTTCGACCGAGGGCCCGAAGGGCCCGAGCGGAGAAATCTCGCCGTTCGAACCAACGGCAACAGCGAGATTCCTCGACTCGCTGCGCTCGCTCGGAATGACAACGTGTGCCGAGGCCAGCATGCAGGCCGGGGCGCAGCCCCGGAATTCGGGCTACTTGCTTCGCTTGGTCCCGCCGCCACTTCCTCGCTTGCCCTTGCGGCGGCGGTCGAGGTCGCGGGCTGTCTTCTCGCCGAACAGCGTCTTCCGCCGAAGCAGGTGATGGTAGTGCTGCGCGAAGCGGTGGGCCTCGTCGCGGACGGCCTGGAGGATTTTCAACGCCGGGCTGGTCCGCGGCAGGCGTAGCGGCTCGCGTTCATCGCGGCCGAGGACGTACACCTCCTCCTCGCGCTTGGCCAGCGAGACGAGGTACGGTCGGCCTGCTCCGGACGCTCCGTTGGCGCCGGCGGCGTCGACGGCCTCGGCCGCCGCGTGCAGTTGGCCCGGGCCGCCGTCGATCAGCACCACGTCGGGCAGGACCGACAGTTCGTCGCGGAGCCGCCGGAAGCGGCGCAGCACCACCTCGCGGATCATCGCCACGTCGTTCGGCCCGGCCACGGTCTTGATGCGGAACCGGCGGTACCCGGCCTTGAACGGCCGGCCGTCGATGAACTGGACGAGGGCGCCCACGGCCTCGTCGGGCCCGAGGTTGGCGATGTCGACGCCCTCGATGGTGCGGACGGGCGGCTCGGCCTCCAGCAGTTCCGAGAGCGCCTGCATGCCCTCGGCCGGGTCGAACGTGGGCGCGAAAACCTCCGGCTGGAGGTGGTCGGCCAGGCGGCCCCGGCGGCCCAGCGATTCGATGGCCCGCAACTGGTCGCGGACGCGGACCGCCTCCTCGTACCGGAGGGCCTTGGCCAGGTCCTTCATCTCGCGCGTCAGTTCCCGCACCAGCGGCGCGCGTTTGCCCTCCAGGAACCGCCGAAGGTGGGCGATGCTTCGCCGATAGGCCTCCCGGGTGATGTGCCCCGCGCACGGGGCCGTGCACCGGTCGATGGCGTACAGGATGCACGGGCGGAAGTAGCGGCGCTGCGGATCGTCTTCGCGGATGTCCAGCCGGCACGTGCGGAACCGGAAGATCCGCTGGAGTTCGCCGATGGCCGTTCTGAGGCCCGCGGCCGCGGCGAACGGGCCGACCAGTTTCGTCCCCTTGGGCAAGGGCGTCCGCGTGAAGTACACGCCGGGGAACTCCTCGCGCATGGTGATTTCCAGATACGGAAACGTCTTATCGTCGGTCAGCCGGGCGTTGTAGCGCGGGTGGATGTCCTTGATGAGGCGGGCTTCGGTCAGGAGCGCGTCGACCTCGCTCTCAGCGGGCAGGAACTCGACGTCGGCCACCTCGGCGACCATCTGTTCCTTTTTGGGCCCCAGGTCGGCCGACGGCTGGAAGTACTGGCCGACGCGGCTGCGGAGGTCGACGGCCTTGCCGACGTAGATGACCAGCCCGCGGGCGTCCTTCATCAGGTACACGCCCGGCGCCTTGGGCATCGCCTTGATCTTCTCGAGAAGCGCGTCGCGGTCCATGGGTCTGCATCCCGGCCAACCGTCCTAAGCATAGGCGGGGCGATGGAGGGAATGCAACCGCGGCGGGGCGGGCCGACCCGGCGTCGTTCACCCTCCCGCCAAGCGTGCCCCCATGTAGATGCCCACGTACAACCCCAGCAGCAGGACCCCCATGCCGCCCACGGCGTTGTAAAACCGGCGGTCGAACACGAAACCCGCCCACGTGAAGTAGAGGATGAGGGCCGAGAAGGTCGCCAGGCCCATCGCCCAGTCTTCCAGCGACCGCGTCTGCCGCCACACCTCGGCCCCGAACATCGGCGACAGGGCCAGCGCGGTGGCGAACCCGAAGCCCACCAGCCCCAGGATGGCCGAACACGCCCGCGCCGGGGCCGCCAACTGGAAAATCTCGCCGCGGATCGCGTGCAGCCGGTTCCCGAACCCCAGCCAGATGACCGCCGATAGGCCCATCACAAGGCCGTTCATGCTCAGCCGGGCGGGGGTCCACTCCTGGGGGTGCGCGGTGTTGTGCCAGATGGCCAGGACCGTCAGCGTGACCATCAGCACCGCGGGGTACAGCATCTCGCCCCGCAGCCAGACGAACGACCACCCCAGATAGACCACCGCCATCAGGCCGAGCATGACGAGGGCCTCGGTGCTCTCCAGGCGGAACATCGCCAGGACGGCCGCCAGAAATGTGGAGATAACGGCCAGCGTGAAGATCGTGGTCGACGCACGCCGTTCCTCCCGGTACAGCGTGCACGTGTGCGACAAGAGGTCCATGAACCGCCGCTCGTACAGGTACACCAGCATGTGGGCCGCCCCGTAGCCGCCCACCGCGTAAATCAGGTACCCGTACAGGTCGTCCGTGCGCCCGAACAGGCCCATGTACACGGTGGCCATGACGCCGAACACGTAGAACAGGAACGTCCGGACCGTGTGCCGGAACAGCCACATCGACATGAAGAAGGCGACGAGCACGGCCACCCATCCCACCAGGCCCCAGTCGGGGCCCAGGAGGGGCAGCGTCGGGCTATGACCGTCGGTCAGAAACTCGGTGTACGCCCGCGCCTCCTGAACGAACAGGTAAGCCGCAAAGACGATCGTCGCCGTCATGCCGAAGACGGTGAACGGTTCGATCTCGCGCCGGGCCTCGCGGTCCGAGTGGGTCCGCTTCAGCACCTCGCGCAGCAGGATCGCCAGCACCAGCCAGCCGACCGCCACCGACGCCGTCACTGGGATGAAGCGGTGGTGCCATGCCTCGGCCGAGGCGCCCGACCCGAGCCACGCCAGCGACGCCACCCCGCCCGTCGCCAGGGCCGCCACCAGGTAGTTGACCCACCGCGGGGCCCCGTGCGCGTGGGCCAGGGCCAACACCACCGACGCCACCAGGAGGTCGATCCCCAGGTAGTGGGCGGTCGTGTCGAACGGCTCGATGGCCAAAGCGCCGATGGTCGTCGCCACGCCCGCCAGGTAGAGGGCTCGCGGGAAACCGTACGACGGCCCGTGCCCGAGCGCCGCAGCCAGCAGAGCGGCCAGCACCGACGCCCCTAGGGCAATCAGAAGCAGGACAGCCGGGTATCGGCCGGCCCATCCGCCCGCTTCCGCACCGCCCAGCACCGCCACCGCCACCACCGCTGCCAACGCCGCCCCCACGCACGAAAACCCGAACAGGTCCGGCTGCCGAAGGCCGACCGCCGACACCAGCAGCACCGCCCACCACGCCGCCAGCGCCCAGACCGTGTGCCACGAGGCCCCGTGCCACACCGCCGCGTACCCGGACCCCATCGCGGCCAGGCTCGACACGACCAGCGGCACGATGAGCAGCCCCTGCCGGTACCACTTGACGTTCAGTTGCTTCCGGGGATGCAGGCCCAGGAGCGAGCCGATCAGGATCATCGCCAGCGAGACGGCCGCCGCCGTCGATGTGGCCCACGTCAGGACAGGCGTCTCGCTCTCGGCCGCGAAGTAGTCCCTGGCGCCCAGGATGACCATGACGGCGACGCCCAGGACGGCCAGATAGACGAGGGGCTCGGCCTGGAACCGCCAGATGGTCGCGAGCAGCAGAAGGGCGGTGGGGGCCTGGACGTACACGGCGATGTCCGGCTGCTGGGTGGCCCGCAGAAAGGCCGCCGTCATCAGCGTCACGCCCGCCAGCAGGCCGCTTGACCGTCGCCAACGCCGCTCCGCCGGTCGGAACCGGGCGAGGGCCGTCACGTAGAACGCCGCTCCGACGGCGGCGATGACCCCTGTGGGCAGACACCCCGCCACCAGGTATTCGGTGAAGGAAGCGGCCGGCGCGTACGCGTCCGGTGGCAACAAGGACCGGGCCGCCAGGTAGGCTGCGCAAACGGCCGTCCATGCGGCCGAGACTGCCCCGAGGAACCGGAGCGGCAGGCCCCGTTTTCCTCGGCCCCGACTCAGCAACCACAGCGCGAACGTCACCGCCGCGCCGCCGGCGGCTCCGACGAGCGGTGCGGGAAAGTCTGCACTATCGGCCAGGATGGTCGGGTCCAAGGCAACCCCCGGAGTTGAAAACGGTGGAGGAGCATCATAAGTCCGCTTTCGAGACCATGTCTAGCGAAAACCCCCCGGCCACCGTAGGAGCACGCCATGGCGTGCCCGCCAACGCCGCGTTCCGCGTGGTGACCGGGCCTCCCGGAAGGCCGGCCGTTATGCGCAGAATTCGGTTGCAATGGTTCACGTGTTACCTACAATGCCCGGTGGAGGCGCGGGCACCCGGGTCGCCCGCGCCGCAAGGAGCGGCTGTGGACCTTCGCCGGACGTGGGCGATCGCGATCGCCGTCCTGGGTGCCGGGCTCGCGGTGCTGGGTCTGGGGCTGGCCTTCGGGCGCCCGGCGGATTCGTTCGCCTGGGCGACCGCACCGTCGAGCGCCGAGGCGGCGAACGTGGCGATCTCGGCGACGCCCGTCGGCGACGAGAAGGTCGTCGTCTGCCTCGTCGATACGGTTCGCGAGCGGCTCATGGTGTACTTGGCCGACGGCAAACGGACGCGCCTGAAACTGCTGGCCGTCCGCGACATCTCGGCCGACTGGGCCCTGAGCGATTACAACAACGAGCGGCCGTATCCGAAAGATATCCGCCAGCGCATTGAGGCGTTCAGCGGGGCGGTCGAGCCGCCCGAAGAAACCTCGGCCCCGAAGCCACCGGGCTAAGCGGCCTCGTATAATAGGGTAGGGAGGGCGATAGGGCCGTCCCCGACGGCCCGGGTCAGTGGCAGGAGGTCCCCTCGTGGAATTTGTGACTTTCGACGAAGTTAAGAATCGGCTGGGCAAGACGAACGAAGAACTTCAGCAGATGATCGACCAGGGCGACCTGCGCGTCTTCCGGGACGGCGGGGAACTGAAGTTCCGCAAGGACGCCATCGACGCCCTGGCGGGCGCCCCAGGCGGCGCCGAGGAAGAGAGCGCAGGCGATACTCTCATGAGTATCGATGCCGACATCCTCTTCGCCGAGGAGGAGGAACAGCCCGCCGACAGCGCCGCCGAAACCTGGATCGCCGCCGACACCGAGGGCGTCTTCCCCAGCGAGGGCATGATCGAGCCTCGCGGCATGGAAGAGGCCATGACGGCTCCGGAAACCGAGCCGGCGCCGCTGGCCCTCAGCCCGGAGACCGACGAGTCCAGCCTGGGCTCCGTCCTCAGCGACGAGGAACTCGCCGTCGACGCCGGCGAACTCGATGAACCCGTCATCGCGATCGACGCCGAAAGCGGCGCGGCCTCGGTCGTCAGCGCCCCGTCGGGCCTCGCTCCCAGCCGGACGCGCATCGTCACGCTGGTTGAGCCGCCCGCCCATCACGCCCAGTTCACCTTCATGCTGGGCCTGACGACGGTGGCGCTGGCGCTGGCGGCGCTCGCGCTGATTGTGCTGCTCGCCGGCGGCGGCCCGGGCGTGCTCGAACGCGTGGCCCAGGGCAGCACGCCGCTCATCCTGATCGTGTCCGGAGCCGTCGTGGTCGGCATCGCGGCCCTCGTCGGCTACGTGCTGGACAAGCAGCGGGTGGCCCGCGAGGCCCTCGGCGGCTGAGAGAAACGGTGCCTTTCCGTCCCAAGCGGCGGGGGGACCGGCCCATAGTGCAAACGCGTCCAAGCGACAAGTCGAGTGTTTGACCCAGGAAAGGAGCGCAAGATGCAACGCTTTTCGGCGGTCATCGTCATGGTGCTGGTCGGGGTTGTGGCCCTGGGATCGATCGGGTGCGTCGATGAGGCCAAGTACAACGCCGTCCTCCTCCGCAACCGCGAGCAGGAGAAACTCCTCCAGGAGAAAGAGGCCGAAATCGCCCGCCTCAACGAGCGCGTCAGCGCCCGGGCCGAGGACGCCCTGCGCATGCTCCAGGAGAAGGACGACCACCTTGCCACCGTCATGAGGGAGCGCGATACGATCAAGGCCCACTTCGATGAATTGATGGCGGCGTACAAGCAACTCGCCGGTGGCCCGTGGGCCGCCCCCGGGGCGCTGCCCAAGGAGGTCGCCATGGGCATCCAGGCCCTGGCCGCCGAGTATCCCGGCCTGTTTGAGTTCGACGAGGCCACCGGACGCCTCCGCTTCGCCGCCGACATCACCTTCGATTCCGGCTCCAACGTCGTCAAAGCCAACGCCCGGACCGCCATCACCAAACTGGGCGGCATCCTGGCGGCCCCCGTCGCCAAGGACGTGACGTCCGAGATCGTCGGACACACCGACAGCGTGCCCGTCGGCAAGGCCGCCACCAAGGCACTGCTCCAGGGTCTCGGCAAGTCGCAGAACAACCAGGGCCTGAGCGAGGCAAGGGCCGAGGCCGTCGCCGAAATCCTGGTCGCCGCCGGCGTCCCCGCCACCCGCATCAGCACCCGCGGCGTCGGCAGCAGCCAGCCGATGGCGGATAACAACACGCCTGACGGCCAGGCCAAGAATCGTCGCGTCGAAATCTACCTCAGGGGCTGAGGCGAACGCGACGGCAGGACGTGCGACTTCTAACGCGCGGCCCGTACAGGCCGCGCGTCTCTTTTCAAGGCACCGTGCCCTCACGGCGCCACGGCTACGGCCCCCGTCATCTGCTCCCGCAGATGCTCCCGCCCCACCCCGAGCCCGCCGGCCAGCGCCGCCCATAGCCCGGCGACGTCGAACGGCCGGGGCGAGACACGCAGCAGCGGCACATCCGTCCCGAGCAGCCTTACCGTGACCACCGGCACGCCGCCCCACCGGTCGGCTTGGCCGAGGAAGCGGGCTCGCGTGCCCGCCATCTCGAACGTGACGGCCAGGCGGTCGAAGGGGACGCGCTCCGGGCGCTCCGGCAGCGCCTGGCCCCAGCCGCCCAGCGGCGCCGGCAGGCCGTCCAGCCAGCCGAGCGTCGGGCCGCTGATCGTGCCGTCCTGGGCCGCAAGGTGCACCGCCAGGGCCGTCGCACCGTCGCGGTCGCGCCGGTAGCGGACCAGGAGCGTGCCCGCCCCCTCGACCGGCCCGCCGGGCGCCCCGGCCGTCCACGCCGCCAAGTCCATGTCCGGCATCTCGACGGAGACGGTGGCGGCGTCGGGGTCGGCCTCCGGCCAGAACCAGTTGACCGCGACCGCGACCTTTCCGCCGGATTTCGCCCCGGCGCCACGCGACTGGATGCCGAGGGCTCGCCTGGCGGCCGCGGCGTCCAGGCCCAGGTCCGCGTGGAACCCTGTGAACACGCCGCGCTCGGACGCCGG
>JADHXV010000153.1 GCA_016782785.1 Planctomycetota bacterium | reverse complement strand
AGCATCGGAAGATGCACGCCGTCCTCCTCGCGAGTCGCCCCGGTTGCCGCGCGGCATCGCCCCGCTCACCCGGCCGGTCAAGCCGGCCGGGCCACACCACATACATTTAGCCGCCGGCCTTGGCCGGCGCGTAACACCCGGCCAAGCGCCTCACAGCCGCCACGGGGCCCGCAGGTCGCGCGTCAGCATCCGTGCGGCCTCGTCGTCGCCGACGATCGTCTCCTTGGCCGGGTCCCAGCGGATGGTGCGGCCGGTGCGGATGGCGATGTCGCCCAGGTGGCTCATGATGTCGGACTGGACGGCCGAGTCGATGTCGCTGGCCGGCGTCCGGCGCGCGAGCACCGCCTTCAGGAAGTTCTGGTAATGGTGCTTGTCCTGGAGCAGGTGGACCTCGTCGGGCCGGATCGCGACTTTCAGGAGCGACGCCGGCTCGGCCTGGATGCCGCCGCGCGACGGCGCCACCCAGCCCTCCGTGCCGACGAAGGTGGTCTTGTCGCCACCGGCCTTCAGCGTGAACTCCACGCCGCTGGCGTACCGGCCGCGGACGTCCCAGTGGACGACCGTGTCGAACAGCCCCTTGGTCGGGATGACGCCGGTGCCCTGGACCTCGACCGGCACGTGCGGGTACCCCCAGTGGGCGATGTCGAGCGGATGGGCCCCCCACCCCGCGATGAACCCGATGGCATAATCGTAGATATGCCAACGTCCTACGCCGAACACCCGGTCGTGCGTGTACGGCGCGACCGGCGCGGGGCCGAGCCACAAGTCGTAGTCCAGCCCCTCCGGGACGGGCTGCGGCGTGGGGTCGCCGCCCGTGGCGCCGTCCGGGGCCACCACGTGAATCGCCTTCAACTCGCCGATGTAGCCGTTGCGGACCAGTTCGCACGCGAACCCGCAGTGCGTGTTGAAACTCCGCTGCTGCGTGCCGTACTGGAAGATCGCGCCGTACCGATGGACCGCCTCGCGCAGGGCCTGGTCGTGGGCCACGCTGATGCCGAGCGGCTTCTCGACGTACACGTCCTTGCCCGCCCGCACGGCCGCCAGGGCGATGGGCACGTGCCAGTGGTCCGGCGTGGCGATGACCACGGCGTCGATGTCCTGGCGGGCGAGCACCTCGCGGAAATCGGTGTACGCCTTGCACCCGGCCGAGCCGTAGTGCTTGTCGATTTGGGCGGCGCGCTCGTCGCGCCGTTTCTGGATGGGGTCGCAGACGGCCACGCTCTGGCCCTCTGCCAGGCCCAGGAAGCCGCGCAAGAGGCCGCTGCCCTGGCCTCCGACGCCGATGTGCCCGAGCACGACGCGACCGCTGGCCGGCGGCCGGTCGCCCGCACCGAGCGCGGCCGACGTGATGACGTACGGCGCCGCCGCGCCCGCGGCGGCTCGCTTCAGGAACGTGCGTCTCGACATGCCGAATCGGTTCATGGCGTTCTCCATTCGTTTGCCGGGCAGGCCATCCGGATTCCCGCGCGGCGGGTAACCGTTCACGGCCTTGTGGCCGAATAGGCTCCCTGTGAGCCTGATGAGTAAAGTATACCCCCCCCCAGGAAGATGCAAATCAAAATCCGATAAGCAATACACTGATTGCCGCGGCTCCGCCGCGGCCTACATGCGCCGCGCGGAATCATGCAGCGCCGCCGGCGGCCTTACGGCACCGGCGTCAGTTCCAGTTTCCAGAGGTTGACGGCCTTCCATTTGGCCGGGTCGGCCGGGCGGGCGGTCACCTCCACCTCGCCGGCCGCGTCGACCGTAACCTTGCCCGCGTCGATGATGCGCGGCGCATCGTATCCGCCGGTGTCGGGCACGTCGACCGTCACGGTCTGGCCGGCGATGTCCACCGCCAGGCGGCTCGCCGACGTGGCCGCCACCTCCGCCTTGATATTGTACGTCCCTTTCGCGGGGATGCGGACCTTCCAGACGGCCTTCGCGTCGACATCGTTCCAGCGGCCGATGTTCTTGCGCTGCTGGCCGACCTTGGTTTCGAGGGTGAGGCGCGAGCCGGTGAGGCCGGCCTCGGAGGCATCCAGCACGAGGTCGTCGCTGAGCGTGGGCGTGGTCGACGCCTGGGGCGTCTTGGCCGGGGCCTTCTTGGGTGGCGCCTTCTTGGCCGGGGGTTTCGTGGCAGGCGGTTCCGGCGGCTCCGCGACGGCCGCCGCGTTCAGCGACACGTTGAAACCCTCGAGTTTGAAGACGAAGGCGTTCTCGCACGGCCGCTCGGCCGGCGCGAGCGGCGGCACCTGGATGGTCAGCAGCCCCTCGGCCGTGGTCCCGTGCTCGAGCGGCTTCGCGTAACCGAGCAGCGTCACCGCGGCGCCGTCGGCGCCCGCGACCTTGACGGCCTTCAGCGTCAGCGACTTCCCGTCCGGCCAGCCCAGGGCGATGGCGTAGAGCGTCTTACCGTCCTTGGAGCGCGTGTACCGGATGTCCTGGCCGCTGTACTCCAGGCCCTTGGTGAACGACCCGCCCTTGTCCATCCGGGTCGGCCCTTCGCCGTAGGCCAGCCAGGGCCGCGTGTTGTAGATGGCCTCGCCGTTGGTGCCGAGCCACCTGCCCATGGCCAGAAGGACGTCCTGCTGCTCCTGGGGGATGGTGCCGTCGGCCATCGGCGAGATATTGAGAAGCAGGCACCCGTTCTTCGAGACGATGTCGATAAAGTCGTGCAGGACGCGGCTGACGGTCTTGATCTGGAGATCCTGTGTGTAGCACCACGAGCCCAGGCTGACGGTGTCGTCGGTCAGCCAGACGTTTTCGGTCAGGCGGTCGGCCCGGCCCTTCTCGAAGTCCTCGACCGAGATCGTGGGCGGGTACTGGTGCTTCTTGGTCGTGACGACCACGTCGCGGCCCCAGTCCTTCGCGTTGTTGAAGTAGTAGGCCAGGAACCGCTGGTGGTACGCGTCGCCGATCTGGACCATCTGGCCGTCGAACCAGATCAGGTCGGGTTTATATTTGTCGATGGCTTCGCCCAGTTTCGCCAGGAAGATCTTGTTGAACATCTCTTCCGAGACGTTGGCGTACAGCATGCGCAGGACCGGGTCGGTGGTGTGAGTGGGCCAGGTGGGATGGTTCTCGGGCCGCGGGTACCACGTGCGCGACCGCTCGTGGTGGAACGTGGTGACGAACTTCATGCCGCGGGCGCGGATGGCCTTCTCCAACTCGCCCGTCAGGTCGCGCTTCGGGCCGACCGCGCCGGCGTTCCAGGGCGTCATGGCGCTCGCCCACATCGAGAAGCCGTCGTGGTGCTCGCAGACGGGCCCGGCGTACTTGGCGCCGGCCTTGGCGCAGAGGTCGGCCCAGGCGTCGGCGTCGAACTTCTCGGCCTTGAACATGGGCACGAAATCGTGGTAGCCGAACTTGTCCGGCTCGCCGTACGTCTCCACGTGGTGCTTGTAGTACGACCGCGAGCCCTCCGTCAGGTGCATGTTGCGCGGATACCACTCGTTGCCATAGGCCGGCACGCTGTAGACGCCCCAGTGCCAGTAGATGCCGAACTTGGCGTCGCGGAACCATTCGGGGGCGGCCTCGTGTTTCTCGAGGTCCGTCCAGTCGGCCTTGTAGGGCCCCTTGGCGATGCCCTGGTCGATCTTCCGGAGTTCGGCCTCGATGGCCCGCTCGTACGGCTCGGCGATTTCGCCGGTCAGGGCGGACGCCGGCACGGCCTCCGGCGTCGCCGCTGTTTCGCCCGACGACGACGCCGGGCCGGTGGATGCGCCGGCACACCCCATCGCCACCAGGGCACACAGGGCTACATACATCATTGACACGTAAGATCCCATGGTCAGCCTCCTGTGTCCGGACAACGTTCGCGGGATGCCCGGAAGGGCCGGGCCTCCCCAAGCCTCTCCCTCTTCGTGCCGCGGCCGAGGGCCTCCCCGGCTCACGGCGGCGCTCGGGCATGATAGCCGCCCCGCCCGGCCGCGCCAAGGTTTCCGCGCCCTCGCGGCGGGAAGAGACTGCCGCCCGGCGGCCCACACGCGCCATGTAGGCCGGGACGAAGTCCCGGCAATACACAGATTGCCGCGGCTGCGCCGCGCCCCAGGATGTCATTCTGAGGCCTCGCTCGCGAGGCCGAAGAATCTCGCCGTTGCCGTTGTGCCGTAACAACACGCGCCGGACAAGTCCGGCGGCTAAATGCGGCGCGCCGTTGCCGCGGCGGGCCGCCAGAGGCTTGCAGGACGCCGCGACTTCGCAATAATGGAGGCGCAACCCGGGCGCCGCCGGTCCTCCGGCCCGCCGCCGACGCGCACTTGACGACACACGCGCCGACGCGCCTGCCGACCGGTCGCCCCTCCGAGGAGGCCGACGCATGCTGCCGACCGCGTCCACCCACCGTACCGTCCGCGCGGGAGTCGTTGCCGCGATGGTCCTGGCCTGGGCGACCGCCGCCCTCGCCGCCGGCGCGCCCGCTGCGCTTGCCGCCGGCGCGTCCGACCCCGCTGCCGCACGCGACCAGGCCCGCCAGATCCTCGACGCCACGGGCGTCACCGGCGGCCTCGTCATTCACCTGGGCTGCGGCGACGGCCGGCTGACCGCCGCCCTCGGCGAGGCCGAGACGTTCGTCGTCTACGGCCTGGACACGGGCGCCGCCGACGTGGAGGCGGCCCGCGCCCACGTCCGCGCGCTCGGACGCTATGGACGCATCGCGATCTCATGCTTCGACGGCAGCCGCCTGCCGTTCGTCGACAACCTGGCCAACCTCGTCGTGGCCGAGGACCTGGGCGGCGTCGCGGCCGACGACGCGATGCGCGTCCTGGCCCCCGGCGGCACGCTCTACATCCGAAAGGGCGGCGGGTGGCAGAAGACCGTCAAGCCAAAGCCCGGTAACACCGACGAATGGACCCACTACCTCCACGACGCGAGCGGCAACGCCGTGGCCCACGACGACGCGGTCGGCCCGCCCCGCCGTGTCCAGTGGCTGGCCGACCCGCGCCACGCCCGCAGCCACGAGCACACCCCCACCATCAACGCCGTGGTCTCGGCGGGCGGACGCCTCTTCTACATCGCCGACGAGGGGGCCACGATCTCCCTCCGGCGGTTGCCCGAGTGGCACCTCGTCGCCCGCGACGCGTACAACGGCCTGGCGCTCTGGAAGCGGCCGTTTAATCCATGGTATCCGCATATCATGAACTGGGGAGGCACGCCCGAGCATCTTCAGCGGAGGCTCGTGGCCGCCGGCGACCGCCTCTACGTCACCCTGGGTCTCCACGCGCCCCTGAGCGCCGTCGACGCCGCCACCGGCGAGACCATCAAGGTGTACGAGCAGACCGAGGGCACGGAGGAGGTCCTGTGGCACAAGGGGATCCTCCTGCTCGCCGTCCGCAGCGTCACCGGCGAACGCGTTGCCCAACTCGAAGAGTGGCAGGGACTGGTGCGGAAGGACAAGTCGCCCGTGTACGTCCGCGAATCGGCCGACCCGATCGTCCAGCAGTTCCGCAGCACCGACGCCAAGGCCCCCGCGGCCGTCGTGGCCCTCGACGCCGCCACCGGCCGCGTCCTCTGGAAGAAGACGGGCGCCGAGGCCGCCGGCCTGCGGTCGTGCACGCTGTGCGCCGCCGGCGACCGCGTGCTCTACCAGCGGCGCGACGAGGTCGTCTGCCTGGACCTCGCGACCGGCCGCGAGCAGTGGTCGGCGTCCGCCCCCGAGCTCTGGCTGGTGGCCGACGACAAGGCCGTCTGCGCCGACGGCCAGACCGTGACGGCCCTGGCGGTGGCGACGGGCAAGCCCCTCTGGTCGCAGCCGACAACGCTCTGCCAGATTCGCGACGTGTTCGTGGCGGGCGGGGCGCTCTGGGAGGGCGGCTTCAAGCCGTTCCAGGGACGGGCGACGGGCAAACGCGGGCCCCCCTGGGGACCCTACTTCGCCACGCAGCGCGACCTGGCCACCGGCAAGATGCTCAAGCAGGTCGAACCCGAGAACCCCAGCCACCATCATCGGTGCTGGCGGAACAAGGCCACCGACCGGTACATCCTGGGCGGGCGGCGCGGCGTCGAGTTCATCGACCTCGCCAGCGGCGATGTGCTCTGGAACAGTTGGGTCCGCGGCGTCTGCCGGTACGGCGTGATGCCGGCCAACGGCCTGCTGTACGCCCCGCCGCACGCCTGCGGATGCTACATTACGGCCAAGTTGACGGGCTTCTACGCCCTCGCCACGGACCCGGCGAAACGGGAGACCGCGGCCGACGGCGGCGGCCGGCCGGCGGTTGACCCGCTCCAGAAGGGCCCGGCGTATGCACCCATCGCAAATCCAAAATCCAAAATCGAAAGTGACGCCTGGCCCACCTACCGCCACGACGCCCAGCGCAGCGGCGCCACGCCGTCGCCCGTCCCGGCCGCGCTGAAGCCCCTCTGGACGGCCGACGTCGGCGGCGCGCTGACCGCGCCCACGGTGGCGGGCGGCAAGGTGTTCGTCGCCTCGGTCGACGATCACCGCGTGGCGGCCCTCGATGCCGCCTCCGGCCGGACCGCGTGGACCTTCACGGCGGGCGGCCGCGTCGATTCGCCGCCCACGCTCGCAGACGGCCGGGCCCTCTTCGGCTGCCGCGACGGCTGCGTCTACAGCGTCCGCGCCGACGACGGCGCCCTGGCCTGGCGCCGGCGGGCGGCACGCGAGGAGCGGCTCATCACGGCCCTCGGGCAGGTCGAGTCGGCCTCGCCCGTCGCCGGCAGCGTGCTGGTGACGGACGGCACGGTGGTCGCCACGGCCGGGCGGTCGTCGTACCTGGACGGCGGCATCGACCTGGTCCGCCTGGAGGCCGGCACCGGCCGGGCGCTCTCCGCCACGCCCATCTACAGCCCCGACCCCGAGACGGGCCGGCAGCCCGACCAGTTCGGCCCGTGCGCCATGCCGGGCGCCCTGGCCGACATCCTCTCGGCCGACGGCGAACACATCTACCTGCGTGATATGGTCTACAGCCGCGAGGGCGCCCCGCAGGCGAAGGGCAATCCGCACCTGCTGACGCTGACGGGATTCCTGGACGGCACCTGGCCGCACCGCTCCTACTGGATCTTCGGCACCGAGTGTTCGCTCGCCACCGGGTGCAGCAGCCGCGACAAGAACCTCGTCTACGGCCGCGTGCTCGCGTTCGACGGGTCGACCGTCTACGGCTACGGGCGGGCGAACATCCACTGGTCCAACCAGTTGGAGGACGGGGCGTACCGCCTGTTTGCCGTGGCCCGCGGCGAGTCGAAACCGGCGTGGACGAAGACGGTGCCGATCACCGTCCGGGCGATGGTCCTGGCCGGGAAGGTCCTGTTCCTGGCCGGGCCGGACGCCCGTGCCGTGACCTCGCCGGAGGGGCCCGGCGATAAGCCCGAGGCGACGCTGCTGGCCGTCTCGACGGCCGACGGCTCCGAGGTGGGCCGGTGCCGGCTCCCTGCCCCGCCGGTCTTCGACGGGATGGCGGCGGCGGGCGGGCGGCTGCTCATTGCCCTCGAGAACGGCCGCCTCGTCTGCCTGG
>JADHXV010000152.1 GCA_016782785.1 Planctomycetota bacterium | reverse complement strand
ACGGGTACCTGGCGTACGACCTGGGCGCGTACGTGGAGCCGACGGCCGGCCTGTCGGCGGTCCGCGACATCCCCCTGCCCGACCTGCACCTGGGCCTGTACGAGACGGTCCTGGTGCTCGACGCCCACGATGGGCAGGCCCACCTGGTGGGCCGGCAGGACGGGCCCGCGGCCGAGGCCCTCCGGACGGCCCTTGCCCGGCAGGCGGCGCATGCTCACGGGGCGGCGGAACGCGCCGCGGACCGGCGCGAGGCGGCGGCCACGGCCTGCGACACCGGGTCGCTCCACTGTAACTTCCGCCACGACGGCTACTTGCGCGCCGTCGAACGCGTCCGCGACTACATCGCCGCCGGCGACATCTTCCAGGCCAACCTCAGCCGACGGTTCACCGTGGCTCGCGAGCCGGTGCCCGCCCTGCCCGGCCCCGGGTACCAGCAGCCGTGGGACCTGTACCGGCGGCTGCGGCGGGCCAACCCCGCCCCCTACGCGGCATACGTGGGCCTGGGCCAGGGCCGGGCCGTCCTCTCGTCCAGCCCGGAACTCTTTCTGGACCTGCGGGGCGGGCGGGTGTTGACGCGGCCGATCAAGGGCACCCGCCCCCGCCGGCCGGAGGGCGCCGCGCCCGCCGGCGAGTCCGCCGCCGCATTCAACCGTCGCATGCGGGCCGACCTCCTCGCCTCCGAAAAGGACAAGGCCGAACTCGTCATGATCGTCGACCTCCAGCGCAACGACCTCGGCCGCGTGTGCTCGTACGGCAGCATCCGCGTGACCGAGCCGCGGGCCGTCGAGGCGTACGCAACGGTCTTCCACACCGTCGCCACGGTCGAGGGCCGGCTCCACGGGGGGCGCGACGTGGTGGACCTGGTGCGGGCCGCGTTCCCGGGCGGCTCCATCACCGGCGCGCCGAAGGTCCGGGCCATGCAGATCATCGCGGAACTTGAACCGACGCGCCGAAGCGTGTACACCGGGAGCATCGGGTACCTGGGGCCGCCCACGGAGGCCGAGCCGGCCGGCCGGTGCGTGCTGAACATCGCCATCCGGACGCTGCTGGCCGCCGGGCCGCACGTGCACCTCCAGGTAGGCGGCGGCATCGTGGCCGATTCGGTCCCCGAGGCCGAGTTCGACGAGACCACCGACAAGGCCCGGGCCCTGCTGGCGGCCTTGGGGCTGCCCGTATGAATATGCATTATTCTTAGGGCGTTTTGGCATCGGGTGGTGGCGCGGTGGTTCTCCGTAACCACCGCGCCTCAGGTCCTCGGGCTGTGTGCGCGGCCCGTACGGGCCGCGCTACCACGCGCGTTGAAAACGCCCCAGCCGCGACCCGGAGGAGAGCGCGATGACCCAATCCGACCGGATGTACGTCGCGGGCGAGATCGTTCCGATGGCCGAGGCCCGCGTCTCGGCCCTCGACGCCTCTCTCCAGTTGGGAGCGGGCCTCTTTGAGACGCTCCGCACGTACGGCCGCCGCCCGTTCCGCCTGCGCGAGCACCTCGCCCGCCTGCGCGCCAGCGGCGAGGCCCTCCGCATTCTCGTCCAGGAGACCGACGCGGCGATCGCCGACGCCATCGACCGCCTGGTCGAGGCCAACGGCGTGCCCGACGCGCGGGTCCGTCTGACGGCGACGCGCGGGCCGCTCGATGAGGGGATGGAGGACGACATCGGCCCGCCCGCCACGCTCCTCGTGACCGCCGGACCGATGACGCCCTACCCCGAGGCGTTCTACCAGCACGGGGCCGCGGTCATCGTGTCGAACATGCGCATCAACGAGACCGACCCGACGGTGTACCACAAGACCACGGGGTACCTGGCGAACCTGCTGGCGCTGCGGGAGGCCCATCGCGGCCGGGCGGCCGAGGCCCTCCGCTTCAACATGAAGAACCACCTGGCCGAGGGGGCGATCTCGAACGTCTTCCTGGTCGCGGACGGCCGGCTGCTGACGCCGCCCGTCGATGACGGCCTGCTGGCGGGCATCACGCGGGCGGCGGTGCTGGAGGTGGCCGCCGAGATCGGCGTCCCGGCCGAGCAGCGGTCGCTCGCCATCCACGACCTGCTCGACGCCGACGAGGTCTTCCTGACCAACTCCATCATGGAGGTCCTGCCGGTGACCCGCGTCGAGGCCCGCGAGATCGGCTCCGGCGAACCGGGGCCCGTCACGCGGCGACTGGCCGAGGCGTACCGCGACCTCGTGGCCCGCGAGACGGGCGGCGCGTAGGCAACTCACGCGTGGGCGCATTCCCGCGTGGTGGCCTTCCCAGGCCACCACGCGCGCTGCGGCCGCTGTTCCCGCGGCGGCCTCGGAAGGCCGCCGCGCGGGAAGTGACGCTGGTGGGCTACTCGGTGGTCGGCGGCCGGCCGCCCGTCGGCGCGGGGGGCCCCGTGACCGGTTGGGCCGTCACGATGAGCGTTTCCTGCCACGTGTCGGGGCCGCGCTGCTCGAACAGAAACGCCCCGCCCACGCTGACGTCGGACGACCGCCGGCCGCCGATCAGCAGGATCCGTCCGGGCGGCAGGCTTACCTCGGCCTCCAGGTCGGGCACCTGGACGATGTCCGGCATCATCCGCTGCGTATAGCCGTGCTCGGTCCGCACGTACCGCATGCGCTGTTTGCCGTGCGCGATTTCCGGGGCCATGGCGATGCAGACGACCCCGGGGTCGGTCTGGCTGCGCCGGCAGACCATGCGAAAACGGGCGGAGGCCTCGTCGAAATGGCAACCGCCCAAGCGGCCGCCGGCGTCGGCCCAGACGATGTCGAGAGCCGGCCGAAGGGCACCCAGGGTGACCACGAAGTCGAAGTTCTCGCGGACGGCGAGTTGGCTGACCTGGCAGGTGCGGTCGGCGGTCTCGGCCAGGAGTTCGTTGAGGCGTTCGGCGGCCATCTGGCCGCCCTCCCCCAGCCGCAGGTCGTTGGCCTGCCACAGGGCCCGCTTCTCGTGCGGGACACTGGTGGTGCCCAAGAGCCGCCAGACGTCCTCCGCCGGCGCGTCCGGCCGAAGGCGGTGCCACAGGCGCACGATCCGGACCTGGTACAGGCGTGCCTGCCGGTCGTCGCCCTGGGGGGGCATGGGCTTCAGGAGCAGGCCGTCGGGCGACGGCTCGGCCGGGCGGGTCCGCCCGTCGCAGCCGGCAAGCACCAGGGCGACGGCGGCCCCGACCAGGGCGCAAGCGGCGATGGCGCAAGGCGTTCGCATCGGCCGGAGGATAGCACTCGGGCGGGGGCAAGTCAATCGGGCGGGGGATGCAACGGTATTTCGGATTGCGGATTGAACGGCGACGACAACGGCGAGATTCTTCGTCGGCCGTACGGCCTCCTCAGAATGACAGCCTTGCGCCATGGGGACCCCATCCCACAGGCCGAAGGCCTCATTTGGCATTTATCATTTAACATTTATCATTCGCGCAGACGCGGGGCGGCGCGGCCTACGGACTCTCGCCCTCGCCGCCCTCCTCGGCTTCGTCCGTGCCGAGGGCCTCCAGGCGCCGCCGAGCCGGCTCGTACGTTGGGGCCAGGCGCAGCGCCCGCCGGTACAGGGCGATGGCGTCGTCGACGCTGACGGCCCCCTCCCCCGCGGTGGCGGCATCCTCGTACGCCAGGCCGAGGTTGAAGAGAACGTCCGGGTCGTTCGGCGCCAGCCGCCGGGCCCGCTCGAAGGCCCGCTGGCACTCGCGAGGCCGGCCGAGGGCGGCAAAGCACATCCCCAGCGCAATCGCCGTGTCCACCTGCAGCGGGTCGAGGCGCTGGGCCCGGTCCAGCGCGCTCTCGGCCTCCTCGTAATGGCCCAGGTCGTACAGGGCCCGGCCCGTCAGGTAGTAGCCGCGCGGGTCGAAGGGCGCCCGCCGGCACATGCGGCGGGCGACGACGAGCGATTCTTCGGGCCGGCCCACCTCCATCAGGAGCGAGGCGAGGTTGCCGAGGGCGTCGAGGTTGTCGGGGTTCTCGGTGGCGATGCGCGAGAGGCGCGCCAGGGCGGCATCGCGCCGGCCGAGGTCGGCCTCGATCAGGGCGCGGTTGATCGCCAGCGGCACGTCGTCGGGGTGCTCGGCCAGGCCGCGCTCGAAGGCGGCGCGGGCCTCGTCAAACTTGCCCTGGACAGCCAGGAGGACGCCGAGGTCGTTCTGGAGTTCATGGGCGCGGCCGGAGAAGGCCATGGCCTGGCGGAGTTGGGCCTCGGCCTCGTCGAAGCGTCCCTCGCCGGCCAGCAGGGCCGAGAGGTTGCGGTAGAGTTCGTCGCGGTGCGGCTCCTCGCGCAGGGCCCGCCGGAGCACTCGCGCGGCCCGGTTGGCGTCGGACCGGGTCTGGCCGGCGCTCGTCAGGTGCGAGAGGATGAGCGGGTCGGAGGGCGCCAGTTCCAGGGCCCGCAAGAGGTGCCGGCGGGCCTGGGCGGTCCGGCCCAGGCGGGCCAGCGCCACGCCCAGGTCCAGGTGGACGCGCGAGTCGGTCTCATCCTCTTCCAGGAGTTTGCGGTAAAGGCGGACGGCCTCTTTCAACTCGCCGCGCTGCACGTGGTACGCCCCGAGCGCGAGGCGGGCCTCGCGCGAGTCCGGGTACAGTTCCAGTTCGCGGGCGAGTTCCTTGCGGGCGCGGTCCATGTCGCCCTGGGCCCCGTACGCCCGGGCCATCCACAGATGGAGTTCCGGATATTCGTCGTCGTACTTGGCGGCGAGTTTCCAGATGTCGATGGCCTCGGCGTACCGGCCCTGACGGAACAGCACCTGGGCCCACTGGTACGGGATGTCGACCGAATCGGGGTAGAGGCTGACGGCCTCTTCGTACAGGCGAAGGGCCTGCTCGATCTCGCCCACGTTGCCGTACGCCCCGACGAGTTGGGCAAGGACCGCCTCGTCCTCGGGGGCGAGTTGCCGGCACCGCTGAAGGTGGTCGAGCGCCTCGCGGTCGTCGGCCCGCAGCCACGAGACGAACGCCAGGCCGAACCACGCCTCGACGCAGTCGCGGTCGATGTCCAGCGCCCGCAGCAGGCGGCGTTCGGCGTCGTCGACGCGGTTGAGGTACGCCAGACACCGGCCGGCCAGGGCATGGGCGTCGGCCAGGTCGGGCTCCAGCGCCAGGGCCCGTTCGCAGACGTCCAGGGCCTCCTGGTACGCACCCTCTTCCAGGAGGCGGTCGGCCTGCTCGAGGAACTCTTCGGGGTCCTGCCAGTCGTTCATGGCGGCTGCGTTTCCCGCTCTCTTACGGTCGCGGCTCGGAATGGGGCGCGCCGGCGGCGGTTTCGACCGCGGTGACGCGCACGGTGTATCGGAGCGGCCCGACGGGCTCGCCCGTCTCGCCCACGGGGGTGAACCGCCAGAGCCGGCTGATGAGGAGGCCGCCCGCCGGCCGCCAGTCCTCCATCTCCACGTGCATCGGTTGGCCGGCGAACGGCAACTCGGACCACCGCACCAGGGCCCGGTCCACGCGGCCGGCGCCCTCGCGGATTTCGACGACCATTCGGTCGCCCTCGGGCGCGCCCGAGGCCCGGCCGTACGTGACCATCAGGCGGCGCCACGTCCGCGCCTCGCCGGGGCCCGTGCGGTTGCCCACGTAGAGGACCTCGCGGTCGGGCCCGGCCAAGCTCGCCGGCATCGCCAGCAGTTCGGTCACCAGGCGGACCTGCCCGGCCGCCCGAGCGCGGGCCGGCGGGTCGGTCACGGCCCGGCCCTCGCGATGCAGCCGGATGCCGCCGCCGTCGTCGAAGACGGCCACCTCGCCGGTCTCGGGCGTCTCGATGCGGCAGGTCCAGGCGACGGGGTCCACGATCCAGACTTGGCGGACGGCGAGGTCGCCGGCGGGCCGATGTTCGGTCCAGACGACGTCGGCCCGCAAGGGCCCCGCCTCGGCCCAGGCGTACTTCGATCCGTGCTCCCACACGGCGTCGCGGACGAGGTCGCGGGCGGTTTCGTCGGCGATGGCGTCGATGCGGGCGTCCAGGCGGTCGAGCCGCGAGCACCCGGCCGCCAAGGCGACCGCGGCGACGACGGCCAGGGCCATCGCGAGCGCCCGATGCAGCCGGCGGCGGTCTGTCATGAAGCGGCCCCTTGCGCGCGAACCCTGGTCGCGCAGCCTGAAACCCATTATACTCGGACGCGGTCCGTTCTCAAGACGGCTCGGGAACGACCGTGGAGTACGGCTGCGCCGTGCGAGCGCGGTGCCGCCGCCCGCTGCCATTCCGAGCCAGCGAAGCGTAAGATTGTCATTCCGAGCCAGCGAAGCGAGTCGAGGAATCTCGCTGTTGCCGTTGTTCAAACGGCGAGATTTCTCCGCTCGCCCCGTCCCGGACCTCCGGGCCGGGGCTCGGTCGAAATGACAGCGTTGGCGGCGTGCTGGGCGTGCGCCTGAGAGCGACAGGAAGACATGCGACGCGGCGACCTGTGGCGATTTCCGTGGCTGCTGATGGCGGCGGCCCTGGCCCTCTCGGGCCTGGGTGTGGCCGGCATCTATGCCGCCACCGCCGGCGGCGAGGGCGACCCCTTCTGGCACACCCTGGCCAGCAAGCAGGTCGTCTTTCTGGGGGCGGCCCTGGTGGTCTTCGTGGCGGCCCTTATCCCGAGTTACGTCCGGCTGGCCCGGTACAGTTACGCCCTGTACGCCGTCAGTCTGATGACGCTCGCGGTGCTGGCGGCGCTCCGGGCGGGGGACTGGCGGATTCCCGGCATCATCTATCCTACGAACTATGCGTATTCGTGGATCTCTGTGCCGGGCACGGGCCTGAAACTCCAGCCGTCGGAGATCATGAAGATCGCCTTCATCATGTCGCTGGCGTGGTATCTGCGCTTCCGGAAGAACTACCGGACGTTCGCCGGCCTGCTGGTGCCGTTCGTCATGGCCCTGGTGCCGACCGCCCTGGTGCTGTACCAGCCCGACCTGGGGACGGCGATGATGTTCCTGCCGATCCTATTTCTGATGCTGTTCGCGGCCGGGGCCCGGCCGAAACACCTGCTGGCGATCATCGCGCTGGGCCTGGCCATGGTCCCCGTCTTCTACGCCTCGATGCACGGGTACCAGCGGATGCGGATCGACTCGTGGCTGCTGCACGGCTGCGCGGAGCGGATGTATTTCGAGTTGAACCGACCGGCGGAGGGCGACGAGTCCGGCGAGGTCGGTGCGCCCGCCGTCACCCCGCCGTCGCAAGAGGCACCCCCGCCAGAGGCCCCCGCCGATGCGCCGCCGCCCGGGGCCGCCGCCGAGGCGTCTTCGTCCGACCAAGCGCTTTCGCCCGAGAGCGCGCCCGGCACGTCCCGAACGGCCCGCAGCGTCCGGCCCAAGACCCGCCTGGAAACCATGACCGGCGAGGAGAAGGCCGACCTGGTCCGGCGCATCACCGGCATGTGGCGGTTCCGGCTGTGGCGGCTGGCCAGCGCCCTGTCGTGGGGCGACGAGAAGGCCGAGTTCGCCGAGGCCCGCGAGCGGCTTTTCGACGCCCTCGAAACGCACGGGCCGGCGCACGAAAGTTTCGACGTCCTCCGCCTCTTCTTCGGC
>JADHXV010000151.1 GCA_016782785.1 Planctomycetota bacterium | reverse complement strand
CTCGTCACGGACCTCGACCGCGACGCCGGCAAGATCGTGACCGAGGTCCGCCTGTTCCGCCTGAACCACGCCTCGGCCGAACGCCTCGCCCCGGTGCTCACATCGGTCTTTGGCGAAACCAATCCCACGGCCGGCACCGAGGGCCTCAAGACGCAGGTCACACGCCTCCGGACGGTCCTGAAGGACGAACTCGGACACGTGACCGAGGTGGCCAAGACCCGGCAGGCCCTGACCATCCAGGCCGACGCCACGACCAACATCGTGGTCGTGGCGGCCCGAAGCGACGTCATGCCGCTCATCGCCGACGTCATCAACACGATGGACGTGCCGGGGGCCGGGTCGCTGACGGCCGTCCAGATCTTCCCGCTCGAGAACGCCGACGCCACCCGCCTCAAGGACGTCGTCGACAGCCTGTACACGGGGCCGAACGCTCGTTTCGTGCGCCCCGAGGACGTGCCCACCGTGGCCGTCGACACGCGGACCAACGCCCTGGTCGTCTCGGCGAGCGAAAGCACGTTCGCCCTCATCCACACGCTGATGAAGCGCCTGGACGCCGAGCAGCCGATCGAGATGCGCGAGATCCGCATCGTCCCGCTCCAGAACGCCGAGGCGGCGAGTCTGGCCACGGTCGTCCAGCAGATGATGGACGCCCGCGTCCAGCGGTACGAGACGCTCGGCGCCGCCGACGCCGAGGCCCTGCGCGTCATCATCGTCGCCGACGAGCGCTCGAACAGCCTGATCGTGGGCGGCTCGGCCGAGGGCTTCAAACTGGTCGACTCGCTGGCCAAGCAACTCGACGAGGCCAGCCCGGCCATCAGCGGCCAGATCCAGATCCTGCCGCTCGAACACGCCAACGCCGGCACGCTCGGCGCCACGCTCCAGAACCTGTTCGACGAGCGGTACCAGGCCGCCCGGACCGAGGACGTCCGCCGCCAGCAGCCGGTCATCCTGCCGGACCTCCGCATCAACGCCCTGCTGGTGGCCGCCAACGCCGACGACTCCACGATTATCAAGCAACTCCTGACCAAACTCGACGTCGAGCCGAAGGACCCTGCCGTCCAACTCGTCGTGCTGCCGCTCCAGCACAACGACGCGGGGATCGTGGGGCCGATCATCGACCGGCTGTTCCAGGCGCGGCTGCAGAGCATGACGCCGCAGGGCCAGCAGCCGCAGCCGCAGGACCGCGTCGACGTGGAGGCCGAATCGCTTTCGAACGCCCTCATCGTCTCGGCCAGCAAGGATAACCTGGCCCTCGTTCGCGGTTTGCTGGAGAAGGTGGACGTCGAGCCGCCCGACGAAACGGGCATCGTGCGCATTTACGCCCTCCAGAACTCCGACGCCCAGCGCGTCGCCACCATGCTCCAGAGCCTGATCAGCCAGGGCTTCTACAAGCCGGGCGTCCTGATGGCCGGCGACAGCCAACTCGTCCAGGCCCGCGAGAAGGTCGCGATCGAGGTCGACACGCGCATCAACGTCCTCATCGTGTCGGCCAGCAAGGAGAACTTCGCGGTCCTGGAGGAGATCATCAAGAAGATCGACTCCAGCGACGACTTCTCGGTCCTGGGCGACATCCGCCTGTTCACCCTGAAGAACGCCAACGCGGTCCGCCTGGCGCCCACGCTTCAGCAGCTGTTCGACGCCAAGCGGCAGGCCGAGGTCGCGGCCGGCAGCAGCGGCCGCATGCTCCCCGTCAGCATCATCCCCGACGGCCGGACCAACACGCTGCTCGTGGCCGGCAGCCGCGAGAGCATGAACGCCATGGAGGTCATGATCCGCGAACTCGACGCCGACCAGGTCCTGGCCGCCAACGAGTTCCGCGTATTCTACGTCAAGAACGCCACCGCCATGGTCCTCCAAGCCACGCTGGACCAACTGTTCGCCCAGCGCGCCACGCGCGGCGAACCGTCCGAACCGGTCACCATCGTTCTCGAGGCGCGGACGAACTCGCTCGTGATCTCGGCCAGCCCTGAGGACATGCGCCTGGCCGAGTCGCTCATCACGCGGCTCGATTCCGAGCCCGACCGTCCCGGCACCACGGTCAACCTCTTCCCGCTGAAGAAGGCCGACGCCACCCAGGTGGCCGAGACGCTCCGGACCCTGTACGCGGCCCCGGGGGCCGCTGCGGGAGCAACCGCCGGCATCAGCGTGGACGAACGTATCAATGCCATCGTCGTATCGGCTGGGGCGTCCGACGTCAAACGCATCGCCGAACTCGTCAAGGAACTCGACACCGACAGCCTGCCGCGCGTCACCGAGATCCGCGTCTTCACCCTCGACAACGCCGACGCCACCGAACTGGCCCAGATTCTCAACGAGGCCCTGAACCAGAAGCCCCAGCCTCTGACGCAGGCCAGCCCGAACCGCCAGGCCCTCCTCCAGTTCATCACGCACGCCAAGGACGGCGGCGAGACGGTCGCGAGCGCCTTGCAGGAAGGCGTCCTGATTACACCCGACCGGCGGACCAACTCGCTCGTGATCTCGGCCCCCGCCGAGAACATGCCGCTCCTGGAAAGCCTGGTCCGCGCCATGGACGACGCTCAGCCGCGCACCGCCGAAATCCGCGTCTTTACGCTCGTCAACTCCGACGCCCGGGCCATGGCCCAGGTGCTGACCGAACTGTTCCGCATGCAGCAGTCGGCCACGGGCAAGCAGACCGTCGAGTACGTCCTGGTGCCGCGCGAGGCCGAAGGCGCCTCGGGCGAGGTCGGCGCTCGCGTCGGCTCGGCCCAGGACGTCGCTCTCACGGTGACCGTCGACATCCGGACCAACAGCCTCCTGGTGGGCGGCACGCGGCACTACGTGGATCTGGCCAGCAAGGTTATCCGCGAACTCGACGAGAGCACCGCCGCTGAACGCCTGACCGAGGTGTACCGCCTCCGCAACGCCCAGGCCGCCAACATCGAGGCCGCCGTCACCAACTTCCTGAGCCAGGAACGCGACGTACTCGATCAGGCGCTGGGCGGCACGGCGGGCGGCACGGTGCCGTTTATCCTGGAACGCGAAGTGGCCATCGTGGCCGAGCCCGAGACGAACACGCTGCTCCTGTCGGCCAGCCCGCGGTACTACGATGTCATCGCCGACATGATCCGCGAACTCGACCAGCCCCCGCCCCAGGTTCTCATCCAGGTTTTGCTGGCCGACATCACCATCGACGAGACCAACGAATTCGGCATCGAATGGAATCTCCGCGAGACCCTGCGCCACAACCACGACCTCTTCGGCGGGACCGCCCCCGGTTTCGCGGCCTCGGCAGGGCTGACCCTGAACCCCGGCTTCAGCGTGTCGGTGACGGGCGGCGACGTGAACTTCCTCCTGCGGGCCATCGAGGCCCAGGGCCGCGTCGAAATCCTCAGCCGGCCCCAGGTCCTCGCCGCCGATAACCAGGAGGCCATCATCAACGTCGGCCAGCGCGTCCCGTTCATCACCAACAGCCGCATCACCGAGGACGGCACCACCATCAACACCATCCAGTACGAGCAGGTGGGCGTCATCCTGCGCGTCACGCCGCGCATCAACCCCGACGGCCTGGTCCGGCTTGAGGTCCATCCCGAGATCAGTTCCATCGACGAGTCCACGGTGCCCATCAGCGAGGGTGTAAACGCCATCATCATCAACAGCCGCTCCGCCGACACCACCGTCACCGTTCAGGACGGCCACACGATCATCATAGGCGGCCTGATTCGCACCACCGACCGCGACCGCGTCAACAAGGTGCCCATCCTGGGCGACATCCCGATCCTCGGGGAATTGTTCAAGTCCACCCGCAAGGTCAAGGAACGCAGCGAACTGCTCATCATCCTGACGCCCACGGTCCTCCAGACCATCGAGGAGGTCGACGTCGCCACCGGCCGCGAAACCCGCCGCCTGAACCTGCTGAGGGCCTCGCGCAACGGCGGCATCAAGGAGGAGGTGTTCGACGAGTACGGCAAGGAGTTGCTCGAGCAGTTTGGCGTAGGCGAAGCCGAACCCGACCGCCCTCGCGAACAAACGGATGCTGAGCCCCCGGTCAAGACCCAGGCCGAACCCCCGGCCAAGACCCAGGCCGAACCTCAGACCGAGGCCCAGACCGAGCCCCAGACCAGGGCCGACGCCCCCCAACTGGCCGTGCCCGCGCGCCGCGACGACGAGACGCCATGAGACCTGTTGCCCGCTTGCTCGCCTTGGCCGCGCTCGCGCTGGCGGGCTGCGCCGAGGGCGAGTTCGGCCGGACCTCCGTCAGCCCCACGCCGCCCAAGCCCGTGGCCCAGGTCGACGCCGTGGAACTCTGGGCCTCCCCGCCCGCCGCCATCAACTGGGACGATAAGCCTGGTCCCGACGGCGTCCAGGTTCGCCTGTACCTGTTCCAGGTGGGCCGGCCGCAGCCCGTCATGGTCGACGGGGCCATCGAGTTCCGCATGTACGCCGGCCGCGTCTCGCATGGCGGCGTGCCGGAGGTGGACCCCTTCAAGGTCTGGCGGTTCACCAGCGACGACCTGGACGTCCGGCGCTTCCGAAGCATGGTCGGGTGGGGCTACGCCGCCCGGCTGGGATGGGGCGGCCAGGTGCCGGAGACCTCGGTCGTTTCCGTCCAGGCCGTTTACGAGCCGCCTGACGGGGTGCCGGTGGTCTCGGCCCCGGTGGCGATTGCGCTGCCGCCTCGCGTGGCGGCCGGGCCGAAACGGAGCGTGTTGGGCGGCACGGCGTCGGCGTCGCTCGAGCGGCGGCCGGCACTGGAGCCGCTCCGGTTCCGCCACGAGACCATCGACGCCGACCCGCCCGGCGCCCAGAACACCCTCACCCTCCTGGCCGACCTCGACCGCAATGGCGCTGTCGACATCCTCGTCGGCTGCAAGCGCGGGCCGCATAACCTCTACTGGTACGCGAACCCGTCCTGGAAACGCCACGCCGTGGCCAAGGCGCCGAACCTCGAGGCCGCGGCCGACCTTCTCGACGTGAACCGTGACGGTCGGCTCGACCTCGTGGCCGGCCAGGACCTCGATACCCACGAACTCTGTTGGTTCGAGCAGCCGGCCGACCCCGCCCAACCGTGGCCCCGACGCCTCATCGCCGCCGGCCTGGACGGGCGTTTCGACCTGACCGTCGCCGACGTCGACGCCGACGGCTCGCCGGAAATCGTTGTGCGGGTCCCCGCGACCGGCCGGATGGTTGCCTACGACCTTCCGGCCGACGTGACCGTCGAGCCCTGGCCCGACGTCTGCTGCGCCGAGTTGGCATCCGACCCGGAGAGCGGCTCGGGCCTTGCGGTTGTCGACATCGACCGCGACGGCCAGAGCGAGATTATCGCCGGCACGATCGTCTATCGCCGCTCGCCCAAGGACGGCCGCTGGGAAGGCAAGCCGTACGCGGCCGGCTATGCGGTGACGCGTCTGACGGTGGCCGACCTGGACGGCGATAACCGCTTCGAGATTGTGGCGGCCGAGGGCGACAGCCTCCGCGGCCGGCTTGTCTGGTTCAAGCCGCCCGCCTGGACGCCGCACCCCCTGCGCGACGACCTGTTCCACCCGCAGAGCCTGGCGGTGGCCGACGTCGACGGTGACGGAACGCCCGATATCTTCGTTGCCGAGATGGGGCTCGGGCAGAACGCCTCGCCCCGCATGTTTGTCTACCGGAACCTTGGCGCAGGGCAGTTTCAGGAGGACCTGGTCAGCCGAGGCGTGCCGACGTTCGAGGCCAAAGTCGGCGACATGAACGGCGACGGCCGCCTGGACATCGTCGGCAAGCCGTACGGCCCCGAACGGCACGTGGACGTGTGGTTCAACGTGGTGGAGTAGGGGAGCGGCCGGCCCGGCAGTCTTCCCGGAAACGTAGGCCGGTACGAAGTCCCGGCGATCCATCGTGTGCCGGGGCTGCGCCTCGGCCTACACCCTTACGCCTTGGCCGCCTGTCTGGCCGCCTCGGCCCGCTCGAGCAGTTCCTTGATGGCGTCCATGCGCTTCTGCTGCGGGTGCTGCCAGTTCTCGGCGAACGGGATGCCGGCCTGCTCGCACTCGGCCTTCAACTTGTCGCGGACGCGGTCGATGTCGGCCTGGGTTTCGGTATGGACGCGCCGGAGTTCCGGGGCGGTGTTAAACTCGTCCTCGAACTCGATGATGCCGTGGCAGAACCGGATGTCCTCGGGCACGGTCCTTAGGGCCTGGGCGATGGCGTCGAGGCGGGTCTCGATGGCCTCGACCTGGCGGTTATGGGCCCGGACGTTTTCGACCACGTTTTCGGACTGCTGGCGGGTCGGCTCCTGCTTCTCGTCGTATTGGGTCTCGACCTCGCCCAGTTCCTCCATGCACTTCTTGATGGTGGCCTCGAGTTTCGGGACGGCCGCCTTGGCCTTGTTCTGCTCGTTCTGGTACTCCTGCACGGCGCGCTGGTACTGCTGCATGCGCTGCTCGTTCTGGCGGTCGATGGCCTCGCACTGGCGCTGCCATTCGCGCATGGTCTGCTCGTACCAGCCGCTCGTGCTGTTTCGGCCGCTGCTGCTGGACCCGTAATCGTAGGAACTGCTGGGCCGGCGCGGCTGCGCGGGCCGGGGGATGAGTTGCGGCTTCGCCGGGGCGCTCCGGCGCATGATATCGTTGCACTGGCGGAGTTCGGCCCGGGCCTGGCCGAGTTCCCGGCGAATGGGCGCCTGCTCCTCGCGGGCCTCGTTGCGGATGGTCGCGATCTCGTAGTGGAGTTTGTTCAGCCGCTCCTGCACCTCGCTGCCTTGCTCGCGTATGGCCCGCAGGCGGTTGCGCTCCGCCACGTACTGTTCGAACAGTTTCGGGATGGGAATCCACTCGCCGCCGAACTGGGCCTGGCCTTTCGCCCAATGTTCCTGGGGGCCGAGGACCGGGCCGGCCGCTGCCGGTGCCGCCGGCGCGGCGTCCGACTGCGCCCAGGCCGGCGACGCAAGCGCAAGGGCCAGCACCAGCGCCAGACACGGGGCCGCCTGACGAACGATAGACGCATAGCGCATCGGCTTCGCCTCCACTGAAACCGCGTACCTCTCCCTTGTTTATACGACTGAAAGGGCCCTTCGGCAACCCTATTCGGGTCCCGCCGGTCACCCGGCATAACGTGCGGGCCGAAGAAACCTTGCAGCAATTCCGCCGCGGGATTAGACTGGTTGAACCGCACCAGGAGCAGGAACCGTTCATGGCCAAGCGCAAAGCAAGCCGTGCCCCCCGGGCCGACCTCGCCTACGCCCGGCGCGTTATCGAGGCCGAGGCCAAGGCCGTCGAGGGCCTCGTCGACCGCGTCGGCCGCGACTTCGCCCGGGCCCTCCGCATGCTCTACGCCTGCAAGGGCAACGTGGTGACCAGCGGCATCGGCAAGGCCGGTATCATCGCCCGCAAAATCAGCGGCACGCTGGCCAGCACCGGCACGCCCAGCCTGTTCCTGCACCCGGCCGACGCCGTCCACGGCGACCTGGGCCGCGTTCGGCCGGAAGACATCGTCCTGATTCTCTCCTACGGCGGCGAAACGTCCGAAATCACCCGCATGCTCGGCCAACTGGATAAGATGCAGATTCCCATCATCGCCGTCACCGGCAACCGCGACTCCACGCTGGCCCGCAAGG
>JADHXV010000150.1 GCA_016782785.1 Planctomycetota bacterium | reverse complement strand
CGGCCGCCGAGCCCGGCGACCCGGACGCTCTTCGCCTGGCCTGGCGCAGCGCCCTCGAACGTTTCTCGATGCAGCCCCGGTTGGGTCTGGCCAATGGGAGGTAACGTGTCTGGGCGAGCCGCTCTTCTGGTGGGTGTTTTCGCGACGGTCCTGGTGCTTGGTGGTTGCGCCAAGCCGCAGCAACTGGTCACCGCGCCGACGTCGAAGGGCCAGCGCGCCTTTACGTACGAACCGATGCGCGGCCCGTCGGCGAGGGATGTCCGCGTCGAGACGCCCAAGCCGGTTGTCCAGCGCGACCTCCGGCCGGCGCTGCCCGACCATGATGCGGCGTGGGTGGTCCGCGTGTCCGAGCGGCCGTGGCGGTACATCGTCGTCCATCACAGCGCTACGCATCGCGGGTCGGCCGCTTCCTTCGACGACTGGCACCGCAACCACAACGGGTGGGACGAACTGGGGTATCACTTCGTCATCGGCAACGGGTCGCTGACGCCCGACGGCTTCGTCGAGACCGGCAGCCGCTGGCCCAAGCAGAAACACGGGGCCCACTGCAAGGTCGGCGACGACGAGACGTACAACAATTGGGGCATCGGCATCTGCCTGGTCGGCAACTTTGAGCGCGAGCAGCCCACCGAGGCCCAGATGGGCGCCTTGGCACGTCTGGTCGACTACCTGCGCGTCAAGTACCGCATTCCCGACCGCTGTATCATCGGCCACGGCCAGGTGGACGACACGCTGTGCCCGGGCGGGAACTTCTCGTTCGGCAACCTGTTCAGCCGGCTGCGCCAGCGCCAGGCCGCCCGCGAGGCCGTCGCCCAGCGCGGCGGGCCGTAGCGCGACAACCCACGCGGCGCGGTGGGTCGGAGCCTGCCCAGAGCGCAGCCGAAGGGAGACCCACCGCGCCAACACTTACTGAGCCAAGCAAAAGTAACGTCCGCATTTGTCATTCTGAGGAGGCCGTATGGCCGACGAAGAATCTCGCCTTTATGCCGTTCGAACGGCGAGATTCTTCGGCCCCGCAAGCGGGACCTCAGAATGACAAACTCGCGGCATGAGGACATTACTATTACCTGAATTAATAGCCGCCGGGCTTGTCCTTGTTCGGTGAGGACCCGTATGGGCCCGGCGCGTCGACGTTCGTGGAGGGCCGCTATGTTTGCGAATTCCATCAACGGTCGCCTGACCCGCCGCCGGTTCCTCCGCGCCGGGGCCGGCGCCGTCGGCGCCGCCGCCGCGGGCTGCGCCCTGGGCGCGGGTCCGCGCAGCCAGGCCAGGGCGGAGCAGGGCGCCGGCGCGGGGCAGGGCGCCGACGCACGCAAGCCCAACATCGTCCTCATCCTGGCCGACGACCTCGGCTATGGCGACCTGGGCTGCTTCGGCCAGGAGCGGCTGAAGACGCCGGTGCTCGACCGCCTGGCCGAGCGCGGTCTGCGGTTCACCGACCACTACGCCGGCTCGACGGTGTGCGCCCCGTCGCGGTGCGTTCTGCTGACGGGCCTCGACACCGGCCACGCCCGCATCCGCGGCAACTCGCCGGGCCTCTTGACGGAGGCGGACCTGACCGTCGCCCAGGTGCTGAAGCGGGCCGGCTACGCCACCGGCTGCGTGGGCAAGTGGGGCGTCGGCCACCCGCCGCCGCCCGACGACCCCGCCCGCCGCGGCTTCGACTATGCGTATGGCTATGTGAGCATGTATCACGCCCACAACTTCTACCCGGAGTTCGTCATCCGAAACGGCGAGCAGGTGGCCATCCGGAACGAGGTCCCCGAAAAGTGGAAGGAGGCGGACGGCCGGGGCGTGGCCACCAGGAAGGTCGACTACGTGCCCGACCTCGTCGCCCGGGAGGCCCTCGCTTTCGTCGAGCGGAACAAGGACCGACCGTTCTTCCTCTACTGGGCCCTGAACGTTCCGCACGCCAACAACGAGGCCGGCAAGGAGGGCATTGAGGTGCCCGACCAGGGTCCGTTCGCCGGCGCCGACTGGCCCGAGCAGGAGAAGAACTTCGCCTCGGTGATCCTTCGGATGGACCGCGACGTCGGCCGGCTCGTCGAGAAACTCGACGCCCTCGGCCTGGCCGACCGCACCCTCGTCCTCTTCACGAGCGACAACGGGCCGCACCAGGAAGGCGGGCACAGCGCCGACTTCTTCGAGTCCAGCGGTCCGCTTCGCGGCAAGAAACGCGACCTGACCGAGGGCGGCATCCGCGTTCCGACCATCGCGTACTGGCCCGGAACGGTCCCCGCCGGCCGCACGACCGGCTGCGTGAGCGGTTTCCAGGACTACTTCCCGACGTTCGCGGAACTGGCCGGCGCCGCGGTGCCCGCGACCGACGGCATCTCGCTGGTCCCCACGCTTACGGGGCGGCCCGAGGCGCAGAAGCCGCACGCCTACCTCTACTGGGAGTTCCACGAGCGCGGCTTCTCGCAGGCCGTCCGCTTCGGCCAGTGGAAGGCCGTCCGCAACGGCAGCCGCGCCGCGCCGGTCGAATTGTACGACCTCTCGGCCGACATCGGCGAGGAACACGACGTGGCGGCCGACCGCCCGGACCTCGTCGAGAAGGCGAAGGGCCTCTTCCAGACCGCCCGGACCGAGTCGGACGCGTACCCCATCCGCGAGCGCCTGCCGAAGCGGTAGCGCAAGCGCGAAAAAGGTTCCGGGAGTTTTTTTCTTCTCCGGAAAAGACTCCTGGAACCTTTTTGTCCCGCGGACGGCCGGCTACTCGATGACCACGCGGCCGCTCGTGTCGCGGCGCCAGTGGACCATCTCGGGGTGCTGGCGCTCGATCTCGTCGAGGATCCTGGACTGCTGCTCGGCCACCGTCTGCCACTGCTGGAGTTCGTAGGCCAGCAGGTCGCGGACCGAGATCATGCCCAGCGGGGCCCCGTCCTCGATGACCGGCATGTGGCGGACGTTGTGGGCGGTCATCAGCCGGCGGACCTGGTCCAGGCGGGTGTGCATCTGGCAGGAGACGACGTTGCGGGTCATGATGCGCGCGACCGTGAGTTCGTGTGCCTGGGCCCGCCGGGCCACCACCTTCGTCACGATGTCGCGTTCGGTCACGATGCCGACCACCTGGCGGTCGTTGCCGAGCACGATCAGGCTGCCGACGTCGGCGTCGGCCAGGCGACGGGCGGCGGCGGCCACGGTCTCGTGCTGGTCGATCGTCAGGATCGGTTCCAGCCGATGGGTGCTGAGGTCGCTTTCCCGGACCGACGCCACGGTGGCTGTATGTGTCATAAATCCCCCATGGAATGGACAAAGAGTCCACTCTCTTATCGGCGGAACCGGGCGAGGCTTTAGCGACTTTCTGGATCGTCGGTGCCGGAAAAGTGCGTAGGTCGGGTCAACAGACCCGACGGTAATACGCAGGGCGTAGGGTGTAGGTCGGGTCTGTTGACCCGACCTACGGCTTTTGGGGGTCCGCGTGACCCCGCCATGCCGATACCGTGGTTTGCAGGGGCCTCGACACAAGGTATAATAGGGCGAACCATTGATGAACGGTGAACCGATGCCGGGCCCGGAACGCCAAGCCGCCGTCTCCGACCTGCGCCTGAGCGTGTACATGCGGGCGCTGCACCCGGAGTTTTTCGACATCCGGGCCTCCCGGCCGTTCGAGCACGTGGCTTTCGACGGGCAGTTGTGGCTCATCGACGGCGGCCACGTGGTTACCTTCGTCGATGGGGCCGACGCGGTCACCGAGGTCATCGGCCCCAAGGAACTGGAACTGCCGAAGCGCGGCCTGGTTCGCGCGGAGGACCTGAGCGGTGGCCGCGAGCACCGCATCGAGGCCCGCGGGGCCCTCGTGTACCAGATGGCGTACCAGGTGGAGGCGTGCTCGCCTGAGACGTACATCCGCCAGGCCGAGGAACTGCTGGCCTCCGCCCGCCGCGGGCACCTCTACAACGAGGGGCTGGCCGACGCTGCCGCCCGCGCCTTCTCCTACGCCGTGCCCGAGCCGAAAGGCTGCGGCCTGCTGCTCCACGTCTGGCACGGTTTTCCGGCCGAGCACACGATTCTCCGAACCCAAACGCTGATTGAACGGACCTAGCCATGCGCTCCCTTGCAATGATGGCGGCAGTCCTGCTGGTCGGACCGGCCCTCGTGTTCGCCGAGGGCGGCATCCGGCTGCCGGGCGTCGGAGGCCGCGTGATCGTCCCGCACGGCGTCCGGCCGGGCGTCAGCATCGGCACCATCGAGGAAGACCCCGCGGTTACCCACGAGAAGTGGAAGGAGCGGGCCGAGGAGGCCTACAAGCAGGGCATGGAGGCCCGGGCCGCCGGCAACCAGGCCGAGGCCGTCAAGTACCTCCTGCGGGCCTACGAAATCGGCCGCCGCCTCCGCATCGACTCGCCGTATCCCCAGAAGGCCGCCGACGAATTGGCGGTCATCACCCAGGAGGGCCTCCGAGAATTGGCCGTGGCACGCGAGTTCCTCGCCGGCGACGAGCCCGAGGCCGGCCTCCTGGAACTGAAGCGCATCACGCGGACGTACTTGGGCCTGCCGCCCGCCATCCAGGCGGGGGCCCAGTTGCGGCAGTTGGAACAGGACCCGCGGTTCCGGGCGCGCCTGCGCGAGGAGCGGTTGGCCGAGCAACTCGCCCGGGCCGAGGCCCTGGAGGCCGAGGCCGCCGCCCTGGCCGGCAAGCCCGAGGCCGCCGCCTCGAATCCGCCGCCCGCCGAGCCCGCCGCGGAAACGGCGGGAGACGCTGATCCGCCAACCGATCCGACCACGCCGGTGGGCGCGTCTTCCGGTGCGTCCACACCGGTCTCCACCGGCGGCGAGGAGATGCCGGACCTCCATGCCGAACCGCCGCTGCCCGACGGCGTCTCGTCCGCCGGCGTCACGGACCGGTCGCTGACGGAGACCGAGCGCCGCGAGCGCCGGCTCGATTGCCTGGTCCAGGCGTACGAGATCTATGCCTTCGTCGCCAAGTCGGGCGAGGGGACCGATGTCGGCAAGAAGGCCGAGGCCGCCCGCCTCCGCCTGGAGCAGGACGCCGACCTCATGGTCCGCATCCGCCAGGCCCGGGCCGAGGACCAGGCCCAGGAATGGCTGAGCCTGGGCTTGAACTACCTGCGGGCCGGCCGGTTCGACACGGCCCGGTCGTACTTCGAGAAGATTGTTGCGGAATGCCCCGACACGCCGCAGGCCCGCGAGGCCCGGGGGATGCTCGACGGCATGGCGAAGACGACGCCAAACACAAAGTAGTTGCGTTCCCGCCCGTCTCGGTTAGATTGCCCCTGTGAGCGCCCGCCGTGCCGCTTCCGCGGACTCTCGCGTGGTGGTCTTCCCAGGCCACCACGCTGCCCGGCACCGAGAAGTCCGCGGCGACCTGGGAAGTTTACCCGCCGGAGGCGGGGCCGCCACGCGGCGCCGCTGCCGAAGGAGCCTGTGCCGATGACCCGCGACGAGGTCCTGCGAATGCTGTGCGACGTCGGCGTGGTGCCGGTGGTTCGCGCGAAGTCGTCCGACGTGCTCGTCGATATCGCCCGCGCCCTCGTGGGGGGAGGCGTGCCGATCGTCGAGGTCACGATGACCGTTCCGGGGGCCATCGACGGCATCCGCCGGCTCGTGGCCGAGGTGGGGGCCGACGTGCTCGTCGGCGTCGGAAGCGTGACCGAGCCGACCCAGGCCGAGGAGGCCATCGACGCCGGCGCCCGCTTCGTCGTCGGGCCGGTCCTCGTGCCGGAGGTCATCGAGACGGCCATGGCCCGCGACGCGGTGGTCGTGCCGGGGGCGTTCACGCCGACCGAGGTTTTCCGGGCCCACGCGCTGGGGGCCGACATCGTCAAGGTGTTTCCGGCGGAGGTGGGCGGGCCGGCGTACTTCAAGGCGCTCCTGGCGCCCATGCCGTTTCTGAAGTTGTTGCCGACGGGCGGCGTGGACCTGGAGACGGCCGGCCCGTTCATCCGCGCCGGGGCCGTGGCGCTCGGCGTGGGGTCGGCCCTCGTGAAGAAAGACGCCATCGCGGCGGGCGACTGGGCCGCCATCACGGGTCTGGCGCGCCGGTTCCGCGAGGAGGTCCGGAAGGCCCGCGCCGGGTGACGCGGCCTCGGCCCCTTCTGTCAGAAAGAAGGATGTTGACATGAAGCAGTATGCCGGCCTCGAACGGCCGTCGCGGCCCGACTGGGAAGGCCTTATCGCGAATGTCCTCCGCCGCGGCACGCCCGACCGCGTCTATCACCTGGAACTGTTCCAGGACGCGGAGATTGCCGATGCCATCGCCGAGCGTTACGGCCTGCACGACGCCCTGGACCCCGGCGACCCGTTCTACGCGCAGCGGAAGCACCTGGCGGTCCAGCGGTTCTGCGGGTTCGACTACGTCTGCGCGCGGCTGGAGGGCATCGACCTGCCGGTCCTCCGCCACGCCGTGGCCGATACGGCGGCCCTGGCGCGGGTCGGCGGCCGCGAGTTCCAGGACGAGCACCGCGGGCCCATCATGAGTTGGGCGGACTTCGAGCGGTATCCGTGGCCCGACCCGTCGGCGCCCGGGGCCGACCGCGAACTCCTCTGGTACGAGCAGAATCTGCCGGATGACATGGGCGTGGTGACCCGCGGCGTCGGCCACTTCGCCGAGTACCTGTCCTGGCTCATGGGGTACGAGAACCTGTGCTATGCCCTGTACGACGCGCGCGACCTCGTCCAAGCCATCAGCGACCGGCTGCTGGAATGCGACCGGGTGAACCTGGCCCGCGTGCTGGAGTTCGACCGCGTCAAGGCGGTCTTCGCGAGCGACGACATGGGGTTCAAGACGGGCCTCCTGTTCTCGCCGGCCGACATGCGAACGTTTGTCCTGCCGGGGCACAAGGCCCTGGCCGAGATGGCCCACGAGGCCGGCCGGCCGTACCTGCTGCACTCGTGCGGGAAACTGGCCGACATCCTCGACGACCTCGTCGACGACGTGCAGATTGACGCCAAGCACAGTTTCGAGGACACGATCGAGGACGTGCGCGCGGTCAAGCACACGTACGGTCGGCGGATTGCGCTGCTGGGCGGCATCGACGTCGATTTCCTATGCCGAAGCGATGAACAGGCCATCCGCCGCCGCGTCCGCGAGACGCTCGACGTCTGCCAGGAGGGCGGTGGGTACTGCCTGGGCACCGGCAACTCGGTGGCCAACTACATTCCGCTCGACAACTACCTGGCCATGCTGGACGAAGGGTGGCTGTACGGCTCATGACCGCGTGCGATGGACACGTGAGATACGGGGCAGCGGATTCGCGCGGCGGGTCTCCGCACCCGCCGCGCAGGTCGCCCGGCCGGCTTGCCCGGCTGGTTGTGCGTCGCGCGCCGGCGCTCGGGGTTAGCAGAAGGACGCGTGGGATAAGGCCGTCGGCTGAGTCTGGCGCGGCGGGTACGGAGACCCGCCGCGCGGCCGCCGCGCGATGGGGCGTCGCGGCGCTCATGCTGGCCTCGGCGATGGTCGGCTGCGGCACGCCCACGTCGCGCAAGCCCAACCTGTACGAGGTCCGCGGCCGGGTGGTCGACGCCGAAACGAAACTCGGCCTGGCCAGCGCCCGCGTGCGCGTCCGGGCCGTCATGCCGTCGGCCGTCGGGCAG
>JADHXV010000149.1 GCA_016782785.1 Planctomycetota bacterium | reverse complement strand
CCGCCGCGGCCGGCCGGTCACCTGCTCCAGCAGGCCGAGGACGGTGTCGACGATCTTCGGTTCGGCCTCGACCTCCAGGCCGCAGTTGATGCGCGACCACGTCGTGTACCCGCCCAGGGCGTGCTGGGCGGGCGGCGGGATGTACCCCTCGCTGCCGTTCGCCTGACTCATGTTCATAGTCACATCGGTCGGACTCCGGGCCTTCAGCCAGAGGCCCGTGATGCCGAACACCTCGCACGGGACGGCCGTGATGCCAAGGTCGCCTACGCGGATGGCCTGGAGTTTCAACTCGGCCGGCCCGGCCTCGGCCAGGGCGAGCGTGCCGAGGGCGTAGATCTCGGGTTTCGTCGTCGGCCTTCGGTCGCCCATCGCGTCGGCGATCTTCCGGGCCCACGCCAGGCGCTCGGCGTCGGGCCATCGGCGGCCGAGGGTCAGCGTCCGCTCGGCCATCGCCAGGACCGCCCGCTCGTGGTACGCGATGCCCTCCAGCGCCTCGTGGGCCACGGCCGCCACCTCCTCGGCGTACCGCTCGATGCCCGGGTTCGTCTTCGGCCCGCCGTAATCGCGCCACTGGAGGTCGCCGCTCGTGCCCTGCGACATCATGGCGACGAACGGCGGGTCGCCCGTGTCGGCCCCCAGGCGGCGGGCCATCGCCCGGCAGAAGTGCCCGTAGTAGTCCGCCGACAGCGGCGACGCGCCGTAATAATGCATCGAGTAATTGGCAAGTATCGCGATGGGCCTGCCGTCGGTCCCCTGGACGCTCAGCATCGTGATGGCCGGGTCGACCGGCCCCGCCGGCCCCACGCACGCCGGGTTCTGGTGCCCTGGGTGCATCATGGCCCGGACGCTCTGGACGCCGAACGGGTCGGTCAGCATCTTGTCGGGCCGATAGATCCATCGCCGGCAATGCGTGTGCTCGCGGTCGACGGCCACGGCCCAGCCGACCCGCGCCGGCCGCAGGTTCGCGGCCGCCCGTTCGATGCCCTCGGCGATCCGCCCCGGCAGGTACCGGCTGTACGCCTCGTCGGCCCGGCAGCCCAGCGACGGCCGCACCGACGGCGCCGAGTGCGTGTGCGTGGCCGAGATCAGCATCCGCTCCGGCGGGATGCCCGTCGCCTTCGCGGCCAGGGCCTTGGCCTCGTCCAGCAGCGACCGCGGCATGACGCAGTTGTCGACCACGGCGATGGCCAGGCGCGTCTGCCCGTCGTCCAGCACCAGGCACCGCGCGTGCAGCGGGTCGTGGGCCTTCGTGGCCGTCTTCTCCAGGAACCCCCCGTTGACGATGACGGGGAACGCGAGGGGCGTAATGTCGATGGCGAACGCCCCGGCCCGAATCGGCCGGGCCTCAGCGGCGGGCGCCGGGGCGGACGGTGCGTCGGTGCCGGCTGGAGCAGCAGCAAGGCCGTGGACGGGCAGGGCGGTCAGCGTCAGGACGCCGACGCCCACAAGAATCGCCACGGCGCGCCGGGCCTGGCCGCGCCGACCGCTCGTGCCGCGATGGGGCATGGGTGGCCTCCGCTCCCCGGCCGCCATTGTACCCCGCTTGAGGCCGCATCCCAAGAAAACGCTGACAGGCGTGCGCCAACGTCCAACGGGGGATTCCGGCGACCCGCCCCATCATTGGGGCCTGAAGCCAGGACGGGAGAGATAGGGTGTGTCACTGGGACTCTGATTGCGCAAGCACATCTCCGCGCGACGGATCTCCGTAGCCGGCGCGCATCCTCACCCGCGGCCCACCGGCACGCGCCACTTCTTGCGCCGAGCCGCCCTTGCGGAACCTTCGGGACTCACCGTGGAGAGGCGCAAGATTCGGCGGCTGCCGCCGAGGCGACAGCCGCCGCTCGCTGCCCGTGATCGGTGTGTCCGGGGTCGTGCCTACTGGTCCTCCTTCGGCACGACCTCAATGTCCTTGAGTTGGAAGGTGAACTGGAACGGCTCGTAGGTCAGTTTGACCTGGTTGCCTCGGCGGATTTCCTCGGTCTTCTTCAGCAGCTCGGGGTCGGGGCCCGAATCGGTGTTGGGAATGAGGAAACTCCAGGTGAGGCTTCCCTTGGAGGCGACGACGGCCTGGTAGTCCTTGCCGGCATGCTTCAGCTTGCGGACGGCAATGAACGTGAAGGGCGTGTCGTTCTCGGTGTTGAGGCTGCCTGTGGCCTCGCCGCTCAGGAAGGTACACGTCGAGGACGTTGTCTCGTAATTGACCTTGACCTTGTCGCCCACCTTGAGTTGGCCGGCAAGGGCCTTGACCGTCTCGGGCGGGTCGATGGCCTGGCTCTTCTTCTCCTTGTTGGGGATGGTCATGGTGACGGGCTTGGCGCCGTCCCCATCGGGCAGGACGGTCATGGTCAGGCAAGGCCCGTCGGTCGTGGTGGTAGCGCCCCATCCGATGAAACTGGCGGTGGCGGAGCAACGTTTCGGCGTCGCCTTGACGCCGGAGTAACCGCCGCTTCAGGCGCCCTCGACGCTCTGGATGGCCGTCAGCAGCGAGCTGGCAACGAGCACTACGGGGAGAACCAGTAAGAGGCCGGCGGTCGCGACCAACACCAACCGTCGGGTGCGGCGTGGGGTCTTCATGGCGATTCCCTCCCATTCCTTGACAAGGGCAAAGCCCGAACGGCTGCCGGATCTGGTTGCCCGCACCTCAGGGGAAGCCCCCCCAAGACATTGCGGCCATACCTATTATACGGCTACGCCTTGCCAAACGTTCATCAAAAAAAACCGGCGTTGTTGTGACACCGACCCTGCCTCCGAGGGTTCCGCGACGCCCGGCCGGGGGCGGGCGTCGCTCCAACCGTGGCTACAGGCCATCGCCCCTTCGGGGCCTCGATTTTCGGGTCTGTTGACCCGACCTACTACTCAAGCCGTGACGCTACCACCCCCACCGTTTCGGGTCAAGCCGTAGGTCGGGTCAACAGACCCGACATGTTCTCTCGCCCGGGAGCCGTAGGTCGGGTCAACAGACCCGACATGTTTTAAACCATCGATCCGATCCCGAAAAAAGACGAAAAAAGCCGAAAATTTCCAAAAGTTTCCGAAAATTCGGGGTAAGAATGGGGTAAGTTTCCGCGCGCTTTTTGGGCGTTTTTCCTGCCATTCTGGCAGTCGAACCCCTCTGGCGGCCTAAGAACGCAGTTTCGGACGAGGAATTGCGCCAAAATCGTCCCGAAAGGCGGGGTCCGGTATGCTATAGGACATGTCGCCAGGGGGCGATAGGCAGGTGCCGCGGGCGGCCGCGGCCGATGGGCGCAGCGGAAACGGGTGTGCCGTCACGCCTCCGGGGCGTGGAAATCGTCGCGGCGGTCGTCCAGGTTCATCCGCAGGCGTTCCAGGATGGCCGAGTGCATCTGGCTGACGCGCGATTCCGAAAGGTCGAGCGTGGCCCCGATCTCTTTCATCGTCATTTCTTCCCAGTAGTAGAGGATCAGGATGAGCCGCTCGTTCTTCGACAGGCCCTTCGTGACCAGGTGCTTGACGTCCTGGTGATGGACCTGGCCCATGGGGCTGGGGGCCTTGGCGTCGGCCACGATGTCGGTTTCGCGGACCTCGCGGCTGGACTCGTTGTCCTGGAAATTGCGGTTGAGGCTGATGACGCCCACGGCATGGGCGTCGCGGATGAGTTTGTCGTATTCGGCCTCGGAAAGGCCCATGAACTGGGCCAGTTCGTGGTCGTGCGGTCGGCGGCCGAGTTGGGCCTCCAGCTGCCGGCGTTTCTGGCCCAGTTGATTGGCCCGGGCCCGCACCAGGCGGGGCACCCAGTCCTTGTTGCGGAGGGCGTCGAGAATGGCCCCGCGGATGCGGGTGGCGCAGTACGTCTCGAACTTCACGCCGCGATCCAGGTCGAACATCTCGATGGCGTCGCGCAGGCCGTCGATGCCGGCCGAGATCAGGTCGTCCAGTTCCACCTCGTCCGGCAACTTGGTGCCGAGGCGTTCGCTGTTGATCTTGACGATGGGCAGGTAATGCTCCATCAATCGGTTCCGCACCTCCAGCGAGCCGGTGCGGCGGTACTCCAGCCAGGTTTCACCGAGTTCCGCTTCCGCCAGTTCCACGGACCGTTGCCACATTTTCAGGCCGTCGGACGAGCGAGCCATGCCCTGCCCCTTCGTTGAGGTTCCCGCGATGTCCCGGCCCGAGATGGGCGCAGGCCGGGCGTCAGCACCTCTTATTATCGGTCGGACCCCGCCAAAACCTTAGCCAACCGTTTGAGGAACGCGAATCGCCGGCCGGACGGCCTTGGCGAGCCGTCCAGCAGGGTCCCCGCGATCCGCTTCACACACCAGGCCGCCTGCGAATGCGGATACGCCAGGACCACCGGCTGCTGTTTCTGGACGGCCCGGCCCACGTGGCCATCGCAGAAGACGTGCCCCAGCAGCCGCACGTCGATGCCCAGAAACCGCCGGGCCGTCGCGCGCAGCCGGCCGTGGACCCGCCCGGCCTCCCGCCGATGGCTGACCATGTTGACGACCAGGCCCACCCGTCCCACAGGCGGCTGGCCGGCCGGGCCGCCGTCCGCCCCGAAGCCCGTCAGGGCGGCCTTCAGGAGGGCGTAGGCGTCCATCAGCGCGGGCGGCTCGGGGCTGGTGACGAGGATAAGTTCGTCGGCCTGGCGGGCGTACGCCAGGACGTCCGGCCCCAGGCCGGCCGGCAGGTCCAGAATCACGAAATCGTGCTGCCTCTCCAGGGCCGACAGGCCGTTCAGAACGGCGGAGGCGCCCCAAGAAGCGGCCGCGGCGGCCGTCCGGGGGGCAGCGGTGGGCGTTGGGGCTGCATGGGCCGCGGCCCGCCCGCGGGCGTCAAACGGCCGGGCGGAGGCCGGCCGCATCGGCAGCGGGGCCCCCGGCACCCAGTGGATGTTGGCCGGGCCGTCGTGGACGACCGCCTCCAGGGGCAGATCGCCGGCCAGAACGTGGCCCAGGTGGCCCCGCGGCCGCTGGCCCAGCAAAAGGTCCACGTTGGCCAGGCCCACGTCGGCGTCCACCAGGAGGACCCGCTGCCCCGCCCCGGCCAGGGCGATGGCAAGGTTGACGGCCAGGTTGGTCTTGCCGACGCCGCCTTTGCCGCTCGCGATGGCCAGCAGACGGGCACGCGGGCGGAGGTCGCGGACGATGCGGTCGGCAGCGAAGGCGTCCGGCGCGGTCGCCGCGGCAGCCGCCGGGGCAGAGGGGCCGGTCTCCGCGCCCGCGCGGGCCGGCGCGGGCGGTGGTTCCATCGCCACGGGGGCCCGGGCGGCCGACGGCGGCAGGGCGGACGGCTCGGCGGTGGCCAGAATCGGGTCAGGGGTCACGGTGCGGGGTATCCTCACGGGTCTCGACGGCCGTGCCGGCGGCGGCAGGGGCGTCGGAGGCTCCGGCGTCGGACGAATCGAGCAGTCGGCGGATCTCGTGCAGGCGGTACCGGTCCTTCAGGCGGTGGATGCGGTGCAGGCGGTGGAAGACGGATTCGTCGAACAGCCGCTGGCCGCCGGGCGTCCGCCGGCGTTCGGTGATGAGGCCGATGGTGGCGTAGTTGTGGACGGTCTGCCGCGTCAGGTGGAAGTGGCTGGCTATTTCGGAGACGCGGTAGAGTTTGGCCGGCACCGAGACGCCCCAGTCGCGGGAACGTTCGGCGTCGTGGACGCGGCGGAGGTACTCGTCGATAGGCTCGCCGGGCCGCAGACGCAGCGGCCGGGTCCGTTCGTCGGGGTCGAACATGGGCGGTTGGTAGGCCTGCCGGGGCGAGCCGCCCTGGGGGCCAGCGGTGTCGCCGCCGGGGCCGGCGGCCTCAGGCGGCCGGTTGGTGTCGCGCGAGCTGCCGCCCTTGCCGCGGCCCTTTTCCGGCGGCATGCTCATGCCGTCGTCGGCGCTGCCGCTGACGGGCTCCGGCTCCGGCGTGTTGTTCGCGTCGTCTTTCATGTTGCCCATCTTGACATGCCCGGCGGTTCTCGGCCGGGGAAGTGCCCCCCGCGGCCGCGAAAGTGGTTTTGACAGTTTGGTAAAACCATTTTATCGGACGAACGTCAACAGAATTTTCGGGAAAAGGGAGAATTTTTTCCGCGGGCGTCCGGACGGCCGGGAATCGAGGGATTGGGGGAGGGAGGGGAATGTGGAACGCGGAACGCGGAATGCGGAATGACAAGATCGGCATGCGCCGGGCGCTGTCCGAGCCCGCTGCGGGAGCAGCGGGGTACGTTCGAGAAGCGCTGCGATGCCAACTCGCGCGCCCGGTGGCCGTCCGAGGCCTTGGGTCTTGACGGGTGCGCCCTTGGGGTTATGCTGGCATCATGGACCATGCCTCCCAGGGTAGCGGGGCCCAACAGACGACGAGGGGACATACAGCCACGTCGGCCAAGGTGGCTGACTCATGGCCTTGTGCCGCTGGCGCGGCGGGACCTTTCTCCTGATGCTTGGGCTGTGCACGGAGCGAATTCATGGCCAGCACAGGCAGGCGGAAGCGAATCGTGTACGTTGTCGTGGCCGTCGCGCTGGTGTATCTCGCGTCGCACATGGCCCTGTCTCGGTACTCGCATGCTATGTTAGTTGAAGAATACGATGGCGGTGGCTTCTACTATGTCCCCTGCGATCCGCTTGTGCTGGCGGAGAGCGAGACGCTGCAAGGGCTGAACTTCGCGTTGCTGTGCTTCTACTATCCCGTGTGGATGCTGGATCACTACGTTCTTGGCGGCCCTCACTGGGCTCATATACCCGCCATGGAGGTGGATTCCACACCGAGGGCGGGCGCGAGCGACGAAGATGCGGGCGGTGGTAGGGCTGGGGGCGGTGACGGGCCATAATCGCCTGCCAAGTTCCCGGCCCGTACGGGTCGGCCCGCACGCCGCTCCGTTACGGTCGCGTCTCGGCAACGGCAACGGCGAGATCCTTCGGTCGCTTCGCTCCCTCAGGATGACAATGGTTGGCGCTCCCTCGGCACGGCCATGGTTGCCGCGGCAGGCCGCGGCCTACATGCTCGCGGCGCCGCATCGTGCGGTCATTGATTTGGCAGGGCGAAGCGGCTATAGTTGGCGCGGCTCGGACGCCAGGGGAGACGGCGGATGTCGGTCATATCGTTGCCACTGATCGTCCTGATGCTGCTCGTGGTGGGCATCACGGTGCTCGTGGTGAAGGCCGGGGCGATTGCGCTGCGCCTCACGGGCATGGAGGCCCAGCGGGCCGAGTTCCAGGCCCTCTCGGCCGTGACCGGGACGGGCTTTACGACGCGCGAGTCGGAACTGGTGATGTCCGACCCGCGCCGCCGCAAGATCGTCGGGGCCCTCATGATCTTCGGCAACGTGGTCCTGGTGACCCTGGTGGGCCTGATGGTCGGCTCGTTCGCCACGACCGAGGAGCAGTACGAGGTACCGGTGTACGTCCTGCTGCTGGTCGTCGGCGCGTACGTGGTGTACCGGGTGCTGACGGCCAAGGGGGTGATGGTGCGGTGGGACCGCTGGGTGGACGAGCATCTGCGGAAGCGTCTGCGGCTGCGGGAGCACTCGTTTGCCGAGATCCTGACGCTGACGCCCGGCTACGGCGTGGCCGAGTTGCGGGTGGAGGCGGGGTCGCCGTTCGCCGGCAAGACGCTGGCCCGGTCGGGGTTCCGCGAG
>JADHXV010000148.1 GCA_016782785.1 Planctomycetota bacterium | reverse complement strand
CAGGCAGGCGTCGCCCAACCGCCTGCCCAACATCGTCCTCATCTTTACCGACGACCAGGGGTACCAAGACCTGGGGTGCTTCGGGTCGCCGGACATCCGGACGCCTAACATCGACCGCCTGCGGGCCGGCGGCATGAAGTTCAGCGACGCGTACGTGGCCCAGCCGGTGTGCGGCGCCAGCCGGGCGGCCCTCCTGACCGGCTGCTACCCGAACCGCATCGGCCTGCTGGGCGCGCCCAGCCACACCGCCAAGCACGGCATCCACGCCGACGAGATGACCATCGCCCAACTCGTCAAGCAGAAGGACTACGCCACGGCCATGTACGGCAAGTGGCACCTGGGTCACCTGCCGCCGTTCCTGCCCACGCGGCACGGCTTCGACGAGTACCTGGGCCTGCCGTATTCGAACGACATGTGGCCATACCATCCCGAAAACCCCGGCGGCTACCCTCCGTTGCCGCTGTACGAGAACGAGGAGATCGTCGACAAGGACGTGACGCACGAGGACCAGACGCACCTGACCACGTGGTACTCCGAGCGGGCGTGCAAGTTCATCACGAAGAACAAGGACCGCCCGTTCTTCTGCTACGTGGCCCACAACATGCCGCACGTGCCGCTGCATGTGTCGGAGAAGTACGCCGGCAAATCGAAGCGGGGCCTGTACGGCGACGTCATCATGGAGATCGACTGGGGCGTCGGACGCATCGTCGAAACGCTTGAGGAGCACGGCCTGACGGAGAACACGCTCGTCATCTTCACCTCCGACAACGGCCCGTGGCTCTCGTACGGCACGCACGCGGGGTGCGCGCTGCCGTTGCGCGAAGGGAAGGGCACCACGTGGGAGGGCGGCGTGCGCGAGCCGACCGTCATGCGGTTCGCCGGGCGCATCCCCGCCGGGGCCACGTGCGCCGAGCCGATCATGACGATCGACTTCCTGCCGACCATCGCCCATCTCGTCGGCGGCCGGCTGCCGGACCACAAGATCGACGGCCTGAACATCTGGCCGCTCATGGAGGGCCGGTCCGGGGCCGCCTGCCCGCACGACGCGTTCTTCTTCTACTGGGGCCGGGCCCTGGAGGCCGTCCGGATGGACAAGTGGAAACTGCACTTTCCGCACGCGTACCGGACGCTCGCCGGCCGCGAAGGCGGCACGGGCGGCACGCCCGTCAAGTACGAGACGGGCAAGACGGACCTGGCGCTCTACGACCTGCGTGCCGATATCAGTGAATCAACAAACGTGGCCGAGAAGCACCCCGACGTGGTCAAGCAGATTGAGGTCCTGGCCGACGCCGCGCGAAAGGACCTGGGCGACTCGGCCCGGAAGATCCAGGGCGAGGGTCTGAGGCCCGCCGGGCACGTATAGGGGCACGGCAGGCCGTGCCCTTACGGCCGCGCGGCGAGAGTCTGGCGGTTCTCCTCGGCGGAGCGGCCGTGGAGATTCCATAACTCTCGTCACGACAAGACGTTGCGCGAAACCGCCCCCCGGCGGACCGCCGCCGGCTTTCCGAGAATTAGTGCACCCAATCCCCGATTCTGACGATGTAAGTGCGGCCGGGCGTCCAGCGGCCAGCGCGGCTGCCTGCGAGAGGGATAGAGCGGGGCTGCAATTTATGGACCGGTAGGGGGGCGTTGATGGGCACCTCGGCTTTGACCACGTCGGTCTTCGTGGCCCGGCAGCCGATTTTCCACCGGGCCAAAAACGTGCATGGGTACGAGTTGCTGTTCCGTTCGGGGCGCGAGAACCGGTACGACGGCCGGGACGGCGACGCCTCCACGCGCGACGTCATCGCCGCCAGTTTCGTCGACATCGGCCTGGACGAACTGACGGGCGGGCAGCGCGGGTTCGTCAACTTCACGCGGAACCTGCTGCTCGAGGACATGGCCGACCTCCTGCCGCCCGACCTCATCACCGTCGAAATCCTCGAGAACGTGGACCCGGACGAGGAGATCATCCGGGCGTGCCAGCGCCTGAAGGACGCCGGGTACACCCTGGCGCTCGACGATTTCGTAGTGGCCGACATCAATCATCCCCTGCTGGACCTGGCGGACATCGTCAAGGTGGACTTTGCCGCCACCTCGCCCGAGGACCGCAAGCGCCTGGCCGACTTCCTCTGCGGCCGCCACATCAAGCCCCTGGCTGAAAAGGTCGAGACCGAGGAGGATTTCCAGCAGGCCGAGGCCGACGGGTATCACTATTTCCAGGGGTACTTCTTCTCGAAGCCGATCATCCACGAGGGCAAGTCCATCGCCGGCAACAAACTGGCGCACCTGAGGCTGCTGGAGCAGGTGAACCGGCCGGAGATGTCGCTGGACCAGATCGAGACGGTCATCAAGCAGGACATCCCGCTGACGTACAAACTGCTGCGGTTCATGAACTCGGTGTGGTTCGGGACGCGGTACAAGGTGTCGAGCATCAAGCGGGCGCTGGTGATGCTGGGGCCGAAGGAAATCCGCAAGTGGTTCGCCCTGATCTCGCTGCGCGAGATGGGCGCCGACAAGCCCAACGAGTTGTTCGTGCACGGGATGATCCGGGCCAAGATGAGCGAGGGCATCGCGCCGCTGAGCGGGATGGCCAAGCACGCCTCGGAACTGTTCCTGATGGGCATGTTCTCGGTCATGGACGCGCTGCTCGACGCGCCCATGGTCGACGTGCTCTCGAAACTGCCGCTCGACGAAAACGTCAAGGCGGCCCTGCTGGGCCAGGACTCGCCGTTCCGGCCGGTCTACGACCTGGTCAGCACGTACGAACTGGGCCAGTGGGACCGGTTCTGCGACCATGCGACGCGCCTGAAGGTGGACCTGGCGACTGTGCCGCCCATCTTCGGAGAGTCGCTCAAGTGGGCCAACCAGGCGTTCGCGTCGGTCAACCAGGACTAACCGCCCGGGACGACGTGCGTCATCGGGACGCTATAGCGCGGGGCCTTCGGGTCCCGCGTTCTTTTCAGCGCTTCAGCATGCCCAGGCCCCGCAGCCAGTCCTCGCACCGTTTCGGCCACGTGCTGACGGTGTGTTCGCTCGGCCGAAGGCCGTAGCCGTGCCCGCCCGTGGGGTAGATGTGCAACTCGGCCGGGACGCGGGCGGCCTGAAGGGCCCGGTAATAGAACAGGGCGCTCGTGGTGAAGCGGTCGTCGCCCGTCATGATGAGGATGGTGGGCGGCGTGTCCTTGGTGATCGTAAGTTCCGGCGAAATCGCGGGCGCCTCGGCCTTTTCGTCGGCCACCAGGTAGGCCGGGTAGATGAGCATGGCGAAGTCGGGCCGGGCCGAGAGGCGGTCGGCGTCGTCCACCGCCTCATAGGTCGGCTTATCGAAATTGGTGCTCGCTGCGGCCGAGAGGTGCCCGCCCGCCGAGAAGCCCATGATGCCGACGCGGCCGGGGTCGATGCCCCAGTCCTTCGCGCTGGCGCGGACCAGGCGCAAGGCCCGCTGGGCGTCCTGGAGCGGCGGTTCGCCCCGCGGCCGGTCCTTGCGGGCGGGCACGCGGTACTTCAGGAGCACGCCCGTGACGCCGATGGAGTTCAGCCACTCGCAGATTTCGGTGCCCTCGAGGTCCCAGGCCAGGATGCCGTACCCGCCGCCGGGGCAGACGACCACGGCCGCCCCCGTGTCAGTGGCCTTCTCGGGCTTGTAGACCGCGATGGTGGGCTTCGAGACGCCCGTCAGGCGGGTGACCTGTTTCTGGCCGGGCTTGCCGGGGACGGTCTTCTCCTCGAGGGCCTCCTTGGGGTCGTCGCCGGGGGCCGTGCCCGGCCAGAGGGCCACGGGGCCGAAGGCGGGGGCCGGCGCGTCGGGTGTCTCGGCGGCGCGAAGCGTCGGGGTCAGCGCGAGCAGGAGGCAGGTGGTGATGGTAAGATACGTCGCGATTGAACGCATGAAGCCTCCTATCGTACCATAGCGCGGCATGGGTCGGAGTGCCCTTCGAACGTACCCGCGACCCGCTCGACTCGGCTGCGCCTCGCTCAGGGCAGGCTCTGACGGTCGCGCCTCGGGCACAGACCCCGGCCGGGCAAGCCGGCCGGGCCACACAGCCCTCGGAAGCCGCGGTGCGCCGCGGCCTGCGGGCCTAGCCGCGGGCGTAGTCCTGGAGCGGCTTGACGGAGATGCCGCGCTTCTTCAGGGCCTCGATGCCGTTGACGAACGCCCCCGCGGCCGCCAGCGTGGAAATGAGCGGGATGTTGTTGGCGATGGCGTGGGTCCGAATCTGAATCTCGTCCTGCCGCGGGTTCTTGCCGCTCACGGTGTTGATGACCAGGCAGATGTCGTTATTCTTCATCATGTCCAGGACGTTGGGCCGGCCGACCGAGATCTTCCGAAGCGCCGTGACCTTGACGTCGTTGTGGGCGAGGGCGGCGGCGGTGCCCTCGGTCGCCACCAGGTCGAACCCCAGGTCTTCCAGTTTCTTGGCGATGAAGATGACGTCGCGTTTGTCGGCGTTGCGGACCGAGATGAACACCGTCCCCTTCATCGGGATGACGTGCCCCGCGCCCAACTGGCTCTTGGCGAACGCCATGCCGAACGACGTGTCGATGCCCATCACCTCGCCGGTGGATTTCATCTCGGGCCCCAGCACGGCGTCCACGCCGGGGAACCGCGCGAACGGGAACACGGGGGCCTTGACGGCCACGTGCGCGGGCACCACCTCCTTGGTGAAGCCGAGTTCCTCCAAGGTCTTGCCGAGTATGACCTTGGTGGCGATATTCGCGAGCGGCACGCCGATGGCCTTCGCGACGAACGGCACGGTGCGGCTGGCGCGGGGGTTGACCTCAAGGACGTAAATCGCGTCGCCGCGGACGGCGTACTGGACGTTCATCAGGCCGATGACGTTCAGTTCGGTGGCCAGGGCCCGCGTCTGGCGCATGATCTCGGCCACCTGGTCGTCGGTCAGGGTGATGGGCGGGATGGCGCAGACCGAGTCGCCCGAGTGGACGCCGGCCGGCTCGATGTGCTCCATGACGCCGCCGATGACGCAGCGGGTGCCGTCGGCCAGGGCGTCGACGTCCACCTCGATGGCGTTCTCCAGGAACTTGTCGACCAGGATCGGGTGGTCGGAGCCGACGTCGGAGGCGATCATGGCCTCGGCCATGTAGCGGGCCAGCGTCTCGTCGTCGTAGACGATCTCCATCGCCCGGCCGCCCAGGACGTACGACGGCCGCACCAGCACGGGGTACCCGATTTCGGCGGCGATGGCCCTGGCCTCGTCGAACGAGCGGGCCGTGGCGTTGGGCGTCTGTGTCAGGCCGAGTTTCGCGAGCAGTTGCTTGAACCGTTCGCGGTCCTCGGCGCGGTCGATGGAGTCGGGGCTCGTGCCGAGGATGTGGACGCCGGCCTGCTCGAGCGGCACGGCCAGGTTCAGCGGCGTCTGGCCGCCCAGTTGGACGATGACGCCCTCGGGCTGCTCGGCCTCGATGATGGCGAGCACGTCTTCGCGCGTGAGCGGCTCGAAGTAGAGTTTGTCGGACGTGTCGTAGTCGGTCGAGACGGTCTCGGGGTTCGAGTTGACCATGATGGCCTCGTACCCGAGTTCCTTGACGGCGAAGGAGGCGTGGCAGCAGCAGTAGTCGAACTCGATGCCCTGGCCGATGCGGTTGGGCCCGCCGCCCAGGATAACGATCTTCTTTTTGTCGGAGATGCGGTTCTCGTCGACGGGCTCGTAGGTGGAGTAGTAGTAGGGGCGGTCGGCGTCGACCTCGCCGCCGCACGTATCCACGAGTTTGTACGCCGGCCTCAGGCCGCGCTTCTTGCGTTCGGCCTCGACGGCCTTTTCGCCCGTGCCGGTCAGGTGCCCCAGTTGCACGTCGGAGAAGCCGGCACGTTTGGCGCGGCGCAGCAAGTCGGTGGGCATGGTCTGAAGGCTCCCCGCGCCGCGGTGCTGGACCAGTTCCGACGCCATCTCGATAATCTCCAGCATGTTGTCGATGAACCAGCGGTCGATGTGCGTGGCCCGGGCCACCTCGTCCACGCTCCAGCCCGCCTCGAGGGCGTACTTGATGTAGAAGTGGCGGGCGTCGTTCGGGGTGACGAGTTTGCGGCGCAGTTCCGCCTCGTCCTTGGGCGGCGGGACCAGGTGGTCCTTGCCGTCGAAGCCCAGGCCGTACCGGCCGATCTCCAAACTCCGGAGGCCCTTCTGGAGCGCCTCCTTGAACGTCCGTCCGATGGCCATCGCCTCGCCCACCGACTTCATCGACGTGTTGATCGTCGGGTCGGCCTGCGGGAACTTCTTGAAGGTGAACCGTGCAATCTTGAACACGCAGTAGTCCACCGTCGGCTCGAAGAACGTGGTCGTCTTGCCCGTGACGTCGTTGGTGATCTCGTCCAGCGTGTAGCCGACGGCCAGTTTGGTGGCCACCCGCGCGATCGGGAAGCCCGTGGCCTTCGACGCAAGCGCCGAGGACCGCGACAGCCGCGGGTTCACCTCGATGATGACGATGTCGCCGTTGGCGGGGTTGCCGGCAAACTGGATGTTGATGCCGCCGCCCGTGACGTCGATCTTGCGGATGATGCGCCGGCACAGGTTGGCGTACTCGGCGTACTCGCGGGCCGTCAGCGTCTGCGAGGGGGCCACGACCATCGAGTCGCCCGTGTGGACGCCCATCGCGTCCACGTTTTCCATCGAGGTGATGAGAATGACGTTGTCGGCCGAGTCGCGCATCACCTCGAACTCGATCTCCTTCCACCCGAGGACCGACTGCTCCACGAGTACCTGGTGGACGGGGCTGGTGTGGAGGGCGTGGACGAGGGCGTCGGCCAGTTCCTCGCGGTTGTAGGCGGTGGCCCCGCCCGAACCGCCCAGCGTGAACGCCGGCCTGAGGATCAGCGGGAAGCCGATGGCCTCGCCGATGGCCATGCCTTCCTCGACCGTGGTGGCGATGCCGCTCTCGGGCACCCTGAGGCCGATCTCCTGCATGGCCTTCTTGAAGAGGTCGCGGTCCTCGGCCCGGGCGATTGACTCGGGGCTGCAGCCGATGACCTCCACGCCGTACTTCTTGTACACGCCGGCCCGGGCGAGGAAGACGGCGATGTTGAGGCCCGTCTGGCCGCCCAGCGTGGGCAGGACGGCGTCCGGCCGCTCGGCCGCGATGATCTTCTCGACGGCCTCGGGCGTGATCGGCTCGATGTAGGTGCGGTCGGCCATCCGCGGGTCGGTCATGATCGTGGCCGGGTTCGAGTTCACCAGCACGACCTCGTAGCCCTCTTCCTTCAGGGCCTTGCAGGCCTGGCTCCCCGAGTAGTCGAACTCGCACGCCTGGCCGATGATGATCGGCCCGGAGCCGATGATGAGGATCTTTTTCAGGTCGGTTCGTTTGGGCACGGTAGTGCCTTTTCATGTAGGCCGCAGCGTGCTGCGGCTACCTCTGTGCAGGCCGCGGGTGCCGCGGGTGCCGCTTTATGTAGGCCGCAGCGTGCTGCGGCTACCTCTGTTGTCATTTCGAGCGAGGCCCGTACGGGCCGAGTCGAGAAATCTCGTCGTTCGTGGTTTGGAACGTCACTCCTCAGGCGGCGCCTTTAGGCGGTCGCCTGCAGGAGATTGTTCTGCGATTCTTTTCTTCCTACTGCCCGGATCAAGGAAAGGCTTTATCTTTGTAAAACCAAACTGACCGCAGTCGTTGGCTACAAGGGC
>JADHXV010000147.1 GCA_016782785.1 Planctomycetota bacterium | reverse complement strand
GGCAGCGGCACGCGCTTGCGCACGAGGCCCGGGCCGAACCAGACCTCCAGGGCCTCGTCGGTCACCCGGACCGTGAGCGACCAGAACAGGATCAGGGTGGCGACGAAGACGGCCGCCACGCCCCCGAGGACCGCGTCGGGGAACCAGTCGGCCTCTTGGATGTCCGGTGTGAGGAGCATGGCCGCGACCGTCGCCGCTAGGGCGATGAAGACCCCGATGCGCGTCGGGTAGGCCGGCTGGGTGTGGGCGTAATGGATCACCGACAGGTGTCCGTGCGATACGGGCCGGTGCACGGCTGGCGCGCGGCCAGAGCGCCTGGCTCAGCCGCCCGGCGGGGGATCGACCGGTCTGGCCTCGATATACTTGGTTCCGCCCGGCTCGGTCTCGACTTCGTCCGGTGCGGCCTCCGTTGGCGCAGGTCCCACCGGCTTGGCCTCGGCCGCCGGTGTCTCGGCCGGCGGCGGCTCCGAGGGCGGAGGCGGTTCGGGGACTGGCGGCGGGGCGCCCATCGTGGCGTCGCGGCGAAGCGCCTCGGCCCGCTCGCGCAGGCCATCGGCGTCCACCGGCTTCGCCTCTTGCATCATGTACCGGAAGGCGTGGGTGTCGTAGTGGACGCCCGGCACCACGGTCTCGTAGGCCAGGTCGAGCGGAATCCACTGGAACGCCGGGGCCCGGACCTTGGCCTCGGTCACGAGCGGCTCGTACCCCGGGTGCTCCAGCCGCACGCGGTATGTGCCGTACCAGGTGAACGGAACGGTGACCGGGGTGCGGCCGACCTCGTTGTCGTTGAGCCAGCAGCGGGCGCCTTCGGGTTCGGAGTCGATGGCGATGGTCCGCTGGACCTGGCCGTAGCAGCCCGCCAGGGCGACGGCCGCCAGCAGCGAGACGACGAGCAGGGGTCGTGGCATGGGGTCAGGCCCTCGGCTGTTCGTGGATGACCTCGATGTCGGCCGAGAGGGTGTCGGTGTCGATGACGGCGACGGTGCATCGGCCGGTAAGCCACCCGGCGCACTCGCCGGGGTTGACGACGAGCCGGCCCTCTTCGCGGCGAACCTCGGCCTGGTGCGTGTGACCGAAGACGAGGATGTCGGAGGCCTCGAAATCCTCGTGGGCCAGGCGCGCCCGGTCGTGGATGAGGCAGATCTTCTTTCCGCCGAGTTCCAGGTGCCGCGGACCGCGGGTTAGCGAGGGCAGCAGTTGGGTCAGGCCTTCGCGTTCGCCGTCGCAGTTGCCGAACACGCCCTGGACCGGGATGCGGGTCTGGAGCAGGCGTTTCAGGGCGAACGGGGCACAGTAGTCGCCGGCGTGGAGGATGGTCTCGACGCCCTGGTCCTCGAAGAAGCGGACGGCCGCCGCCACCGCGACGAGGTTGTCATGCGTGTCGGAGATGGCGCCGATCTTCATGCTGTGTCCGGCCTCCCCAGGCCCGCGCAGTATAAAGGGCGGTGCGCGGGGGTGTCAAGCGAAAGGGGGCCTGGGCCGAGTGCGGAGGGGGGAGTGAAAGGCAACAACGGCCGCGGCGCGCGCCGTTCGAGCCGCGACCGTAAGGTCGCGGGTATCCCGGCCATTCGCTTCGCTCATGGCCGGGCGTTGGCGCCGCCATCATCGCGCACCGGTCGAACGTACCCCGGTGCTTACGCACCGGGCTCGAAAGGCAAGATTCTCTGAATACCCGCCCACCCCCGGCGGTATAGTGAGGCGTCCAGGAGCCCCGATGGACGAGACCGAGTCCGTGCTCATTCAACGGTGTCAGGCGGGCGAAAAAGAGGCGTTCGAGCCGATCGTCCGCAAGTACGCGGGCCGGGCCACCGGCGCCGCCGCCGTCCTGTTGGGCTGCCCGCAGGAGGCCCAGGATGCGTCGCAGGAGGCGTTTGTGCGGGCCTGGAGGCATATCCAACGGTTCAGGCCGGACGCGCCCTTCTACCCGTGGTACTCGGCGATTTTGCGGAACATCTGCCGAAGCCGGCTCCGGCGCCGGTCGCGCCGGCCCACGGTGTCGCTGCCCGACGGCTACGCCCTCCCATCGAACGATTCCGACCCGGTTTTCCTGGCCGAGCAGAACGAGCGGCGCCGGTGCCTCTTCCAGGCGATCCTCGCGCTTCAGCCGATGTTCCGCGAGATTCTGCTCATGAAGCATTTCCAGGAGATGTCCTACAAGGAGATGGCCGAGGCCCTGGACATCCCCATCGGCACGGTGATGTCGCGGCTGCATAACGCGCGGCTGGCGCTGCGCGAGGCGCTCGCGAAGGATGAATCATGAGTTGTGACGCATTCAATCGGATGGCCAGCGCGTACCTGGACGGCGAACTCACGGCCGAGGACCGCCGACGGTTCGAGGCGCACCTCGAAACGTGCGACGCCTGCCGGAGGGAACTCGCCGACCTGAAACGCCTGACGGAGGACCTGGACATGATCCGATTCAAGGAACCCGGCGACGAGGAACTTGCCCGCTACTGGTCCGGCGTGTATAACCGGCTGGAGCGCGGCCTGGGATGGATCCTGTTCTCGGTGGGGGCCATCCTGACGCTCTGTTACGGGGCGTTCAAGGTCATCGAGGAACTCATCCGCGACGACACCGTCTCTAATCTGCTCAAGGTGGGCGTGTGCGCCCTGATTGCCGGGCTGGTCGTCCTGTTCGTCTCGCTCCTGAGGGAGCGGCTGGTCGTGTGCAAGGTGGACCGGTACTCCAAGGAGATCGAGCGATGATTCTCGTGACGACCGAAACGGTGCCCGGCAAGACGATTACGCAAGTGCTGGGGCTGGTGCGCGGCAACACGATCCGGGCGCGGCACGTGGGGCAGGACATCAAGGCGGCGTTCCGGAACCTGATCGGCGGCGAAGTCGTCGAATACACGAAACTGATGGCCGAATCGCGCGAGCAGGCTCTCGACCGCCTGACGGCCGCCGCTCAGGAAGTCGGCGCCAACGCCGTCGTCGCCATGCGGTTTACCACCAGCATGATCATGAGCGGTGCGGCCGAACTGCTGGCTTACGGCACGGCGGTGGTGGTCGAGTGACATGGAGCGCGGCGGTTCCGCGGGAAGCGCGGCGGGTACACATGAAGCGCGGTGGGCAGTCTTGCCCACCGCGGCCGTGGCACGGGCCGTCCGAATCGGGGTGTGCCACGGCGGGTCTTGCCCCGCCGTGCGTCTTGTGCGGTGCTCGCACGGCCGGACAAGGCCGGCCGTGGCACCTTCGGTGGAGAAGCGCGGCGGCCAGGACTGGCCGCCGCGCAGCAGCCAGGACTGCCAGCCGCGCAGAAACCGGGAAGGCCGCCGGCGCCCGCGACGAACACGACCGGTTGTGCCGCCGTGGCACGGACCGGTAGAATGGCATGATGAACCGAATCACCGGAATTGGGGGCCAGTCATGATTACACGCACCGCGTTAGTCGCTGTCCTGGTTGCCGGCCTGTTGCTGGCCGGCTGCAAGTCCGAGCCGGAGCCCGTATCGCAGCCGACGACGTCCGGGCCTGCGGCTCCGACCGAAACGCCGACTGAGGCGCCGCCTTCCGAGGCGCCGGCCGAGGCGAAGGGCATCGACTGGGCGGTCGGCCAGGCGCCCGCCGACGCCGGCGTCGTGGCGGCCGTCGCCAGCCTCAGCGATCTGGAAACGAACCTGAAGGCGCTTCTCGGCCCCGATGCCGAGGACCTGAAGATGGTCGAGGAAATCCGCCGCAACCTGCCGGCCGGCGCCTTCGACGTCGCCGGGCCCCTCGTCTTCATCCTGCCGGCCGGCATGGAGAAGACGGAACCGGTCGTCCTGCTGCGCGCCACGGACGCCTCGGCCATCACGGGCAAGAACGCCGGCGCCGGTATCGTCGAGATGGATGTGGGCGAGGAGGCGGGCGGACAGCGGGGAACCGTGTTCGTCCTGGCCTTGGACGGCTGGGCGATGGTCGCCCCGAAGAGCGCCGCGGCCATCAAGGCCGTCATGCGGGCCGAGAAGAAACTGAAACTCACCGACGACCAGCGCGCCGCCCTGGCCGACCACATGGTCTGGCTGCACCTGAATCCGCCGGCCCTGGCCGACCTGGCCGTGCGGGCCCTCGACAAGGCTCAGGAGCAGATGAGGGCCCAGGCCGCACCCGGCCAGGCCATGCCCGAAGAGCCGCTCAAACTGCTCCACTGGATGCTGGACGTGGCCAAGGACGTCACCGCCGTTGACGTGGTCGGCGATGTGACGGCCGAGGGCATCCGGGCCCAGGCCCGCGTCGACCTGGCCGAAGGCTCCAACCTGGCCGCCATCGCCGGTGCCGGCGTCCCCGTCAGGGACTACGCAATGGGGCTGCCGGTGACCGAGAACCTGGTCCTGGCCGTGTGGGGCGGCATGGACTGGCAGAAGGCCATGCCGCCGATGAAGGCCCTCATCAAGCCCATGTTCGACATGCTGGCCGAGGGCAAGGACGAGAAGACCCGCAAGGCCCTGGACGACGTCTGGGCCTCCTACGAGAAGTGGGGCGGTGTGCTGGGCGACCGGCTTGGCATGGTCATGGAAACGGCCCCGCCCGGCGCCGGCATGTTCCAACTGGTCGAGGTGTTCACCGTCAAGGATGCGGAGGCGTACCGCGCCCTGTTCAAGGACTACATGACGACCTCCATGGATGCCATGGACGTCCTGATGAAGCAGTTCATGGGCATGCCCGGCATGGGCGCCATGCCAAGCGTCAAGGCCGACGTCACGTTCAGCGAGGCGGCCGAGACCATCGACGACGTGCGCGTGGACATCATGCGCATCGCCTTGCAGATCGACGTGCCGCCCGACGCCCCGCCGCAGGCCGCCCAGCAGATGAAGGACATGATGGAGATGATCTACGGGCCGGAGGGCCTCGCAATCCGTATGGCGGTGGTCGGCAAGATGGGCGTGGTTGCCCTGGGCGGGAAGGAGACCATGGCCCGGGCCATCGCCGCCGCCAAGGGCCAGGCGCCCGACCTGACCACGCAGCCGAACGTGGCCAAGGCCCTCCAGCGCGTGCCCGGCGGGCAGGGGGCCATGCTCCTCTCCGCGTCCAATTATATGTACATGGCGATGGGCATGGTCGACCGGATGATGGCCAAGAACGTTCCGCCTGAGATCCTGGCCGAGGCCGAGAAGGCGGGTCACGGGCCGCTCGCCAAGCCGCCCGCCGCCGACCTGATCCTCGGCACCGGCGCCGCCGAGGGCCACACGCTCCGCCTCATGGTGGACGTGCCGGCGTCGGACCTGCGGGCCGCCGTTCAGTTGGTGAAGCAGTTCGGCGAGCGGATGGAGTTCATCATGAAGAAGCAGCAGGAGATGGCCGAGAAACAACAGCAGCCGCCCCCGCCGCCGGCGCCGGGCACGTAGCCGCCTTGGCGTGGCAGTGCGACGAGAGAAAAAGAGCGCGGCCCGTACGGGCCGCGCTCTTCGTATCCGGCCTTACACCTCGTCCGGCACGACGAACGGTTCGCGGTACTTGCCGTCGGCCGTCCCTTTGCGCAGGACGTTGGCCTTGTCGGCGAACGCGCCGGTGAAGACCTCCTTCTCGGGGTCGAACTCCAACCACGGGCCCACGGTGGGCTTCCAGTCTGACTCATCGTTTGCCACGACGTGCTCCTGGAAGCGTTCCCAGCACTCCTGGGCCACCTTGTCGGTCTTGAACATCTCGGCCGTCTCGTTCCGGTCTGTTTCCTTGCCGACGCGGTACGAGAGGTTGCCGGTGTGGAAGCACATGGCCGAGCGGTGCCCGTCGATGGGCGGGGCGGGGTTGTCCTCGGCCTTGCGGCTGCGGAGGCACGTGATGAAGTTGGCGCGGTGCTTGGCGCCGCGGTCGCGCGGGAACTGCTTGATCTTCTTGCCTTCCGCGTCGTAGGCCCAGCCCCCGTCGTAGTACCCGCCCTCGCACTCGATGATCTCGCCGATGCGGACGCCCTTGTAGGCGTCCATGGGCGGCCGCTTCTCGTCCGCGGTGGCCTTGCGCATCGGCAGGCCGCGCACCTCGAAGATGATCGGTACGGTGTCGGTCTCCAGGAAGACGACCTCGGTGTTGGGCGTCTCGGCGTCGTCGTCGTATCCGAACCGGCCGCCGAACCCCATGGCGCGCTTCACGACCTTGGCCCCGATGCCCCACCGGCACTTGTCCATTTCGTGGATGCCCTGGTTGCCGATGTCGGCGTTGCCGGTGGCCCAGAACCAGTGCCAGTCGTAGTGGAGCCGCTTGCGCCGCAACGGCGTTTTGGGTGCCGGGCCGCACCACAGGTCGTAGTCCACCGACTCCGGGAGGGGCTGCGGGCCGGTCGTTTTGCCGATGCTGTCGCGCGGCTTGTAGCAGAAGCCGCGGGCCCGGACGATCTTGCCGAGGTTGCCGGCCCGGATCCATTCGTACGCCTCGCGCAGGCCTTCGTCGCTGCGGTTCTGCGTCCCGACGTAGACGATGCGGTTGTACTTGGCGGCGGCCTCGATGACCTTGCGGCCTTCGAAGATGTCGTGCGACATCGGCTTCTCGACGTACACGTCCTTGCCGGCCTGACATGCCCAGATCGAGATAAGCGAGTGCCAGTGGTTCGGCGTGGCGGTGACGACGGCGTCGACGTTCTTGTCCTCGAGGAGTTTGCGGACGTCGACGTAGGGCGTGACCTTCGCGCCCTTCTTCTCGCAGGTGGCCACGCCATCGTCCAGGACGTCCTTGTCGGCGTCGCAGAGGGCCGTCACGCGCACGCCCAGCGCCTTGAACTCGTCGCTGAGGTGGGTCTTCAGGTGGCTCCCGCCCTGGCCGCGGAAGCCCACGATGCCCACCCGGATGGCGTCGCCCGCGCCCAGCACCCGCGAGTACGACGCGGCCGACAGCACACCGGCCACCCCCGCAGCGGCGGCCGTCTTCAGAAACCGACGACGGGTAACGTGACGCATCGGCGTTTCTCCTTGTCCATCGGGAAGGTGCCTGGCACCTCTCCCGCCTGTCCGATGGATTTAACCTTATCGGCCCCCGGCGGTAACGGCAAACGTAAAACGGCCGGGAACCGGCAACCGGCCAGGGGAACCGGCGACGGCAACAACGGCGAACAACAGATCACATTTAGCCGCCGGACTTGTCCGGCGCGTGTTTTTCAGCCCCGGCGCGATAAGCCGTGTTTTCAGCCGCGACCCGGAGCGCGAGAACCGCCGCCCGCACGCTCGCCCCGCCCGCCGGTTTTGGTTGACCCCGGCGCCTCCCCGCGGGATGATAGGCTTGGCCCAGCGCTGCCGCGCGGGCGAGGAGGAGGACCGGCCATGTCACGCTTGGCCCAACAGTTTCTGGCGGTGCTCATGGTGCTGGCGATTGGCTCGACCGCGGCCATGGTGTTGGCCGCCGTCCCGGGTCCCGGGCCGGGACCGATTCCGCCGGCGCTGCGGCCGCCGCTTCCGCGTCCTCCTCGGCCCCAGCCAGGTCGCCCGCTGCCCGAAGAAACCGCCGGTCCCCAGAAAGGCTACGGCAGCGGCACAGTGCGCCTGACCGTCGACGCGGGCAAGACCGCCGGCCGCATCCGCTCGCTCCTGGGCACTAACCGCGGGCCGCTCATGTGGGAACGCGGAAGCGACGAGCCGCGGGCCGAGTTCACCGCCGACCTCAAGCGGTTCGGCGTCGACTTCATCCGCACCCACGACTTCTACGGACCCACCGACTGGTACGTC
>JADHXV010000146.1 GCA_016782785.1 Planctomycetota bacterium | reverse complement strand
CGTCCAGCCAGAGGCCCACGACCTCGCACCCGCCGAAGCGGTGCCGCAGGAAGGTCGCGGCCCGGCGGACCTGGGCGATCTGCTCCTGGTCGCTCACGGGGTTGCCGGCACAGTCGGCGTGGGCCGCGACGGCCATCTGCGTGGACGCGTGCTTGCCGGTGGAGATGCGGACCTTCGCCAGGGCCGAGAGGGTCTCCGGGGCATCCGGCCGGTCGGCCAGAAAGCGGATGATGCCCGCCTCGGTGATTGTATCGACGCAGTCCACGCCGAAGCGCCGGCACAGGTACTCCGCGACGGGCCGCTGCACCCGGCCGTCCATGCAGTTCAGGACCGTGGCGAAGGTGGTGGGCATCGGCGGTTCCTTCAGCGGGGCAATCCCACTTGGTGCGCAGACCGTACGGCCGCGCGTGGGCTACATCGTCGGTCTATGCGCGGCCCGTACGGGCCGCGCGGAATGTGCAACATGGTCGGGGCGGCGGGATTCGAACCCGCGACCTCGTGGTCCCAAACCACGCGCGCTAGCCAGGCTGCGCTACGCCCCGATGCGTTTCCGTCGGCTTTCTTATACGCCTCGTGCCTGGCGGGTTCAAGCCGATTTCGCCTGCCCGCTTGATGCCCCGCCCGCAAACGGGTACGATGTCCCGCCTATGACCAACCCAAACAGCAATCCGACCGACCTGCGCGAAAGGGTCGCGCGCGACCTCCTGCCGTTCGTCACCAACCCCGCCCAGTACGTGGCTGGCGAGGTGAACGAGGTCCGCAAAGACTGGAACGCCACGCCCGTGCGCGTCTGCCTGGCGTTTCCGGACACGTACGCCATCGGCATGAGCCACCTGGGCTCGGCGATCGTGTACGACGTCATCAACCGCCGCGGCGACGCCCTGTGCGAACGGACGTTCGCCCCGTGGACCGACGCGGCCGACCGCATGCAGGCGCTGGGCCTGCCGCTCTTTGCGTGGGAATCGCGCCGGGCGGTCCGCGACTTCGACCTCGTCGGCTTCTCGCTCCAGTACGAGATGCTCACCACGAACGTGCTGGCGATGCTCGACCTGGCGGGCATCCCGCTGCTGGCGGCCGAGCGCGGCGAGGCCGACCCCATCATCCTGGCAGGCGGCCCGGGCACGAACAACCCGGAACCGATGGCCGACTTCCTCGACCTGGTCCTGGTGGGCGACGCCGAGGCCGCCCTCCCCCCGTTCCTCGACCGGTACGCCGAACTCAAGGCCGCCGGCACGCCGCGGCAGGAGATCATCCTGGCCCTGGCCCGGGCGTTCGACTTCGTGTACGCCCCCGGCCTCTTCCGGCCGACGTGGCACGACGACGGCCGGTTGGCCGCCCTCGAGCCGACGGTGGACGGCCTGCCCGAGAAGACCCGGGCAGCGGTGGTCGAGGACTTCGAGTCGGCCCCCTTCCCCACCGCGCCGCTTGTGCCGAACGCCGAGATCGTCCACGACCGCATCACGCTGGAGATCATGCGCGGCTGTCCGCGGCGGTGTCGGTTCTGCGAGGCCGGCCGCACCAAAGGCCCCGTGCGGTACCGCAGTCCCCAGCGCATCCTCGAGTTGGCCCGGCAGACGTACGCCCACACGGGGCACCAGGAGATTTCGCTGACGAGCCTGTCGCCGTCGGATCACCCGGACCTGAAGGCGATCCTGACCACGCTGGACGCCGAGTTCGGCCCGCGCGGCGTCAGCCTCAGCCTGCCCAGCCTGGCCACCAACGACCAACTGGAACTCGTGCCGCGGCTGCTGGGCAGCGTTCGCAAGAGCGGCCTGACGATGGTGCCCGAGGCCGGCCTGCCGCGCCTGCGCCGCGTCATCGGCAAGAACATCCAGGACGAGCACCTGTATGCGGGGGCCCGCGAGGCGTGGTCGCGCGGCTGGAACGTCATCAAACTCTACTTCATGGTCGGCCTGCCGACGGAGACCGACGAGGACCTGGAGGCCGTCGGCCGCGTGGCCCGCAAGGTCAGCAACGTGCGGCGCGACGTCGGCAAGGGCCGCGGCAAGGTCAATGTGGCCGTCGCCAACTTCGTCCCGAAGCCGCACACGCCGTTTCAGTTCCACCCGATGGCCGACCGCGCGTACCTGCTTGACGCCCGCCGCCGGCTGCACGACGCTCTCAAGGGCAAGAGCCTGACCGTCCGCATCCACAAAGTGGACCGGAGCCTGCTGGAAGGCGCGCTGGCCCGCGGCGACCGGCGTCTGGGCCGGGTCATCCTGGAGGCGTACCGCGCGGGCGCCCGGTTCGACGCGTGGGACGAGACGTTCCGTCCGGAGGCATGGCGGAAAGGGTTCGAGGCGGCCGGCCTCGACCCGGCCTTCTACGCCCACCGCGCGCGCGGCCCGGACGAAGTCCTGCCGTGGGACCGCATCGACGTCGGCGCCGACCGCGCGGGCCTGTGGGACGAGTATCAGAAGGCCCTGGCGGAGGCGTGAGGCCCACGGCGCCTTCTTCATGGTCAGCATGTCTGTCATTCTGAGGGCCGCCTTGGCGGCCCGAAGAATCTCGCCGTTGTCTTGGCCGTTTGGCTTTTCGAACAGCGAGATTCTTCGTCGGCCTGAAGGCCTCCTCAGAATGACACGCGTTTGGCGCTGCCCGCACGGGCCGGGCCACACATGGCGCCTGGTGCCTCTTCGGCTGTTCGAAAAGGCGCCTGACACCTTTCGCGAGCCGGAACCGCCTTGACCGGTGGCCCCGCCCAGGCGATGATAAGCGTGGGCCGTTTCGAGGCAGGCCATGACACGGGCACGTATCGGCATTCCGCAGGAGGCCATCGCCGAGTTTTGCCGGCGGTGGAAGATCACGGAATTGGCGCTGTTCGGTTCGGTGCTGCGCGAGGATTTCGGCGCGGAGAGCGACGTCGACGTGCTGGTCACGTTCGCGCCGGACGCCCGCACGACACTCTTCGACATGGTGGACATGCAGGAGGAGTTGCGGGCCATTCTCGGCCGTCCGGTGGACCTCTTGTGCCGCCGGGGCGTGGAGCAGAGCCGCAATCCTTTCCGCCGCAAGGCCATCCTGTCGAGCGCGGAGACCGTCTATGTCGCGGGATGACGCCTACCTCTTCGACATCCTGGACGCCGCCAGGTTGGTGCTGGAGTACGTCAGCGACACGACGGCCGAAGATTTCATCGTAAACATCCAGTTGCAGGATGCCGTCATCCGGCGGTTCGAGATCATCGGCGAGGCCGCCAAGCGGGTTTCAGACACCGCGCGTGGGCAGCACCCCGAAGTGCCCTGGGCAAAGATGATTGGCCTTCGCAATCTTTGCATCCACGAGTACGAACAGATCAACCTGGACGTCATCTGGCGAACCGCCCACGACGACCTGCCGGGCCTTATCGAGCAACTCGAGCGCATCGTGCCGCCTGACACGCCCTGACTTGTCGCGCCACGGTGTCTGGCGCCTTTTCGGCCGTTTGAGAAGGCGCGTGCCACCTCTCGTTCCCTCTCTCGCGCTTGCCAACTTCCCCTCCCCGTGATAGGATTCCAGGTTCGGACTCTCTCGAAATCCTTCACGGAGACCGTATTGGGCAAGCGAACCACCAACCGCCGGCACCCGCCGCGAAAGCCGCCCGAGACCGTTCAGACCGATAAGGCCGTTCCGGCGCCCAGGGCCGGTCAGGCCGACGCGGCCGGCGCCACGGCCGCCGAGACGTCGCGCGCCCCCGCCACGCCGGGGCCGGAGCCGCGCCCGGCCGCCCCCCTGCCGGGACCGGAAACGAACGGCGACGAGTTCATCCTCATCCAGGGCGCCCGCCAGCACAACCTCAAGAACATCGACCTGGCGATCCCGCGCGACAAACTGGTCGTCATCACGGGCCTTTCGGGCAGCGGCAAATCGAGCCTGGCGTTCGACACGATTTACGCCGAGGGGCAGCGGCGGTACGTCGAGTCGCTCTCGGCCTACGCCCGGCAATTCCTCGAGCAGATGGAGAAGCCGGACGTCGACGCCATCGAGGGCCTGCCGCCCACCATCGCCATCCACCAGCACCGGGGCGGCTTCAGCCCGCGGTCGACGGTGGCCACGGCCACCGAGATCCACGACTACCTGCGGTTGCTGTTCGCGCGGGTGGGCACGGCGTACTGCCCGAAGTGCGGTCGGCGGATTCAGCCCCAGCGCGTCGAGCAGCTCGTCGACGCCGTCATGGCCCTGCCGCAGGGCGCCCGCCTGATAGTCCTCGCGCCGCTGATCCGCGGTCAGCGGGGCGAGCACCGCGACGTCATCCGCACCATCGTGGCCGACGGGTACGTGCGCGTCCGCGTCGACGGGCAGATGCTCGAGGTCCGCGACGTGCCCGCCCTGGCCAAGAACCGCCGGCACACGATCGAGGCCGTGGTCGACCGGCTCATCGTCAAGGAGGCCGCCCGAGGGCGCCTGGCCGATTCGCTCGAGCAGGCCCTTCGCATGAGCGATGGCCTGGCCGTCGTCTGCCACGAAACCGACGGCGGCAACTGGAAAGACACCCTGTACAGCGAGCGGTACGCCTGCACGAAGTGCGGCGTGAGCCTGGAGGAACTGACGCCCCGCCTCTTCAGTTTCAATAGCCCCTACGGGGCATGCCCGGCGTGCCACGGCCTGGGGGCCATCCAGGCGTTCGACGAAGACCTCATCGTGCCTGATGTGGACCGCTCGCTGGCCGAGGGCGCCGTCGCCGCCTGGCGCGAGGGGCCCAAGCGATACCGGGCGTTCACCGAGGAGGCGCTGGACTTCTTTCTGCGCGAGTTCGGCGTCGACGCGCAGAAACCGTTCCGCAAGTTGCCGAGGAACGTGCGCGAGGTCCTGCTTCACGGCGGCATGCTCAAGCGGGCCAGCGGCACGGGCCCCGCGCCCGAGGCCGAGTGGGAAGGCGTCATCCCCAGCCTCGAGCACCTGTCCGAGCGGACCCGCAGCGCCTACGCCAAACGCTGGCTGGGCGAGTTCATGAGCCCTCAGCCCTGCCCCGAGTGCCGGGGCGCGCGCCTCCGGCCCGAGGCCCGAGCCGTCCGGATTGCCGAGATGCGGATCCACGAGATCACGGCCATGAGCATCGACGAAGCGGCCCGCTTCTTCGGCGGCCTGAAACTCGCGGGCACGCAGGAGACCGTCGCCCGCCAGGTGCTGGCCGAAATCCGCAACCGCCTGCGGTTCCTCCTGGACGTCGGCATCGGGTACCTGACGCTCGACCGGTCCAGCGACACGCTCGCGGGAGGCGAGGCCCAGCGCATCCGCCTGGCCACCCAGGTGGGCAGCGGCCTGGTGGGCGTCTGTTACGTCCTGGACGAGCCGACCATCGGCCTCCACGCCCGCGACAACCGCCGGCTCCTCGACACCCTCTGCCGCCTGCGCGACCTCGGCAACACCGTCCTGGTGGTCGAGCACGACGAGGACACCATCCGCACGGCCGACCACGTGCTTGACATGGGTCCCGGGGCCGGCGCCCAAGGCGGCCGGGTCGTGGCCCAGGGCACCGTCCGCGAGGTGGCGGCCTCGCCGGCGTCACTGACGGGCCATTACCTGGCCGGCCACGAGGCCATCGCGGTGCCCGCCGCGCGGCGGCCCGTCAGGAAACGCCGTAGCGTCCGCCTGTACGGGGCGGCCGAGAACAACCTCCAGAAGATCAACGTCACCATCCCGCTGGGGTGCCTGGTGTGCGTGACGGGCGTCAGCGGCAGCGGCAAGAGCACCCTGGTGACGCAGACGCTGGTGCCGGCGGTGCGCCGGCGGCTGTACGGATCGCGCGTCAAGCCCGGCCTCCACCGCCGCCTGGCGGGCGTCGAGAAGGTCGACCGGATCATTGAGATCGACCAGAGCCCCATCGGCCGCACGCCGCGCTCCAACGCCGCCACCTACACGAAGGTGTTCGACCACATCCGCCGCGTCTTCGCCCAGACGCGCGAGGCCAAGGTCCGCGGCTACGGGCCGGGGCGGTTCAGTTTCAACACCCGGGGCGGCCGGTGCGAGGCGTGCCAGGGCCAGGGCGTCCGCAAGGTCGAGATGCACTTCCTGCCCGACGTGTACGTCACCTGCCGCGAGTGCGGCGGCACGCGCTTCAATCGCGAGACGCTCGAAATCACCTACCGCGCCAAGACGGTCGCCGACGTGCTCGAGATGCGCGTGACGGAGGCGGCCGCCTTCTTCAGGAACTTCCCCCGCATCATCGACCAACTCGAAACGCTCGAGGCCGTCGGCCTGGGGTACATCGCCCTCGGGCAGAACTCGACCACCCTCTCGGGCGGCGAGGCCCAGCGCGTCAAACTCTCCGCCGAACTCAGCAAACGGTCCACCGGCAACACGCTCTACGTCCTGGACGAGCCAACCACCGGCCTCCACTTCGCCGACATCCAGCGGCTGCTCGACGTGCTCAACCGCCTGGCCGACATGGGCAACACCGTCCTCGTCGTCGAGCACAACTACGAGGTCATCAAGTGCGCCGACTGGGTCATCGACCTGGGCCCCGAGGGCGGCGAGGCCGGCGGCCGCATCGTCGCCGAAGGGACGCCCGAGACCGTCGCCGCCGTCCCCGAGAGCCACACCGGGCGATACCTGGCCCGGCATCTGGATGGGCATGCGACGTAGGCCGGGCCACCAACATTTAGCCGCCGGACTTGTCCGGCGCGTTTTGGACGGCACTCCTCCCGGCCGGACAAGCCGGCCGGGCCACACGGGGCGGCCGCGGCGCGACGCGGCGCGTGCGCTACAGCGTCCACCCCTCCCGGTACGGCGGGTTCAGCAGCGCGTTGGCCTCGTCGCTGTTGGTGAAGCGGCGGGCCTGGCCGTCCCAGAGGAGTTTTTTGCCGGCCCGGATGGCGCAGTTGCCCAGGAGGACGACGCCGGCCAAATGGGCGGCGTGGTCGACGAAATCGCTGCCGGCGCGCTTGCCGCCCTTGGCGGCGATGAGCCATTCCTCGTGGTGCCCCGGCGAGCGTTCGAGTTTCCGCGGCGGCTTGCCGTACTCCTTCTGCCGCGCGTCCGGGATGAGCCGGTGGTCGAGGATGATCCCCTTCTCGCCGACGATCATCGTGCCGTCGCCCCGGCCGAAATCGCGGCCGGGCTCGAGCGCCTCCGGCCGCTCCGGCTTCATCGCCCCGTCGTACCATTTCAGCGTGACGGGCCCGTGGCCGTTGTGCTCGGCGAACTTGTAGGTGACGATGGACGCGATGGGGGCGGTCTCCTTCTGGACCTCGGGCGGCTCCTGCTCATTCGTCGAGCACGCCTCCACGCTGACGGGATGCTGGAGGTCGAGCGCCTTGAAGGCCGTCGAAAGTTGGTGGCAGCCGATGTCGCCCAGCACGCCCGTACCGAAGTCCCACCAGCCCCGCCACGCGAACGGGTGGTAGCACGGATGGTACGGCCGCATGGGCGACGGGCCGACCCAGAGATCCCAGTCGAGGTTCGCGGGCACCGGCGGCGTGTCGGTGGGCCGGCGGATGCCGCGCGGCGAGATGCGGTGCGGCCGGTTCGACCACGCGTGGACCTCGCGGACGCGGCCGATGGCGCCGTCCCAGACCATCTCGCACACCAGCCGGGCCTCTTCGGACGCCTGGCCCTGGTTGCCCATCTGCGTGGCCACCTTGTGCTCGGCCGCCGCCTGCCCCACCGCGAACGCTTCGTACACCGAGTGCGTCAGCGGCTTCTGGCAGAAGACGTGCTTGCCGCGCTTGATGGCGGCCATCGTGATGACCGCGTGCGTGTGGTCGGGCGTGGCGA
>JADHXV010000145.1 GCA_016782785.1 Planctomycetota bacterium | reverse complement strand
GGAAGCGGTGTATCCAGGAACAGGTTGACGGCCAGCCGAAGGTACTTGACCAGGTACAGGATGAGCAGCAGCGCCACGCCGGCGACGGCAGCGAGGAGGGCGATGAGGTACCAGTTCTCGGCCAGTGTCCGGCCCAGGTCGCCGGAACCGTCGGGAGCGGTGTCAGCGGCCAAGGCAAGGAGCGCAATCGCGCCGACGTTCACGGTGGAGCCTCCGCGGCGATTTGTAGACGGGGTTATTCTACGGGACGAACCGGCGGACTACCAGACAATCATTCTGGCCGCCGAACCCGAACGAGTTGGACAGGCAGACCTCGACCTCGGCCTGGCGGGCCGTGTGCGGGATGTAGTCGAGGTCGCATTCCGGGTCGGGGGTATCGAGGTTGAGGGTGGGCGGCAGGACCTGGTCGCGGATGGCCAGGACGCAGGTCATCAGTTCCGTGGCGCCGGCGGCGGCGATGAGGTGCCCCAGGGCGCTCTTGACGCTCGAGACGGGCGTCTTGTAGGCCTCGTCGCCGAAAACGAGTTTGATGGTCAGCGTCTCGACCCTGTCGTTCTCCTGTGTGCCGGTGCCGTGGGCGCTGATGTAGTCGACGTCGGCGGGGCGGACACCGGCGTCGTCGAGGGCCATCTGCATGGCGGCGGCCGGGCCGCGGCCTTCGGGGTGGATGTCGGTCATGCGGTAGGCGTCGGCGCTGGTGCCGAAGCCGACGAGTTCGGCCCAGAGGCGCGCCCCGCGTGCCTGGGCGTGCTCCAGTTCCTCCAGGATCATGATGGTGGAGCCTTCGCCCAGGACGAAGCCGCCTCGGTCGCGGTCGAACGGCCGGCTGGCGCGCCAGGGTTCGTCCTTCGGCTCGGTGGAGATGGCGGTCAGCAGGTTGAAGCCCGTGACGCCGAGCGGATGGATCATGGAGTGCGTGCCGCCGGAGAGCATCAGGTCGGCCCGGCCGGTGCGGATGAGGTCCAGGGCCTCGCCCAGGGCCTGAGTGCTGGCGGCACAGGCCGTCAGGCACGAGTAGGCCGGCCCGCGCAGCCCGTACTCGTGGGCCAGGTGGTTGGCCGGCATGTTCGGCTCCTGCTCCAGTTCGCTGAAGGCGTCGTAGCGCTGGAGGCCGGCCTGGGCAAAGCGGACGGTGTCGACGGAGCCCGAGTCGTTCAGGCCGACGGCGATGGAGTGGACGAGCGTCTGGAAATCCAGCACGCCTTCGCCGCTGCCCAGGTAGATGCCGAATCGGTCGGTGTCGACCTGGGCCTCCAGGAGGCCGGCGTCTTCCATGGCCCGCCGTCCGGCGGCCATCGCGAAGCGGACGTTGCGGCCGGCCCGGGTGAACTCGTCCGGGTTGCGGACGTAGTCGGCGAGGTCGAAATCGGCGACTTGGGCCGCAAACGTCGTGGGGAACGTCGAGGCGTCGAAGATGAAGATCGGCCGGATGCCGCTCTTGCCGGCCAAGAGGCCCTGCCACGATTCCTCGACCGTCATGCCGAGAGGGTTCGCGGTGCCGATGCCCGTGATGACGACGCGTCGTGTCATGGTCTTGCCATCTCGAATGTACCCCCGACCTTACGGTCGGGGCTCGAACTACCGATTCACTCTCACCACCGCGGCGGCGGTCTGGCCGCCGATGGCGTTGGTTGTCACGAGAACCAGGTCGCCCTTCATCTCCCGGGCCTCGCCGGTGACGAGGTTGAGGCGGACCTCTGGGTCGGGCGTGTGGCAGTTGAGGATGGGCGGCACGAGGCCGTCGCGGGCCAGGTGACACGCCACCGCCAGGTCGGCCAGGCCGCTGACGGCCCCCATGTGACCGGTGACGCCCTTGGTGGCGGTCACGGGGACGGAGCGGGCGGCATCGCCGAGGGCCGCCGCCAGGCCGGCCGCTTCGCCGCGGTCCTGCTGCTCGAGCGCCGGCCCGTGGGCGTAGACGGCGCCCAGGTCGGCGGGTTCGACGCCGGCGGCGTCCAGGGCCCGTCGGACGGCCAGGGCCACGCCGCGGCCGTCGGCGTCGCAGGCGTTGATGCCGCCGGTCATGGTGCTCACGCCGGTGCCGAGCACCTCGCCCCAGATGCGGGCCCCGCGTGCCTCGGCGGCGTCCCGGAATTCGAGCATGACGGCCGCAGCGCCCTCGGCGACGACCCACCCCAGGCGGTCGCGGTCGAACGGGCGCGAGGCCGACGCGGGGTCCTCGGCGGCGGTGACCAGGCGGTGGAGCAGAGCGTACCGCATGAGCAGCAGGGGGCTGACGCGGCTCTCGGCGCCGCCCGCGAGCATGAGGTTGGCGATGCCGCGGGCCATGATGCGGACCGCCTCGTCCAGGGCCACCAGGCCGCCCGCGTCGCTGCACGTCAGCGAGTTGCTCGGCCCCTGGGCGTCCCACAAGACGCCCGTGTGGCAGGCGTGCATGTTGGGCAGGTGCTTCAGAAGCCACAGGGGGAACATCTGCGGAATGCCTTTGGCGCCCCAGTCATTGAGGTTGACCTCGGCGTCGGCTTGGGCGGCCCGGACGGGCCCGGCCAGGTCGTCGAGCGTGGTCGGGATGAAACTGGTGCCGAACACCATGCCGAAGCGGGCGTGGTCGATGGTGGGCAGCGGCGGCTGGCCGTCGTCGCCGATGGGCAGGCCCGTGTCGAGGATGGCCCGGTTGGCGGCACCCAGGCCCATCAGGATATCGCGAGACATGACCTTGGTGTTCTTCTTGATGTAGCGGCGCTGTTCCTTGCGGACGCCGTTGCTGGGGTCGAAGTCGTCGGGAATCTCGCCGCCGATGCTGCTGGGGAACGCGGACGCGTCGAACTGGCGGATGGGCGCCACGGCGCTTCGGCCGGCGCGGACGGCGTCGGCCAAGTCGGCGGCGTCGCCGGCCGGGCTGACCAGGCCCATTCCCGTGATGACGATCCGACGGTCCACGCAGTCCTCCGGCTCAGGTGTCGGGCGACGGGGCGTCCGACGCCAGATCCCTTAACTGGCGCATGCGGAGCAGGCGAATGAAATCCTCGTTAAAGACGAAGTTGCCCTCGCCCGGTTCCACAGGCTCGCGCGACTGGTCGAGGTGGGCGAACAGGAGTTCGATCTCGGCCACGAGGTTGCCGTTGCTGGTAATCGTGCCGGTGATGGCGGCGCCCTCGTGGCGGACCTCGCCCTGGACCTCGGCCTCGAAACGGAGGCGGTCGCCCGGCCGCACGTGCCGATGGAACGTGGCCCGCGTGACCTTGGCCAGGATGACCTTCTCCTCGAAATCGAAGACGTCGCCCACGAGGACGCCGGCCGTCTGGGCCATGCCCTCGATCATCAGCGTGGGCGGGTGCACGGGGAACCCCGGCACGTGGTCGTGCAGATGCTCTTCGGCCAGGGAGACGCACTTCAGGGCCACCGCGCGACGGCCACGCTCGAACTCGACAAACCTGTCGATCCAGATCCAGCGCATTGCGGGGCTCCGCGGTCCAGCCGGCGAAAGCGGCCGGGACGGCCGGAATGGGGTCGGCGCCCGACGGACGCCGGAACCGGCTCAGCCTTCCTCGCCGCCCAGTTTCGACTCGACGTACCCGACGATCATGTCGACGGTGAACAGGTCGGCAATGTCCTGGACGTTCGGGTTCTGCTCGAACTGCGAGAGGTCGGCGTAGGGCAGCCGGGCCTTGAGCTCCGCCAGGCCTTTCTCGGTCAGTTTGCCGTCCTGGACGAACTCGTCGCTGGAGAGGATGTTGTCGGGGAACAGGTCCCCCCGCGGAATCTTGATGTTGAATGCCTTTTCGAGGCGGAAGACGATGTCGAGGTAGTCGATGCTCTCGGCGCCCAGGTCGCCGCCGATGCGGGCCTCCGGGGTCACCTCGTCCTCGTCGACGCCGAGGGCGTCGACCAGCGCCTCGCGAACCTTCTCCATGATCTCGTCGCGACTCAAAGCCATCTCGTGTGACCTCCCAAAAGGATGCAGATTCAGGCCCCGTTGGGCCCGGTCCTCAAGGCCTGGGGTCCGCCTATCAGTCCGAATCGCCGGCGCCAGAACGGCCGGAGCGACGCATCGATTTCCGCCCCGCCGGGGTCTTCGTCGGCCACGTTCGTGTGCTCCAGCGTCAGGCGCGCCTGGACGGCCGTCTTCTCGTCGCACAGGCCGATGGCCTTGAACCGGCTCTCGTCAGGCCCGATGGTCTGGGCCGTTACCTCCATCACCAGCCGGCCCCCCGGCCGAACGAACGTGCCGTACCGCACGTTCCGGGCCTCCTTCAGCAGGATGAGCGTCTTCTCGAAGTCGGTGGCGACCCGGACGAGCCACGCCGCGGTCTGCACCAGCGCCTCGAGCATCAGGACGCCGGGCAGAACCGGGTAGGCCGGGAAATGGTCCGCCAGGTATTCCTCCGCCAAGGTGAGGTTCTTGATGGCCACGATGCGGTCGGGCGGCTCGAGTTCCTGAATATGGTCGACCAGATAGAATTTCATGGCGTCTTTATGTGGCGGCATTCTATCGCCGCCCCAGGCCGGGGTGCAACGCCTTTTTGCCGGACCGGTCCTGCCGATGCCGCGGCGCCCCGGTCGCCATGTCGCACGCCGCCGACGCGCCGCTCCCTCGGAGCCGGCGCCGGCGGCTGTGAAGAGGCGGAACCTTAACAAACGACGCCCCGCCTTGCAAGGCAAAAACGCCCCGTGCGGCCTGGGTGCCACCGATTGCTTGTCAATCGGTGCCGCCGGTCGCGGCGCACGGTTTGACAAGCAAACCGTGGCACCCTGCGCCTAGGCATGCGTCGCCGCCAGGCGGTTCAGCACCTCCAGGCCGCGCTCGATCGTCCCCGTGTCGGCCGCGTACGCGATCCGGAAGTGCGTGTCGCGCTCGCTGAAGACGTTGCCGGGGATGACCAGGACGCCCGCCTCGATGGCCTTGCGGACGAACGCCGTGCCCGACCCGCCAGGTGCCTCCGGGAAGATGTAGAACGCCCCGCTGGGCTTCTCGACGGTGAAGCGCTCCTTCAGGCCCTCGTAGATCAGGTCCCGGCGTCGGCGGAACGTCTCGATGTGGTCGGCCACGTCGGTCCCCAGGCCCACGCCAATGGCCGCCTGGAACGGCGACGGGGCGCACACGAACGTGTACTGCTGGAGCGTCGTCATGGCCGAGACGATCGGCTCGGGCCCGACGCAGTACCCCAGCCGCCAGCCCGTCATGGCGCAGGTCTTCGAGAAGCCGCGGAGCAGGAGGACGCGGTCGTACATCGGCCAGGCGCTGGCCGCCGGGCCCTCGTACGAGAAGGCCGTGTAAATCTCGTCCGACACCACCAGGAGGCCGTGCCGGCGGGCCACGTCGATCGCCGCGTTCAGTTCCTCCGCGGTGTACACCACGCCGGTGGGGTTGGCGGGGCTGTTCAGCACGAGCATCCGCGTGCGTTCGGTGACGGCGGCCTCGAGCCGGTCGGCCCGCAGGCGGAAGTCAGGGTACGTGTCCACGAAGACGGGCCGGGCGCCCAGCAGCCGGACAAGATGCTTGTACATGACGAAATACGGGTCGGGCACGAGGACCTCGTCGCCCGGGTTGAGCGTGGCCAGGAACGCCAGCAGCAGGCCCCCCGAGACGCCGCTGGTCACCAGGACCGGCCCGTCGAACGCGCCGAACTCCTTCCGGAGGCTCTCGGCGATGGCCTCGCGCGTGGCCGCGTCGCCCTGCGTGACCGTGTACTTGTTCCGGCCGGCCAGGATGGCGTCGATGGCCTGGCGCTTGCACGCCTCCGGCACGTCAAAATCGGGCTGGCCGATGCTCAGGTTGACGGGGTCCGCCAGTTGGGCCGCCAGGTCGAACACCTTGCGGATGCCCGAGGCGTCGATGCACTGCATGCGGTCGGCCAGGGGGAGGGGAGGCTCGGCCATCCGCGTGCTCCTTGGGGCCGCGCGCGCGGCCGGGCAAGGCCGGCCGTGGCACACGCGCCTTTTAGCCGCGACGCGCAGCGGAGCGCGTGCCGTTGTCACGGCGTCGCCGGCGCCTCGGCGAGGGCTACGCCCTGCCCCCGGCGGCTTTGCCCCCGGCGGCCGGTTTTTCTTTCCCGGCCGGCTTGTCCTTGGCGGACGGCTTCTCTTTGGCGGCCGGGGCCGGGGCTTCGCCCTCGGCGGGGACGACCACCTCGGCGGCGGCCTCTTCGGCCGTAAGCGCCGCCTTGATCCGCTTGGTCGTGACCTTGCGATGCGCGACCTTGGGCAGGCCGAAGACGCGCTGGTTCTCGTCCCAGCGTTCTTCGTCCTTGAGGACCTCAAGCCGCTCGGCCCGCGAGAGGACATTGCGATGGCGCGCCAGGGCGCCGTGGCTTCTAAGGCTCTTGTCCAACGACATCGGTTACTCCCCTTTGACCTGAACCGTATACGCGTCCTTCGAGGTTGGCCTGGCGGTTTCCTTCTCGAATGCCGCCAGGCTCTTGTTAATCTGGTCGGCCAGTTCGTCGGCCTTCTGCTTCTCCGTGAAGCGTTTGCGGCTGTAGAGCACGTGATAGCCGCTTCGCGTCTCCAGGTCCGTCTCGATGCCGCTGCGGGTCAGGAACGCCCGCAGCGCGTCAATCGCGTCCGGCTGCGACACGTCCAGCCGCTGAATCCGGACCCGGTACTGCGGCCCCGCGGGTGCCGGTCTCGGCTCGGGCTCCCGCGGCCGGGTCGGTTCGGTCGGCTGCGTCGGCCCGCGCACCGCCGGACCCGGCCGGGTGGGCCGCGGTTCCGGCTGCGGCGTGGGCTGGCGGCCGGTCGGCTCGGTCGGCGGTGCCGTCCGCCGACCCAGGGGCGGCTGGCCGGGGCCGGGCCCGACCAGGCCGGCCTGCGGTTGCTGGGACCGCACGTCGCCCATCGTGGGCTCTTCCGGCACGTCGGGCAGGCCGTCGTCCGGCGCCGCGAAGCGGGCCCCCAGCAGGTAGAACAGATAGCACAGGCACACCAGGACGACGCCGGCGATGACCAGGTGATGCACACCCAGTCCCGCGCCGCCGACCGTCACGAGCGGTTTTCGCCCCAGCCCCGCCGGCGCAACGCCTTGCGCCGGTTCGGCTGCCTGTTCGGGCCAGCCGGGCCCGGCGATCCGCGTCCGCGGCGCCGTCGGTTCAACGGCGGGGTCGGATACATCGCCGGATCGGGCTTGGGTGTCCGGTTCGGCCTTGGTCCGGGCCCGTTCCTTGGCAAGGAGTTCAAAGAGGGCCCGTTCGCGCTTCTGCTTAGCCATTGGCCATTCCCCCGGACGTTTGCGCAGCCGGGCAACCAGTAGACTGTACTGGTTTTCCCCGGCATCGTCAAGCGCGTTCCGGTCCGAAATGCCGCGAAAGGCATCCGGACGGCGGCGAACAGGGTTCCGGCGGGCGTTGTCTTTCTTCAGCGTGCGGGCGAGGCCGGCTTGGGTCTTGCCGCCCCGGCCTCGCCATGGTCCAATGGGCCCGTGGCTGAGTGGAAAGGGTCATCGATGGCGCGTGCGGCGGCGATGGCGGTGGCGGTGGGCGTTCTGGCCGTGTGTGCGTCAGCGGTCGCGCTGGCGCTGGCCGGCCCGGCCAACCCGTTCGCGCCGGCCGAGCCGAAGCCGCACGAGCCCGGTCTTCGCCCTCCGGCCGAGGCGGGCCGGCCGGATCAATCCGCCGAGCCTGGGGAAGCCGCTGCACCAGCCGAGCCGGCCCAGCCCGAGGAGCCGGGCGCGCCCGGTTCCGGCGCTCGCGAACCCGCCCTGGATGCGGCAGGGTATGCGCGTCTCCCCGACGCCGCCGGAGACGACGAATTCCCGATGCCGCCGGCGAACGTCCGGACCATCCGCGGCCGGCTGACGCCG
>JADHXV010000144.1 GCA_016782785.1 Planctomycetota bacterium | reverse complement strand
CCGCTGGGTGGCCCTTCGCTGGAACGTGGTCGACCGTCCCGACCAGGCCGTCAAGATCCATCGCACGTCGATTCCGTACCTGGGCGGCTGCGCCATCTGGCTGGCCTGGACCGTGCCGATGATCGGGTACGGTCTCCTGGCCCAGGACGTGGACTGGCAGGCGCTGGGGGCGCTGCTCGTCGGCGGGACGGTGGCGTTCGTCACGGGGCTGGTCGATGACGTCAAGGAGATTGACCCGCGCACCAAACTCCTCGGCCAGGCCGCGGCCGCTGCGATTCTGCTGCTGGGCGGCATCCGGTGGGCGGCTTTTCCGAACCTGACGTGGCTGCCGGCCCTGCAACTGCCGGAAGGGTCTCTCATCGTCATCGCCGTATGCCTGGTCGTCCATTTTCTGGTGGTCATCGGTGCGACCAACGCCACGAACCTCCTCGACGGCCTCGACGGCTTGTGCTCCGGCGTTACGGTGACCATCTCCATCGGGTTCCTGCTGTTGGCCACGTCGCTGACGGCGTGGGCGAACCCCGAATGGGTTGAGGAGCCGGTCCGGTACGAACATTCCGCCCTGGGCATCGCGGTGACGTTTGCGCTGGCGGGGGCGGCCATCGGGTTCCTGCCGTACAATTTTCCGCCGGCACGCATCTTCATGGGCGACGCCGGCTCCATCTTCATCGGCTTCGTACTGGCAGCCATGATGATCATCTTCGCGGGCGTCTTCGGCGTGGTGAAGTGGTTCGTGGGGGCGCTGTTTATCTTCGGGCTGCCCATCTTCGACACGGGCCTGGCGCTGGTGCGGCGCGTCGGGAACCACCGGTCCATCATGATGCCCGACCGCAGCCATCTCTATAACCAGATGATCGACCGCCTCGGCCTGTCGGTCCGGGCCACGTTTGGCATCCTGCTGGTCGGCAGTATCGTGTTTGCGGCAGCCGGCCTCCTGGTCCTGTACAGCCAGGGCCGATTCGCGGCGCTCGTGTACGTGGGGATCGCGCTGGCGTTCATTGTGGTGGTCTGGCGCCTGAGATTCCTGCGGATGACGCCCGCCGAAAAGGCCGCCGCCGACCGCTACCTCAACCGCCGCCGGTCTCGATGAGGTACAGGGCATCAGGCCCGCGACTGGTGCAAGGCCGTTCCCGCCCGCTTGTTCTCGACGGCATGCCGTGGATTCGGTACAATGCGCCGTCGCGCAAGGACGATAATCCCGTCCGGGGGACCCAGGAAAGCGCCGCACCATGACCGAAGAACGTGTGCCGCTGGCTCGGCCCGACATCGCGCAGGCGGATATCGACGCCGTGGTCGCGGTCCTCGAGACGCCGCACCTGAGCCTGGGCCCGAAGTTGGGCGAGTTCGAGGGGGCGTTCGCCGATTACATGGGCCTTGAGCGCGGCGTGGCCGTCAACTCCGGCACCAGCGCCTTGCACCTCCTGGTCAAGGCCCTCGGCCTCGGGCCGGGCGACGAGATGATCACCTCGCCTTTTACGTTTGTCGCCTCGGCCAACTGCGCGCTGTTCGAGGGCGCCACGCCCGTCTTTGTCGACATCGACGAGTCGACATGGAACATGGACGCCGAGCGTATGGCGGCGGCCGTCACCGAGCGGACGCGGCTGCTCCTGCCGGTCCACATCTTCGGCCGGCCGATGCCGATGGACCGCGTCATGGCCGTCGCCGACACCCATGGAATCCCGGTCGTCGAGGATGCCTGCGAGGCCGTCGGCGCCACGTACAAAGGCCGGCTGGCCGGTACCTTCGCCCGGGCCGCCACCTTCGCCTTCTACCCGAACAAGCAGATGACGACGGGGGAGGGCGGCATGATCGTGACCGACGACTCTGGCCTGGCCGACCTCTGCGTCAGCCTCCGTAACCAGGGCCGCGACCCCGGCGCGGGGTGGCTCGCGCACGCTCGCCTGGGCTACAACTTCCGCCTGGCGGATATCAATTGCGCTCTTGGCCTCTCGCAACTGGGGCGGCTGCCGGAGTTCCTCGACGCCCGCAGCCGCGTGGCCGAGCGGTATCTGGAGAAACTGGCCGACGTGGACGAACTCGTCCTGCCGGCGCCGTACCCGGACGGCCGGCTGTCGTGGTTCGTCTTCGTGGTGCGGCTGGAGGACCGGTTCACGCAGGACCAGCGCGACGCGGTGCTGGCGCACCTGCGGGATGAGGGCATCGGGTGCTCGAACTACTTCTCGCCCGTGCACCTCCAGCCGTTCTACCGCGAACGGTTCGGCTACAAGGAGGGCGACTTCCCGGTGACCGAGAAGATCGCCGCCCGCACGATCGCCCTGCCGTTCTACAACCGCCTGACCGAGGCCGACCAGGACGTGGTTATCGCGTGCCTGAAGTCGGCCATTGCCACGCTTTGAAGTAGCGGCACGCCCCCGCCGCTACTGCTGCACGGCGTACTTGACGCTGCAGCCGTAGGGTTTCGTCTCGGGTATGGAGACGGGCTTGCCCTCGAGGGTTTCCTGGAGGGCCTGGTCGACGTAGTTGAGGATCTCGCTGGCCTCCTTGTCGCCCTTGGGGTCGTCGTCGATGGCCCCGCGGTAGACGAGTTCGCCGCTGGGCGCCTTGATGAAGATATGTGGCGTGGTCACGGCGCCGTACAGGCGGCCGACCTTCCCCTCGCGGTCGTCCAGGACGGGGTAGGGCGCCGCGTATTTCTGGGCGGCGGCCTTGTTCGTCTCGACGGTGGCGTAGTGCGTGCTGTTGATGGCCAGCCAGACGACCTTCTGTTTCGGCTCGCGCGTGCGCCCCTTGTCGGGCTGCGGCTTCGCGGCGCCCGGCAGACCGTACTTGTACTTCTTGTACAGGTCCTTGAACGTGCCCTGCTCGTAGTGGCGGCGCGAGAACGGGCAGTCGAAGTTCACCCATTCCATCACCACGATCTGCCCCGAAAACGACGACAGGCTCACCTTGTTGCCGTCCTGGTCCGTCAGGGTGAACGCCTTGGCCCACGGTTTGTTCGGGTCGGGGGCGGGCGGCTTGTCGGCCCAGAGCCGGTCCGAGAGGGTGGCCGCCGTCAGGATGACGCCGGCAGCCAGAATGATGGCCAGGGTCTTGCGCATGGTTGGCCTCCTTTGCCAAGGAATGTCATGACGGTCCGTCACTATAACGAACCCCTCCGGGGTCGGCGGGTTTCGGTTCCTTCGCGGCGGCCGCCGTGCGAGGGACGGGAGGCCCCGCATGACACCCATTCTAAATGCCGGGCGCGGCGCGAAGCAATAAGAGGCCCGAGAGGTTCCTCCCGGCCGCGGGCGCAAAAAAATGGCTGGCCCCCAGGGATTCGAACCCCGACAAAGCGGTCCAGAGCCGCTTGTGCTACCATTACACCAGGGGCCAGCCCGTGCCGCCGGGCGCCAACGGCGTCGGCGGATGTCCAATCGGTCGAGTGAGTATATCCGTGGGCGGAGGGAAATCAAGGCTTTGCCGGTTGTCCCGGCGGGTGCTCAGGAGTGCTTTCAGGCTGCCGGTTGCACGGAATCTTCCCGACCGGCAGGGCAGGTGCGGGCGCGGGGCTCGTTTTTCCAGCGCAAGGGCCTTCGTCCGACTGCCGACGGCGCCGGCCGGACCCCCGGGGCCGGCGCCCGTCAGGCCGATCGTGCCAGCGCCCGGCCCGCCGCCGACCGCCGGAAACGGAACCGCGGGGCCCGGGCGGCCTTCACCTTCGGCACACGCACGATCGAGTTGAATTCCTGAAACGTGTTCATCTCCACGCCGAACGCGGCGAAGTCGGTGAACCATTGGCCGGCGGCCAGGTAGCGGAAGGCGTACGTGCCGGGCGGCAGGCGGATCATCAGGACCCATTCGCCGTCGCCGGCGCGCCGCATGGGGAAGTGGTCGGTCTGCCAGTGGCAGAAGTCGCCGACGAGGTACACCGGCCCGTCCGTCCGGTGGTGGAAACGGAACGTCGTCTTGCCGGTTTCGTCGACTTCGACCATGCGCTGGTGGCCGCGAGTTGGGGGGCCCCTCGCCCTCCCGTCTTTCATCATCGGATTGGGGGCGTATCGAAAGTTAAAGAAAAACGGGGGCGGGCGATGAAATGCACGGAGTCTTTGCGAGCGGACATCGCGGCGCGTCTTGCGGATAGCCGGGACGGCGAGTTCTCTCCCCCGGCCTCCGGTCGCCCCGTAGCCCGGGGTTTATGCCCGGCGCGTGCCGCTGGCCGAAAGGTGTCAGGCACCTTTTCCAACAGCCGAAAAGGTGCCAGACACCGCGAAACCGTTGCTCCGCGGCCGCGGGGTCCGTACAATGCCGCTCTGAATCGCACCGACCAAGCCCACACGAGAGCGAGGCAGCCGTGGCCAAGATCGCCAGACGCGACCAGGATTACAGCCAGTGGTACGTCGACATCGTCACGCGGGCCGAGATGGCCGACTACGCCCCCGTCAAGGGGTGCATGGTCATCCGGCCCTGGGGCTACGCCATCTGGGAACGCATGCAGCGGGCCCTGGACGACATGTTCAAGGCCACCGGCCATCAGAACGCCTACTTCCCGCTCCTGATTCCGCAATCGTTCCTCCAGAAAGAGGCGGAGCACGTGGAGGGCTTCGCGCCGGAATGCGCCGTGGTCACCCGCGGCGGCGGCAAGGAACTGGAGGAGCCGCTCGTCATCCGGCCCACGTCCGAGACGATCATCTGGGCCATGTACAAGAAGTGGATCCAGTCGTGGCGCGACCTGCCGCTGCTCTATAACCAGTGGGCGAACGTCGTACGCTGGGAGATGCGGACGCGGCTGTTCCTCCGGACCACGGAGTTCCTGTGGCAGGAAGGGCACACCGCCCACGCCACCGCCGGCGAGGCCGTCGAGGAGGCCGAGCGGATGCTCGGCGTCTACAAGCGGTTCGTCGAGGACTGGATGGCCATGCCCGTCCTGACGGGCAAGAAGACCGACGCCGAGAAGTTCGCCGGGGCCGTCACCACGTACAGCGTCGAGGCCCTGATGCAGGACAACCGGGCCCTCCAGGCGGGCACGAGCCATTACCTGGGCCAGAACTTCGCCCGGGCGTTCGACGTGCAGTTCCAGAACCGCGCGGGCGAACTGGAGTACGTGTACGCCACGTCGTGGGGCGTCTCCAGCCGGCTGGTCGGGGCCCTGGTGATGAGCCACAGCGACGACGCCGGCCTCGTGCTGCCGCCCAAACTCGCGCCGCTGGAGGTCGTCATCGTGCCGATCCTGAAGGCCGACGCCGATAACTCGGCCATTCTGACGGCCGCGGCCCGCCTGGCCGAGCCGCTCCAGGACCACGTCCGCGTCAAGGTCGACGACCGCGACAACGTCTCGCCGGGCTGGAAGTTCAACGAGTGGGAACTGAAGGGCGTGCCCATCCGCATCGAGATCGGCCCGAAGGACCTGGAGAAGGGCCAGGTGGTCGTCGTCCGCCGCGATACCCGCGAGAAGACGCCCGTCCCGCAGGGCGAGGTGCCCGTCCACGTGGCCGACCTGCTGCCCGAGATGCAGCAGGCCCTCTATGACCGGGCCAAAGAACGCCTGGAAGCGGGCTGTCGGCCGGCCGACACGTACGACGACTTCAAGAAGATTCTGGAGGAGCAGGGCGGCTTTGTCTACGCCCCGTGGTGCGGCAACGCCGAGTGCGAGGCCCGCGTCCAGGAGGAAACCAAGGCCACCATCCGCTGCATCCCCGACGAGGTCGAGGCGGCCGGCGCCTGCATGATCTGCGGCAACGGGCCGGCCCAGCGAGTGCCGTTCGCGAAGGCGTATTAATCCTACAACGCTACAAGGGCATTCTGCGCGGTGGGTCTCCTGACCCACCGCGCCGAGAAGGGCGAGTTTGGCCATGCGCGGCCCGTACGGGCCGCGCGGGAAGCAGCGTTGTAGTATGAGGCGGCGGGGCGGACGCGCTGGGCCATTGTCTTGCGTCCATGCGCTGGTAGAATGGGGCGGACCCGTACGAGGTGCCCCGCGTGCCGCTCTCGCCTGATTTGTTCAAACGTCTCAGCGCCCTGAACCGCCGGCGTCTGGCCGACGATCTTGTCACCGGCCGCGACCTGGCCGACGCGCCGGCGCCTTCCCCCGCCGCCCGCGACGGCGAGACGGCCGCGCCGCGCGCCAACGGCAACGCCGCAGTGTCCGAGGATGGTCCTCTTGCGCTCGAGGACCTCATCCCCGGCCGGGAGCGCGAGGCGTTCGGCGGCCGGTACTACCTGGTGGACCGCCCGGCCGAGGACTTTCTTTCGCCCGTTGCCGGCCGCGACGCCGAGCGGGCCGACCTGTCCTCGCGCTATCGACACGTTGTCTGCGGGGCCGGCCGGGCCGTCGAACCCGCTGGCCTGCACGAGAGCCTGCGGCCGCTCATCCTGACCGACCCCTCGGCCATCGTGTACCTCGACATCGAGACGTGCGGCCTGGCAGGCGAACCGCTTTTCCTGGTCGGCCTGCTGGAGTGGGACGCGCCGGCCCTGCGGGTCCGCCAGTTCCTGGCCCGCGACTACTCCGAGGAAGGGCCGCTGCTGGCCGACGTCTGGCGGGCCCTCGGCCGGTGCGAGTGCCTGGTCACGTACAACGGCAAGACGTTCGACATGCCGACCGTCGGGGCGCGGAGCGTGGCCTGCGGCCTGTTCGATCTGCCGCCCATGCCGCAGCACGTGGACCTGCTGCCCGAGGCCCGTCGGCGGTGGCGCGGGGTGCTGCCCGACTGCCGGCTCCAGACGGTGGAGCAGGCCATCTGCGCCCGCCGCCGGCGGGGCGACATCCCGGGCTGCGACATTCCGGTGGCGTATCACGATTTCGTCCGCGCGCAGCAGAGCGGCGACGCGCGGCGGCGCCGGCGGAGCCTGTGCCGGCTCCAGACCATCCTTCACCACAACGCCCTCGACCTGCTGACCATGGCCGACCTGGTCACCCACATCCTTTCGGGCGGCGCCTGAGGGCCGGATGTTCCGCCTGTGCGGTGTATTCCCGATAAGCCTGCCGTTCCATGCGTGTTGCCCGCGCGGGCCGCGCGACCTATGCGTGATATGCGGCCGGCCGTGCAGACTCGTCCGGTCGTGGCGTCTGGACGGCGACGTTGCCGGGTGGCGTCTCGTGTTGACGCTCCGCCGCATCTCGACGCGATGATGTAACCCGCGGCTGGATGGGCGCTTAGCGTTCGGTCGCGCTACCGGCCCGTGTGCATGCGTTGCGTCGTTGCGGCGGCGCCCGCACGAACGTCGCATCCGGCAGAACCGGCGCCCGCGGCGCAGGCCGAACGGCCACCGGCCGCGGCGCGCCGAAAACGTCGCCCGCCCTCCTCGCGCACCACGTCTCCGCGTTTGGCACGGCCCTTGCCATACCACCAGGGTCAGACCGATGCCTTCCCGGCGCCGCGGTCTTGCAGGCTCCGGGCCAGGCAGCGGTCGCTGGCGTGGAAAGGAGACCTGGCGTGGACGAGGCTGCTTTGCGCGAAAAGGTGGGGCAACTGCTGTCGGAAGTGCAGCGGGTGCCCCCGGAAGCCGGTCAGAGGAAACAAGTGCGGCGTCGGCAGTCGCCGGTCGCCTCGGCCATGAAGCGCGAGATGGCCACCCTTGAGGACGGCATCGACCACGTTCGCCTGGCGGTCAAGTACCTGGTGTTCGACCTGGAGGCGACCAAGCGCGAGAACCGGTTGCTCCGGGACCTGCTGGGCCAGTCGTAAGAGCGAGCGGTCCTGCGTCTGCGGGGCCGAGGGGGCGCCGCCCGACGCGGCGGCGCACAGGGGAGGTGGACGGACCGTCACTGGCGTGCGGTGGCGCGAGGTCCCATTCCCATCCGTCTGCACCTGGAAGGAGGGGAGCGGACGATGTGCCAGAGTCAACGTCCTGTCCATGGGGCGGGAGCAATAGCGGCGCATCCG
>JADHXV010000143.1 GCA_016782785.1 Planctomycetota bacterium | reverse complement strand
GTCGGCGGCGGAGTAGGGGTGCGGCACGGCTCGGGGCGGCTGAAGGTGACGCGCTCCCCTTCGGGTCGCGGCTAAAAGTGCCCGGGCCGCGGCCTACTTCTTCGCTTCGTCCGGCTTAGCGTCGGGCTTCGGCGGTTCAGGCTTCGGCGCTTCGGCCGGCTTGGGCTCAGATGGCTTTGTCGCTTCAGGCTTCGGCGTTTCAGGCTTCGGCGCTTCGGCCGGCTTGGGCTCAGATGGCTTTGTCGCTTCAGGCTTCGGCGCCTCAGGTTTCTTCACCTCGGCCGGCTTCGGTTCGGGCTTTGGCGGTTCGGGTTTCGGCGCGTCGGGCTTGGGCGCGTCGGGCTTGGGCGGTTCGGGTTTCTTCACTTCAGGCGGCTTCGGTTCCGGCTTCGGCGCGTCGGCGGGCTTGGGTGGTTCAGCCGGTTTCGGCGCCTCGGCGGGTTTGGGGGCGGGCGTCGGGGGTGCGATGGTGAGTTTGGGTTTCGGGGCGCTGGGTCCGAGGGCGAGGAAGGCGGGGGTGATGCCCGTCAGGGTGTCTTTGCCGACCTTCATGCTGCCCACGATGATGAGGGTATAGCGGACGTCGGCGGGCTGCTGGTTCGGGTACGAGAGTTCACACTGGACCTGGTCCTGGTCGGCGGCGATGGTGACGGCCTGCATGCGGACGCCCTTGGGGGGGTCGTGCAGGGCGAGGCGGATGGGTCCCTGGGCGTCCTTGGTGCGTTCGGCCTTGACGTCGATGTAGGCGGTGCGTCCGCCGGCGAATCGGATGAAGCCCTCCTCCGGCGCCAGCGGAGTGAGTTTGAACGGGCCGGGTTCAAGGACCGCCAGGAGGAACTCGTCGGTGGGCAGGATGTGGTGGTAGATGAACGCCTGCATGACGTCCTCGGCGGGCAGGACGGGGCGCGTGACGGTCTTGCCGGCGATCTCGGCCCGGCCGACCACGGTGGGTTTCTGCAGGCCGAGAGGGGCGTCGGCGGGGGCGGTCAGCGTCAGGATCGATTCATCGTACTTCTCGGGTATCGTGGTGCCGGCGGCGGTGAACCCCTCGGGCATGCCGCCCACTTCCAAATCGATCTGGCCGTCGAAGCCGTCGAGGCGGAGGGCCTTGACCATGAGGACGGCGGTGGACCCCTGGCCGACGCTGGGATTGTCGGGCGTGATGCGGACGGCGAAGTCGGGCTGCGGCGGCCGGACGACCAGGCGGTAGGCGTACTCGGGCCCGCCTTTGCCCTGGAGGTCGCGGACCCGCACGACGTACTCGCCGGCCTGCTTGAACTGGTACAGGAGGTGCGAGTCGGCGTGGTGGGTCATGTAGGGTTCGGTCTTGTCGACGAAGTCGTCGTTCTCGGCGAGTTGTTTGCCGGCCTTGTCGAAGAGCGTCAGCAGCGAGTCGACGGGCGAGCCGAGACGGCGGGCGCGGATCTCCAGGATGAGGTTCTGATTGGCCTCGGCCTTGAAGGTGAAGAAGTCGGCGTCGCCGGGCCTTTCGATGCGGGCGTTGACGGCGACGGGGGCCGTGAGGGGCTGGGCCTGCTGGGCGGAATCGTTGGGTTCCTTCTCGGCCGCGTCGGGCAGGTCCGAGACGCCGAACGGCACGGCGTTGGAGACGAGGTGGGGGTTGTCGAGGCGGATGAATCGCTTGTCGGGGCACTGGGGCGTCAGGTCGAGTTGCACCTTGTTCTTCGGCAGGTTGGCGCCGAAGAGTTCCACGTCGACCTTGGTGCCGCGCCGTCCGCCGATGGGCCAGACGTGCGTGATGAACGGCACGGGCCCGACGGTGAGGCGATAGACGAAGTCGCCCCGGCCGCGGAAGATGGAGTCGCGGATCTCGACCACGTACTCGCCGTCGGCGGGCACCTGGAACACCAGGACCGGGTCGGGGTGGAAGCGGAAGTCGTCGACGTAGGCGATGTCGCGGCCCTGGGCGTCGTACAGGGTGAGGACGGCCTGGAACCATCCGGGGACGCCGTCGGCGATGAAGGGCAGGATGTCCTGGGCCTGGACGCGCAGGACGAGCGTCTGGCCGGCCTTGGCGGAGAAGCGGAAGAAGTCTTTGTCGGCGTCGAAGATCTGGCCGTTGGCCAACGCGGGCAGGGTGGGCAGGGGCTGGGCCTGGCCGAATTCGGAGTTGGGCTCCTTCTCGGCGACCTCCGCCACCTGGCCGACGAGGAACCGCCAGCGGTTCGTGGCGCCGCCGGGCGCGATGAGGCGGAAGTCGCGGTCGCCGGGCGGGGCGTCGGCGGCGATGGTCACCGCGACGGTGGCGGTGTCCTCGGTCTTGCCCTTCTCGACCTTCTCGACGGTGCCCGTGACGCCGGCGCCGCTGATGTGGACGGCCTTGGAGCCCACCAGGTTGGTCCCGACGACGGCCACCTGGACGGTGGTGCCCTGCTGTCCGCCGGCCGGATAGATGTGGGCCAGGTGGCCGGGCAGGGCCTGGGCGCAGGCCGGACGCGGGGCCGCCAGCGTCAGGGCGAGCATGGCGGCAAGCGCGGCACACACGGCCAGGCCGCTCCGCCGTTTCGCGCGGGGGGTCTCCGTACCCGCCGCGCGAGCAAACGCGTTTCCGGGGCGGCGCGGTGGCCGGGGATGGGGTGTCGGGGTCATCGTCGTGTCACCTCGTTTGTCGTACGCATTGCGCCGACGGCACGCGCCGGACAAGTCCGGCGGCTAACTATGGTTTCGCCGGCGGCGTCTTATCGGGCGGCTTCGGCGCCTCCTTCGGGGGAGTCGGCTTGTCGGGCGGTTTCGGGGCCTCCTTCGCCGGCGCGGGCTTGGGTGTTTCTTTCGGCGGCGGTGGCGTGGGGGGCTTGGGGGGCGGCGGCTTCTCGGGTTCGGGAGCCAGGGTGAGGGCCTTGGCGACGAGGTCGGGTTTTTGGTAGCGGTCGGTAAGGCCGTCGGGCGGCTTGGCGTCGCCTTCGGCCCGCCAGGCGAGGGCGTCGGGAGCGGAGGCGGCGAAGTGGCCAGCCGGTGTCATGATGAGCCAGCCGTCCGACCCCGGGGCCAGGTGGACGAGCGTGGCCAGCATCGGCCCCTTCTCGGCGTCCCAGAGTCGGACGGTGCCGTCGGCCCCGCCCGAGGCCAGCCGTTTGCCGTCGTCGGTGGCGGCCACGGCGTAGACCCAGTCGGTGTGGCCGTCGAAGGTCCGGACGCCGCGGCCGCTGGCGCCCTGGTAGGCGCGAATGCGGCCGTCGTTGAACGGGACGAAGACGTTCTGGCCTTTGCCGGGCCAGATGATGTCGAGCGGCATGAGGGCGCCGGTGCCGATGAGGCGGGCGCGGGGCTTGCGCTGGGCGGCCACTTTGAGGTCGGCATCGACGCGGCCGATGACCAGGCCGCGCTCGGTCGGGCCGCTGACGGCGCCGACGACGGTGTCGTTGTCGGGTCCGAGGACGGCGGCGTGGACGCAGTCGCCCTGGTCGTACTGGAGGAGCATCTTCCAGGTGCCGACCTCCCAGACGCGCATGGTGCGGTCGGCCCCGGCGGTGAGGAGGCGTTTGCCGTCGGCGCTGAACTGGGCGCCCAGGACCCAGTCGGCGTGGGCGTCGATGGTGGTGGCCGGCTTGCCCGCCTTGAGGTCATAGACGTAGAGGCATGTGTCGGCGCTGCCGGCGGCCAGCAGCGTGCCGTCGGGGCTGACGGCGAGGCAATAGACGGTGCCCTTGGGCTCGCCGAAGGTGGCGGTCCGTTTGCCGTCGGCGGTGGAGAAGATCTTGACGGCGCCCTTGGCGCCGGGCGAACCGTCGCCGACGGCGAGGGCCTTGCCGCCGTCCAGGAAGGCGACGGCGTGGATCATGCCGTCGAGTTCCCCCGCGCCGATGCGGCGGGCGAGGCGGGCCTGGGCCAGGTCCCAGAGCAGCACCTCCTGGTAGCCTCCGACGGCCAGCGTGGCGCCGTCGGGGCTGAACGCAAGCGCCGAGATGGCCAGCGCCGGGCCGAACTCCACCACCCCGTCCACGCCGACCTGCTTGCCGGGCTGGGCGCGGATGACCGGGAAGGCGAGCGTCTGCCGGGCGGTGGCGTGGATGTCATGGACGGCCGGCCCGGCGAGGACGGCGGCGGCGAGAAGAATCGAAAGCGCGACACGTCGGCACGCAGGCATGAGAGGCGATCCCCTTCGCTTACATGATCTCGGTCAGCAGGCCGCCGGTGGCGACGTCGCCGCCGACCACGGGCGTGACATAGGCCACGCAGCCGCGCGGGTGCGGCAACTGGCCGGACGGGTCGATGCCGAGCAACTGGTACATGCTGGCCGACAGGTCCCACGGGTAGATGGGCCGCTCGATGACCTGTTCGGCCCTGGCGTCGGTCTTGCCGACGACGGCGCCGCCCTTAAAACCTCCGCCGGCCACGATGGCCGAGAACGCGTTGCAGAAGTGGTGCCGGCCGCCGAACCAGGGCGGTTCTTTGGCGATCTTGGGGGTCCGGCCGAACTCGCCGAACCACGTGACGATGGTTGTCTCCAGCAGGCCCCGCTGGGCCAGGTCTTCCAGGAGGGCGGCGAACCCCTGGTCCAGTTCGGGCAGATACTTCTCCATGCGTTCGAAGTGTTCCTTGTGGGTGTCCCAACCGCCCCAGTTGACGGTCATGAACGGGACGCCCTGCTCGACGAGCCGGCGCGCCAGCAGGCACGACTGGCCGAAGGTGGTCCGGCCGTAGCGGTCGCGGACGGGGTCGGGCTCCTCGTTCATGTCGAACGCCTTCTTGGCGTCGCCGAGGACGAGTTCGTAGGCCTTTTCCTGGTAGGCGTCCATGGCGTCGAGGCTATGGTTGTCGTCGATCTCTTTGGCGAGAGTGTCGACGGCCTCCAGCAGGGAGCGGCGCTGGTTGGTGCGGGCGACGCGTTCGGGTCCGGAATCGAGGCCGCCGATGCTGAAGTTCTTGCTGTTCGGGTTGCCGCCCGTGGCGAAGGCCTTGTAGGCGGGCCCGAGGAATCCGGCCTCGGAGAAGCGTCCGAGCGGGCTGGTGACGGCGATGTACGGCGGCAGGGCGCCCTGGTAGGCCTTCGACTCGGTCCGCTTCAGGCCCACCACCGCCCCGATGGACGGATAGACGAGTTGGTCGGAGGGCAGGGTGCCGGTCTGCATGATGTAGGTGGCCGTCTCGTGCCCGTTCGTCGGGTGCGTCATGCCGCGCAGGATGGCGTACTTGTCCATCTGCTTGGCCATCTGGGGCATGGTCTGGGCGAGTTGGATGCCCTTGACGTTGGTATCGATGGGCTTGGTGTAGGGCCCGGTGTATTCGGCGCCGGCCTGGGGCTTGGGGTCGAAGATGTCGATGGTGGCCGGGCCGCCGCCCATCCAAAGTTGGATGACGGATTTGGCCTTGCCCTCCTTGGTCTGGCCGTGGGCCTTCAGGGCGAACCAGTCGGCCAGCGAGAGGCCCGCGAGGGAGGCGGCGCCGACGCGGATGAAGTCGCGGCGATTCAGTCCGCCGGACGAGGGTGCGACGTGGTCGGCAGGGATATCGAGCATGGGTCGGCCTCCGCATCCCGTGCGCGGTGGGTCTCCGCACCCACCGCGCGACAACCAACGATTGCTCATATGTGCGGCCCGTACGGGCCGCACACTCGCGCGGCGGGTACGGAGACCCGCCGCGCACCTGCGCGTCAGTGATTGAACAGAAACTCCTTGGTATTGACCAGGGCCCACATGAGGTCCTGGATGGCCTGTTCGCGGGCCTTCTGGTTGGCTTCGAGGTACTCCAGGGCCGTCTTGCGTTCGCCCTCGGCGGGCGGGCGGGAGACGGTCAGCAGCCAGAGTGCGTCGACGACCTCGGCGTCGGGGGTGTTCTGCTTGATCCAGGCCTTGATGCGGGGGCTCCGGCCGACCTTGCCCTCGAACTCGCCCGAGTTGATCAGGTACAGCGCCTGCCGCATGGAGGTCTTGCAGTCGCGGTCGCTCTCGAAGGCGGTGTCGCGCGGCGGGCGGCCGAACAGTTCCAGGAACGGCGTGCCGACGCTGCCGTCGGCCATCTCGACGGCCCGGAACCCGTCGGGCCAGTTCGAGTACGGCTCGGGGATCCGGCTGGAGAACCGGTCCCAGACCTGGCTGATTGTGCCGATGGCGTCGGAAAGTTGCTCGGCTTCCAGGCGCCGGACGGCATAGTGCGAGAAGAACTTCTCGTCGTCGGCGTTCAGGGGCGTCGCGGTCGAGGCCAACTGGTACGTCCGCGACCCGAGGATCAGCCGGTACATGTGCCGCAGGTCGAACTTGTGGTCTACCAGTTCCTTCGCCAGGTAGTCGAGCAGGGCGGGGTTGGAGGGCGGATTGGTGGGGCGCAGGTCGTCGGCCTCGTGGACGATGCCCCGGCCCAGCAGCCAGAACCAGACGCGGTTGACGATGTTGCGGGCGAACCAGGGGTTCTCGGGCCGCGTCAGCCACTGGGCGAACAGAGCCCGCGGGTCCTCGCCGGGCTTGACCTCCGCGGTCGGGCCGTCCAGCAGTTTCGGCGCCACGGGTTGGCGGGTGGTGGGGTGGAGAAGCGCGGCGGAGGGATCGCAGTAGACGATCTCCTCTTTCCACTCCAGGGTGTTCTTGAACTTGACCTGGGCGAAAAACGCCGCCAGGCCCAGGTTGTCGTCCAGCGTCCAGTTCTCGGTCGGATGGGCGTGGCACTCGGCGCAGCCGATGCGGGTCCCCATGAACACCAGGGCCGTCTGCTCGGCAAAGCCCTGCGGGTCGCGCTTCTTCAGACCGCGGTAATAGTTGGCGGGCGGCACGCGGAAGTTCGACCCGCTCGAGACCAGCAGTTGCCGCACGAACTCGTCGTACGGCTTGTTCTTCGCGATGGCGTCGCGGACCCAGTGATGGTACGCCTGGACGGCGTTGGGCCAGAGGTTGGACGGGTACTCGGCCTTGATGCGCAGCAGGTCGCCCCATTTCAGGGCCCAGTAGTCGGCGAACTCGGGGCTGGCCAGCAGCGCGTCGGTGCGTTTCGTCCGCTTCTCGGGGTCCTTGTCGGCCAGGAAGGCGCGGACCTCGGCCGGCGTCGGCAGCATGCCGATGGTGTCGAGCGTCACGCGCCGCAGGAAGGCGTGGTCCTCCGAGAGGCCCGACGGCGGGAAACCCAGTTCCTTCAACTTCGCCAGAACCAGTTCGTCCACTCGGTTGCCGGCCGGCACCTCCGGGAAGCCGTTCGGCAGCGGCTGCGGGACGACGGCCCGGACCACGGCCGTCCGCCGCCGGTAGGTGGCCAGGAGGACCGCCTCGCCGAACCCCTTGGCCTGGACCTTGCCGTCGGCCGTGACGACCGCCACCGCCTCGTCGAGCGACTGGTAGACGGCCTCGCGGGTGATGTCTTTGCGCGAGCCGTCGGCGTACACGGCCGCGACCGCGAGCGGGGCCGTCGCGTCCTTCTTCAGCGTGACCTTCTCGGGCCGGACCTCGACCGAGGCGACCTGGCCGGCCTTGGCATCGCCGCGCAGGGCGCCCTGTTCGAGCCACGCCTGGAGCACGGCGTACTCGGGCGAGTCCGGCTTGATGCCCGCGCCGCCCTCGTGGGGCGCCTGGCCCGCGACCTTCGCCAGGAGGAGGCTCCTCTGCGGCTCGACGGGGTTGATGCGCCGGCCCTCGGCCATGCGCGTGACGGCGTCGAAGTCCTCCTCGGGGTTGGCGCCGAACATCGAGAGCCGCAGGCCCCCCTTGCCGACCGGCGAGCCGTGGCACTTCGAGGCGTTGCAGCCCAACTTGTCGATGAGAGGCATGACGTCGGCGACGAACGTGACGGGCCCGGCCTTGGGTTTCGGGGCGGGCGGTTTCGGCTGCTCGGCCGGCTTGGGCTGCTCGGCGGGCTTCTCGGGCGGCTTCTCGGGCGGCTTCTCGGGCGGCTTGGG
>JADHXV010000142.1 GCA_016782785.1 Planctomycetota bacterium | reverse complement strand
ACCGTCCGCCAGATGCCCGTGACGGGCGTGTACCAGATGCCCTTGGGCTCCAGCACCTGCTTGCCGCGGGGCTGGTCGCCCTGGTTCGTGGGGTCGAAGACGCGGACAACCAGGTCATTGGTGTCCTTCCGCAACTCGTCGGTTACATCCAGTGTGAACGGGTCGTACCCGCCGCGGTGCTCGCCCACTTTCTTGCCGTTGACGTAGACCGTGGCCTCCCAGTCGACGGCGCCGAAGTGAAGAAGCAGGCGCTTGCCTCCGTCGAGATTGGGCGTCAAGAACGTGCGATGGTACCAGAGGCACTTCTCGGGGCCGACCTCTTTCATCACGCCCGACAGCGCCGACTCAACAGGGTACGGCACGAGGATCTGCCCGTCGTACTCTTGCGGCTGGGGAGCGTCCTTGGCGACGACGGCGTAATCCCAGAGACCGTTCAGGTTCTGCCAGTCCTGGCGGACCATCTGCGGCCGGGGGTACTCGGGCAGGGCGTTCTTCGGGCCGACGTCCTTGGCGAACGGCGTCATGAGGGGTCCGTCGGCGGGTTTCCAGTCGGCGGCGGCCGCGCCACCGCATCCCATCGCCACGCAGGCGGTGAGCGCACAGGCCGTCACGAACAGGGTGTGTCGTTGCATCGGAGTCTCCTTTGGGCCGGATGTGGTCGGGTGCGGGCAATATGGTACGGCGCGGGGCACACAATGCAACCAGATTGCGGCCGGGCGCGCGGCCGGGCGCGAGCACGCGCGGCCGGGCGCAGGCACGCGCGGCCGGGCGCGGCAGAAACCCTCGCCCGTCCCCGCCGTCGGTGCGTATCATAGTTTGGAGGCAGGCGGTCGGCAGCGCATGTCATTTCGACCGAGGGCCCGAAGGGCCCGAGCGGAGAAATCTCGTCGTTCGAACAGCGAGATCCCTCGACTCGCTTCGCTCGCTCGGGATGACACGTTACGTCGGCGGGCTGAAAGGGCAGGCGCCCCAAAAACGGGGGGCACGCCGGATGACGCTGCGAAGCAAGGTCCTGATGGCCGCCGTGGTGTTTCTGGCGGTGGTCGTGACGCCTCCGCTCTCGTTCTTCCTCTATTATTCGCTGGACGCCCCGCCGCCCGACGACGCCGACCTCCCGGATGCATCATCCCGCGATACGTAGAACTTTGCCCTTGTTCCGGACGCCGGCCGGGCCTATTCTGCACGCGGGTCCGCACGTATCGGCCGGCGTGAACGGGTTTGGGCTCCCGGCGTGAAGGGGGCCGGGCCGCCCGCGGACGCCGGCGTTTCTTTCGGAGACCGGCCATGGCTGACCGTCGGCCGACACATCGGGCCGCGGCGTCGCTTCGGCGCCGGATTCTTCTGATCCTCTCGCTGCGCTGGGCGGTGCGCCTGGCGGCCGGGTGGTGTTTTGCGTGGGGCGTGGCCGTGATGGTCTTCCGGGCGGTGCCGGGGATGGACGCCGGGCCGCTCGTGTGGGGCCTGGCGGGTCTGGCGCTGTGCGCAGCGGGGGCGGCGGCGCTGGCGTGGCGTCGGGCGCCGTCGCGGCGGGCGGTGCGGGCCGTCCTGGACCGTGCGTGCAGCGGCGGCGGCCTGGTCATGGCCGAGGCGGAAGTCCCCCTCGGTCCCTGGGCGGCGCGCGTGCCGCCGCTTACGGTGCCGGAGGTGCATTGGCGGAAGAGGCCGGCGGCGCTCGTGCTGCTCGCGGCAACGGCGTTCGTGGTGTTCAGTTTTGCGATTCCGCAGCGGTTCGTCGAGATCGCGTCGTCGCGCCCGCTCCAGGTCGCCGACGAGGTGGCCTCCCTGGCCGAGCAGATCCAGGTGCTGGAGGAGGAGCAGGTGCTGGCGGTCGAGGAGGCCCGGTCGCTGGAACAATCGCTGGAGCAGACGTCCGAGCAGGCCGCCGGCGAGGACCCCGCCAAAACGTGGGAGGCCCTGGATCACCTGGAAGACGCGGTCCGGACGGCGGCGGTCGACGCGGCCGAGACGGCGCTCCAGCAGCGCGAGGCGCTCGGGCAGGCCGAGGCGCTGTCGCGGGCCCTCTCGACCGAGGCCGACGGCCTCGACACCCAGGCCCTGGCGGCCGCCATGAAGAAACTGGCCGACCTCCTCGAAAAGGCCGCCAAAGACGGTTCGCCGCTCGACGATGCCGCCCTCAAGGAAGCCCTGGCCGACTGCCAGGCAGGCGACCTGTCGGCGGCCGAGTGCCTGCGACTGGCCAACCGGTTGGCCATGGCCGGCGAGATGCTCAAGGCCAAACTCCTGCGGCTCCAGGAGGTCAACCTGATCGAGATCGACGCCCTGAAACTGGGCGAGGGGTGGGCGCTGGACCCGGGCGACCTCATCGCCTTCCTGGAGGGCCAGGGCATCGACGGGCTGGAGCCCGAGGCGCTGATCGAGGCGTGGCTCGCCGGCGCGCCGGGACGCGGCGGCGTCGACCGCGGCCGGGCCGACGCCCCGCTCATCCAGGGCGATGCGTCGAGCGCCGACGGCATGGAGTTCGTCGAGACCGTCTTGCCGCCTCCCACCGTGGCCGACCTCAAAGAGAGCCACCTGCTGGGCGTCACGCTGGGCGCCCCGGCGGTGGAGGCCGGCGGCCCGGCGGCGGGCGGGGCGCTGGCACCGGCGGCGGCGGGCGCGGGCGGCGCACGCACGCACCGGGTTCTTCCGAAACACCAGCCGGCCGTCATGCGTTATTTCCAGCGCGAGGGCGAGGGCGCCGGCCGGCCCGCCGCCTCGCCATAGAGGAGCCCACCGTGACCGACGCCCCGTCGCTGCTTCAGCCGGAGGAACTGGCCGGCGCCACCGCCCTGACCACGCGCGTGCTGGAACAACTGGGCCGGCTGCTCCTGGGCCAGGCCGACCTGCACCGCATGGTGCTCGCCGGCATCCTCAGCCGCGGGCACATCCTGCTGGAAGGCGTGCCGGGCGTCGGCAAGACGGCCCTCATCCGCGGCCTGGGCCGCGTGCTGAGCCTGCCGTTCGGCCGCATCCAGTTCACGCCGGACCTGATGCCCGGCGACATCCTGGGCACGCACATCCTCCAGCCCACGCCGACGGGCGAACGCCAGATGGCCTTCCAGCCGGGGCCCATCTTCACGAACATCCTGCTGGCCGACGAGATCAACCGGGCCTCGCCCAAGACGCAGTCGGCCCTCCTGGAGGCGATGCAGGAACGCTCCGTCACGCTGCTGGGCCAGACCCGGCCGCTGCCCGAGCCGTTCTTCGTCATGGCGACGCAGAATCCGATTGAACTGGAGGGCACGTATCCGCTGCCCGAGGCCCAGTTGGACCGGTTCCTGTTCAAACTGCGTGTGACGGCGGGCGACGTGGCGGTGCTCGACGAGATCATCACGACCCGCCGCCGCGGCGAACCGCCGGAACCCACCTGGACGATGAGCGCCCAGGACCTGGCCCGCGTCTTCGCCATCATGGACCGCGTGTACCTGGCGCGGGCGGTGTCGCGGTACATCGCCCGGGTGGTGGCGGCGACGCACGCCGGGGCGGCCGAGGCGACCGACCTCGTGGGCCAGTACGTGGCGTACGGGGCGTCGCCTCGGGCGGCGATTGCGATGGCCGAGTCGGCCCGGGCGTCGGCCCTGTTGGCGGGCCGGCCCACCGTCGGCTTCGAGGACGTCCGCCGCGTTGCCCCGGCCGTGCTGAACCATCGCCTCATCCTCAACTACAAGGCCCGGTTCGACGGGGTCGACGCCTTCCAGGTGGTCGACGACCTCCTCGGCGCGCTCGATGAGGCGGAACTGGACCTGCCGGCCGACGTCCAGGTGGCCAAGGAGTCCGGAACGTGAGACACCAAGCGAACCATCGCCTGTGCGGCCGCGCCGTCCGCGCGGCCGCGATGCTGTCGGCGACGGCTACCGCCACTTCAGGTGCCGCGCGGTGGGTCTCCGCACCCACCGCGCGGGCAAGGGTGTTCTTGCGGACGCGCGGCCCGCACGCGCCGCCCATGGGCGATAGCGCTCAGTTCGGCGCGGCGGGTACGGAGACCCGCCGCGCTCCACGTGCCGTTCTGGTGCTGGCGACGGCGTGGTTGCTCCTCGTGCCCGCAGGTGCGCCGCCGGCCGCCGCGGCGGTTCCCGCGCCGGACCCGGCCGCCATCCCCGCGCCGCCGGCGCCGGAAGGCGTCCACGCCGTCACCGTCACGGCGCTTGCGCCCGGTGCGCACGACAGCCTGCACGGGTACGTGGAGTACCGGTTCCAGGTGCACAACCGTTCGGCCGAGCGCGCGCACCGCGTCCGGGTGTCGCTGCCGGCGGAGGGCCGCGGTTACGGAACGATGCTGGGCGTCTCGCGGTCGGCGGTGGTGGGGCCCGGCAGCACGGTCGTGCTGTCGCTGCTCCAGCCGCCCGTCATGACGCACGGCTACAGCGCCGAGGTCCGCGTCGACGGCGCCAGGGCCCGGGGCGTCGACGTCGATATCCCCGACCACGGTCCCGGGGCATACTACCCGCATGCGGACGACCAGATTCGCGTCCTCACGAGCCACGGCGCCAAGCAGGCGGTCGCCGACCTGGAGGCCGACGACGCCATCGGCGCCACGATGGCGCGGGAACCGGCGGCCGCGTGGAGCCCGAACTGGCTGTCGTACACGCGGTACGACGGCCTCATCGTGACCGGGGCGGAGGCGGTCGCCATGCCGCCGCCCGTCCGGACCGCCCTCGAACAGTACGTCGAGGCCGGCGGCGTGGTGCTGGTGCTCGGCCCGGAGCGGGCGCCGGCGGGGTTCCTGGGCCTGGACGAGCCCGGCGCCGGCCATGTGGGCCGCGTCTTCGGCCAGTGTCTGACCGCCCGCGACTGGAACGAATCGGGCGTCCGGTCGGCCTTCGACCGGGCCATCCGGCTGACGGCCAAGCCGTTTCAGCAGGTCGCCACGGTGGCAGAGGCCCACACGCACTTTCCGGTCGTCCAGAACCTGAGCATCCCGGTGCGGGGGATGCTGCTCCTGATGTTCGGCTTCGTGGCCGTCATCGGGCCGGTCAACCTGATCCTCCTGTATCGGCTGCGGCGTCGGCTGCTGTTGTTCGTGACGACGCCGGCGGTCTCGCTGCTGACATGCGGCCTGGTGTTTACGTACGCGCTGTTTTCCGAGGGCATCAGCGCGCGATACCGGCTGATGACGCTGACGGTCCTCGACGAGCCGCACCGGCGGGCGACCACGGTCGGGTGGCTGGCGTTCTACTCGCCGCTGACGCCCCGCGGGGGCCTCCGCTTCTCGTACCACACGGAACTCAGCCCCCAGTTCGGCTGGGGCGATCCGTACACGGTGCGGTCCGGCGGGGGTGCGTTGAACGTGGACTGGACCGAAGGCCAGCACCTGACGGGCGGGTGGATAAGGCCGCGCATCCCCCTGCACTTCCGCCTCCGAAAGAGCGAGCCGCGGCGCGAACGTCTCAAGGTCCGCCGCGACGCCTCGGGCCTGACCGTCGTCAACGGCCTGGGGGCCGACATCCGCCGGCTCACCCTGGCCGACCACGACGGCCGACTCTACGTCGGCACGGACATCGCGGCCGGCAGCGAGGCCGCCCTGGAGCCCCAGGGCATCCAGGCCGGCGGCGGGCCCCTCCGCGCCTTCTTCCAGGGCGACTGGGAAGACATGATCCCGGCGCTGGCCGGCAACCCGACCCGCTTCCTGAGGCCGGGCGCCTACGTGGCGGACCTCGACGGCAACCCGTTCGTCGAGCACGGCCTGGCCAATGCCGTCCCGACGAACTGCCTCACCGTCGTGTATGGAATCCTGGAAAGCGGCGACCGTGAAGATTAGCGTCGAGAACCTGACGCGGCACTTCGACGGCACGCGGGCGGTGGACGGCGTGTCGTTCACGTTCGAGTCCGGCCAGATTGTGGGCTTCGTGGGCCCCAACGGCGCCGGCAAGACCACGACGCTGCGGCTGCTGGCCACCGCCGACGAGCCCACCGCCGGCGACGCCTTCTTCGACGGCGTCTCGGCGGTCCAGGACCCCGAGCAGGTCCGCCACCAGATCGGTTTCATGCCCGACTACCTGCCGACCCATCGCGATACCACGGTCCACGAGTACCTGGACTTCTTCGCGCGGGCGTACGGCCTGCACGGGGCCGACCGCCGCGCCGCCGTCGACACCATCGAGGAGTTTGCGCGGCTGGCGGCCCTTCGGGAGAAGCCGATCCAGGCGCTCTCGAAGGGCATGAAGCAGCGGGTGAGCCTGGCACGGGCCCTGGTGCACGACCCGCCGGTCCTGCTGCTCGACGAGCCGGCCGCCGGACTCGACCCCCGGGCCCGCGTGGAACTGCGCGAGTTGCTCCAGGTGCTGGCGGAGCGCGGCAAGGCGATCCTCGTCAGTTCGCACATCCTGACGGAACTATCGGAGGTCTGCAACGCGGCCATCATCCTCGAACAGGGCCGCATCGTCCGGGCCGGCTCGACCGACGACCTGCTGACCGAGGCCACGCCGCGGCGGCTTGTCCGCATCCGCTCGCTCGACGGGGCGGCGGCGCTGAAGAAGGCCATCCTCGAGATGCCCGGCGTCCAGGACGTCCACGTGGCCGGCCCGTACGTGGAGGTCGTCCTCGACGGCGACGAGACCGTCTGCCGCGACTTCCTGGCCGGCCTCGTGCGCCAGGGCCTGCCGGTCGTCGAGTTCGTCCACACCCGCACCAGCCTGGAGACCGTCTTCATGCGCATCACCAAGGGGGACGTCCAGTGACCGCGGCCGGCCGAATCCTGGCCTACTTCGACCGCCGGATCAGCCCCATCGTGGTCAAGGAGTTGAGGCAGGCGGTCCGCAGCCGGTTCATTGTCGGCATGTTCCTGTTCTTCCTGGGCGTGGAGTTGCTCATCGTGGGGCTGTATCTGCTCGCGGAGCCGACGGCGGCCCAGAGCATGACGGGCGGCTCGGGTCTGGCCGCCTGGCTCTACGGCCTGCTGACGTTCGTGTGCGTGATCCTGGTGCCCGCCTACTCGGGCATCCGGCTGGCGTGGGAACGGTCGGGCGTCCAGTCGGACCTGCTGTTCACGACAACGATCAGCGCGGGGTCGATTATCCGGGGCAAGTTGCTGACGGCCGTCATCCTCATCGCCCTGCTCTACAGCGCCTTCGCCCCGTTCATCGTGCTGACGTACCTGCTTCGCGGCGTGGACCTGCTCGAGATCGCCATGGCCCTGGGCCTGACGTTCATTTACGGGATGGCCGCCTCGCAGTTCGCCCTGCTCCTGGGAAGCGTGCAGACCGGCACCCTGGGCAAGGTCTTCATGGGGCTATTCGCGCTTGGCGCGATTATTGGAGCCCCGATAGTTCTGGCGGTCCTGACGTTTACTGTTTCCCTCGGCGGGCCCGGCCCCGTGTACGGCGGCAGCCCCAACATGTGGGCGGTCCAGGGCACGTTTGCGGCCATCACGCTGGCGGGGACGGGGTTCCTGTACACGCTGTCGGTGGCGCTGCTGATGCCGCCGTCGGCCAACCGCATGCGCCCGGTCCGCCTGTACCTGACCGCGCTGTGGCTGGTCCTGCTGGGCGGGGCGGTGCTCTGGTGGGTTCTGGGCGACGCGGACGAGTTCGTGATGGCCTGGGCGTTCGTGTTCGAGAGCCTGTTCGTGATCGTCATGCTGATTGCCGTCAGCGAGCGCGAGACCCTGGGCACCCGCGTCCGCCGGCACATCCCCCGCCGGATACTCCCGCGCATGCTCGCGTTCCTCACCACCAGCGGGGCGGCGGGCGGGTTGACCTGGGCCGTCCTGATGTCGGCGCTGACCCTGGTGGTGATCGCCCTGCTCCACGACGGCTTTGGCGCGCTCTCCGTTCCGGAGGCCACGGATACGCTCCTGGGCGTCGGCGGCCTGGCCCTCTACGGCCTGGCCTACAGCCTGACCGCGTTGGTGCTGAGGCGGCTCTTCCTTTCGAAGCGGCTCCGCCTGCCGCCGCAACACACGTGGCTGCTGGCCCTCGCGCTGGCGATGATCGGGTCGCT
>JADHXV010000141.1 GCA_016782785.1 Planctomycetota bacterium | reverse complement strand
CGGGTCTTCTTCCGACACGTTCACCGTTTCGTCGGCGCCCAGGTCGCGGGCCAGGTCCAGGCGGTACCCCAGTTTGTCGGTGACGATAATGCGGCTGGCGCCGCCGGCCCGGGCCATCTCCATGCACCCCAGGCCGATGCAGCCGACCCCGACGACGGCTGCCGTCTCGCCCGGCACCACGCCCATAAGGTTCGCGGCATGGACCGAGACCTGCAGCGGCTCGAGCATGGCCGCCTCTTCGAACGAGAGCGCGTCGGGGATCGGTATGCACTGCTCGGCCGAGAGGACGGCGAACTCGCACATCAGCCCGTTGTTCGGCGGCGTGGAGCAGAACTTCACGTTCGGACAGACGTTCGGTTTGCCCGTCCGGCACCACTCGCATTGGCCGCAGGAATGGGCGGGCTCCAGCGTCACGCGCTGGCCGACCTTCAGGCCCGTCACGCCGTCGCCCACGTCGACCACTTCGCCGGCGCCTTCGTGGCCGACGATCATCGGCTCCCGGACCACCTGGTCGCCGATGCGGCCGTGCGTGTAATAGTGGACGTCGGACCCGCAGACGCCGACGGCCCGGACGCGGACCTTGACCTGCCCGGGATCGGCCTCCGGCTCGGGCCACTCCTCGACCCGCAGGTCGCGGATGCCGTGGAGAACGAGGGCTTTCATTGACGTTCCTTTAGGTTGTCATTTCGAGCGAGGCCCGAAGGGCCGAGTCGAGAAATCTCGCCGTGTAGCAAGTACCTCAGTTCATGAGTGCGTGAGCGAAGACCGCAAGGCATCCCTTGTCGTTTCGAGCCGTGTCGCCGTGGCCTTTCGCCCCTCGTTCGCAACCGGCACTTGCGGACGCTAAGCCGCCGGAGGATTGCTCTGGTGGCATTGCCGGCAAACCAAGACGCAGTTGTCCGCGCTATATCCTTTATCCGCTTCCTTGCGGTGGATCTCGACGCCCTTGATAGAACTAAAATGTCTGCCGCAGGCCTGGCAGGACCGCATTCCCGATTGCCAGAGGCGCTTCTTTGTGGGCCGCTTGACCCGGATTTCGTCTTGCAGAAGGCGCGCAAAGACCCATCGGTTGATCTTGAAACGAAGCACTTCGTCAGTGCCTGCGGCGAGCCCTATGACAAAGCGCACGTGGCCGAGAATGGCATCGCCCACTTCCTTCACGGCATCGTCTCTGGCCCTTGGTCCGCGCCGCGAAGTCGCGAACGCAACCGGAACCGGCGAAGCAGCACACGCAGGCGACCTTGGGCGAATCGGTACGTGCTTCGCTAAGGCAAGATTCGCTTTTTCCTCTTCCGAGAATTCGTTGCAGAAGCGCCCTTTCGTTATCTGGTGGCGGTAGTACGCCCAATGCGTCTCGTGCCAACGACTCTCGGGGAATTGACTCTTGACCGCGGCTGTCAGTTGTTTGTAGTTCACGCAACCTTTTGCCTGATGGACGTGGCTTAAGACAAGCTCTTTGATTGACCGGTATCGCTTTGTTGGTTCGCCCATTGACGCTTCCTCCCAATCAGCCCATGCCACTTCTGGCAAGGTCCTCCGGAACTTCCGTTCAAAACTCCGTCGTCCCGCTGAACTGGACGCCGCGGAGGCGCACGGTCGGCACCACGCACGGCCCCGGCACGAGCGTCAGGCGGCGCGACAGGCCGTCGGCACGCCCCAGGGCCGCCAGCACGTTCTCGGTGTACCGCAGGTTGCGGACGGCGTGGACGATCTTCCCGTTCTCCACCAGGAACGTGCCGTCGCGCGTCATGCCCGTCAGGACGGTCTTCATCGGGTCCAGGATGTTCGTGTAATGGAACCGCGTGACCAGCAGGCCGCGCTTCATGCCCTCCAGCAGCCGCCGCGGGCTGGAGGCGCCGCCCTTCATAAAAAGGTGCACCGGCAGGCACTCCATCGACGACGAGGCCGGCAGGGCGCTGCCCGTCGAGACGCGTTTGCCGAGCCGGCGGGCCCGGTAATGGTTCGTGCCGACGCCCTCGGCCACGCCGTCGCGGATGAGCGTGAGCCGCCGCGTCGGCATGCCCTCGTAATCGAACGGCTGCGGCAGCGTCCGCCGGTCGCGGGGGTTGTCCCACAGGGTGACCTGCTCGCCGGTGACGCGTTCGCCCAGGCGGCCGGAGAGGGGGCTTCGGCCCTCGTCGAAGTTCTTGCCGCTGAACGCCACGTACGCCAGGTACTGGAGCCATTCGCCGACGGCGGGCGGCTCCAGGACGACGTCGTATCGGCCGGGGTCGATGGACCGGGGGGCCCGGCTGATGTCGGCCTTGAGGGCGGCCCGGGCGCCCAGGCGGTCTGCGTCAAGGTCGGGGAAGCGTACGGCCACGGCCTCGGCCCAGCCCGAGCCGTCGTCGCAGGTGACGAGGGCGTTGCTTTCGGCCCGCGTGTGGCTGGTGGCGGCCGCCACGCCGCGGGAGTTGATGACCGCCAGGGCGCCCTCGCCGACCTCAATGATGCCGGCCGCTTCGCCGCCCTTGCGCTTGGCGGCCTCGATGATCCGCCCGGCGAAGGCCGCCCGCGTTCCCGCCGTCACCAGCGCCGTGGCCGTGTGATACGCCCGCAGGGGCTTGATGGTCCGCGGCTTGAGCAGGCCGGGCCAGTCGGGGTCGGGCTCCGAGGCCCGGGCGATGGCGATGGCCGAGGCGCAGGCCGCTTCCAGGGCGTCGGCCTCAAGGCTGTCGGCGGTGGCCACGCCGATGCGCTTGTCGACCACCGCGCGGATGACGGCCGTCGCCTCCTCGGCGCCTACGTTCTGGTGGATGCGGTTGCCGGCGAAGCGCGTCAGGTAGGAGCGTCCGTCGGCCAGGAGGACCTCGGTCTCGTCGGCGTCGGACGCCTGGACGAGGGCTTGGCCGATCGTCAGCAGCCGGCGCTCGCGGATCTCCACGGATTCGCCCTTCTTCTCGGCCGCTGGGCTCATGCCTTGACCCCCACCTGGACGTTCCGGAACCGCGCCGGCGCCACGCCGTGACCCACCCGGGCGGTCTGCCCGGGCTGACCTTTGCCGCAGTTGGGCGTGCCCCACAGGCGCCACGCCTCCGGGCCGCAGACGGCGTCGCACGCGCCCCAGAACTGGGGCGTGATGCCCGTGTACGTGGCGTTCTTGTAGACCTGGCCGAGCCGGCCTTTCTTGATCTCCCGGCACATCTCGGTGCCGAACTGGAAGTTGAGGCGCTTGTTGTCGATGGACCACGAGCGGTTGGTCAGCATCAGCAGGCCGTCGTCGGTGTCGGCGACCAGGTCGTCCAGCGAGCCGGCCCGGCCGGGCATCAGGTTGACGTTGGTCATGCGGATGAGCGGGATGCGGTCCCAGCCGCTGGCGCGCATCGCGCCGCTTGAGGTCCGGCCGATGGCGGGGGCCGTCTCGCGGCTCGAGAGATACCCGACGAACCGGCCGGCCTCGACGATGGGCGTCTTCTGGGCCGGCACGCCCTCGTCGTCGTAGCCGAACGTGCCCAGACCGCCGGGGCAGGTGGCGTCGGCCACGATGTGCACCTGCTCGGACCCGTACTGGAACGTGCCGAGTTTCTCCAGCGTCAGGAACGAGTCGCCGGCGTAGGCGATCTCCATGCCCAGGACGCGGTCGAGTTCAATCGGGTGCCCGCACGATTCGTGGACCTGGAGGGCCAGCTGCCCGCCGTCCAGGATGATTGTGCGCCGGCCTTCGGGGCAGGGCGGGGCGGCCAGCAGTATCTCGGCCTCCTCGGCCACGCGCGGGGCCTCGCCCGCCAGATCCATCGCCTCGACATATTCATATCCGCCGGTGCAGAAGTTGCCGCGGAAACTGTTCGGGTACGAGCGGACCTGGAGGTCGCCCCCGGCGATGGCGGTGGCCGCAATGCCCCCGCCCGCCTGAACGATGTGCTGCTCGATGCGGGCCCCCTCGGTCGAGGCGAACTGCTGTCGCGTGTCGAACGCCGAAAAGAACGCCTGGGCCAACTTCAGGTTCGGCCCCGCCATCGCCTGCGTCGCCCGGACCAGCAGGTCGAGTTTCGTCTCCAGGGCGACCGCGAACGGGTCCTGCCGGCACGGCGTCTCGTACTGCGCGCGGACCGGGTCAACGGGCGCCAGGCGGACCGGCTCGGCCCGGATGGCGGTGCTGGCGCGGGCGATGGCGACGGCCTCGCGGACGGCGGCCTCCAGCGCGTCCGGCTGCAGGCGGTGCGTGCCGAAGAAGCCCCACGCCCCGTCCACCAGGACCCGCACGCCCAGCCCGGCCGAGTCGCTCCGGGCGATGTGATCGGGCCGGCCGTTCTTGACGGCGAGGGTCTCGGTGCGGTCGCGGCGGATGCGGATATCGCCGTACGAGGCGCCCGCCTGCGCCATCAGGTCGACCGCGCGGTCAAGCAGCGTGTCCACGTGTTCCCCTCTTCGCTAAGGCATGTTCCGCAAGTATAGGCCTGGTCGCGGGGCCGCACAAGTTCGTTTTGCATCGGGCGAAAGAGAGAATGCGGCATTCGCCGTCTGCCGATGGTAGAATTGAGCGTAAGCCGCTGCACCACACGGGCGCCGCGATGGCCGACCTCAGCCAATACCTGGTTCTCGACCCGCTGCTGCCGCCCGTCTGGACGGCCGGCGTCACGCTGGTGCTCGCGGCCGCGACCGTGGCGTCGGCGTGGTGGTGGGCCGGGGCAGCGTCGCGGGGCCGGCGGCGGGTCCTGGTGATCCTCCGGCTGCTGGCGGTGGCGGCGCTGGCGGTGATGATGTTGGGGCTCCAGGCGCGCTGGAAGGGCCGGCGCGACGTGCCCGCCGAGGTGACCGTCCTGGTCGACGCCTCGCGCAGTATGGGTATCCGCGACGCCGACGGCGACGTGGCCGTCACGCGGGCCGAGGCCGTCCGCCGCGCGTTCTCGGCCGCCGACGATGCCTACGCCGCCCTGGCCGGGCGGGCGGGCGTCCGGCCGTTCGCGTTCGGGTCCGACGTTCGCGCCGCAGAGGGCCTGTCGGTCGAGCCGATCGACCCGCGGACCGACCTGGCCCAGGCGCTTCGCGCCGTGGCCGCCCGGGCCCGCCGGTCGGCAGGGCCGTTCGACGTGCCCCCCGCGGCCGTGGTGGTCCTCTCCGACGGCCGGGCCAACCGGAATGCAAGTGAGGCTGCGGCGGCTGCGCGCGAACTCGCCGGCTTGGGCGTCACCGTCCACACGGTTCTGGTCGGCTCGACCGAGCCGGGCGGTCGCGTGTGCGACGCCGCCGTCCGTGGCCTGCGGGCGCCCGACCGCGTGTTCGTCGGCAACAAGGCCGAGGTCCGCGCCACGGCCGCCTTTCTTGGCCTCGAGGGCACGGCCGTCGAGGTTGTCCTCACGATGAACGGGAAGCCTGTGGACCGGCGCCGCGTGACGCCGACGAGCCAGCGCGACGCCCGCGAACTTCGCTTCGCCCCGGCGCTGGAGACCACCGGCCCGTGCCGGCTGGCCCTGACGGTGGAGCCGCTCGAAGGCGAACTCATCACCACGAACAACCGGGCCGAGACGACCGTGCGGGTGGAGGAGGGCGGCATCGGCGTCCTGTACGTGGACGGCCGGCTGCACCCGGAGGGCAAGTACCTGGCCCGCGTCCTGGGCGACGCCAGGGAGTTGGAACTGGCGCGCCGCGTCCTCGTCGGCGCGGGGGCGGAGGCGGCGGCGCCTCGGCCGGCCGACCTGGCGGGCGTCAACGTGCTCATCCTGGGCGACCTGCCGGCCGCGGCGCTGCCGCGCGAGACCATCGATGACGTGGCCCGGCGGGTCCGGGCGGGCGACCTCTCGCTCTTGACGCTGGGCGGTCCCGACGCGTACGGCGCGGGCGGCTGGGCGGCAACGCCGCTGGCGGCGCTCCTACCGTTCGACGTGCCCGCGTCGGGCGGCGAAGTGGCCGGGCCGCTCGCCTTCCGCCCGACGGTCGAGGGCCGCGCGCACTTCGTCTTCCGCGCAGACGACGAGGACGGCGCGGCGACGACGCTGACCGGCGCCGACCTGCCTCCGCTCGCCGGCGCGTGCGCCGTGGGCGCCGTCCGGCCGGGGGCCCGCCTGCTGGCCGAGGCTCGCGCCGATGTGCCGCTGCTCGCCGTCCGCGATTTCGGCGGCGGCCGGGTGGCCTCCGCCACGTTCGACACGACTTGGCAGTGGGCCCTGGCGCCGGAGGACACCGGCGGCCCCGACCTGCACCGCCGACTGTGGCGTCGGCTGGTCCTCTGGCTGGCCGGGCGCGACGGCCGGCCGAAGGACGACCTCTGGATTCTGACCGACCGGACCGAGTACGTCCTGGCGGACCCCGAGCGTCCGCCGGAGGCCGAGGTCACGGTGGCAGCGCCGGGCGACGCGCCGCCGAAGGTCACCGTCCAAGGCGCGGGCGAGGCCGACGTGCGGCTCCAGCGCGTCGGCGGGACGGGGCCGGGGCGGTCCGAGTGGCGGGGCACGGTGCCGCTCCGCCGGCCGGGCGAGGTCACGCTGGCGGCGGAGGCGACCGTCGACGGCCAGGTGCGGCGCGCCGAGACGCACCTCGTGGTCCGCGAGCAGGATTTCGAACTGGCCGAGTTGTTGGCCGACGGCGACACCCTCTCGCGCGTCGCCGAGGCGGGCGGCGGGACGTTCCGCCGGCTCGATAGCCTGTCGGACCTGCTGCGGTCGCTGGCCGGCGAAGTCGAGCCGCGTCACGTCCCGGCGGAGCGCCGGCTGCCGCTCGGGCGCGGGCGGGCGTTTCTGGCGGTCTTCGTGGGGCTGCTGGCGTCGGAGTGGGTGCTGCGCCGCTCGTGGCGGATGGCGTAACGCACAAGCGATTTCAGATTCTGATTTGGGATTTCAGATTCGGAATTTCAGATTTCAGAATTGTGAAGGAGAACGCTCATGCCCGTTTCCCGACGGTGGTTCCTGGCACAAGGCGCCTCGCTGGCTGCGGCCGGCACGGCCATGGTGGGGTGGGCGGTCCGGACGAAGGGAGGTGAGCCCGTGGCCGAACTGTCGCCCGATGCGACATACACGATGCACCCGATCGGGCGGGTGGTGGCGAAGAAGGACGAGCCGCCGCGGATCGTCCTCTTCGACCGCTACGCCGGGGGCCTGCTGGGTCTGGACGGCTGGTCGCATGTGGACGTGTTCTGGTGGTTCGACAAGAGCGACACGCCGCAGCGGCGCGCGATGCTGCAGGTGCATCCGCGCGGCGACGCGAAGAACCCGCTGACGGGCGTGTTTGCGTGTCGGTCGCCCGTCCGGCCGAACCTCATCGCCCTGACGGTCTGCAAGATCGTGTCGGTCGAGGGCAGCGTCGTGACGGTGGACAAGATCGACGCCTTCGACGGAACGCCCGTGCTCGACCTGAAGCCGTTCACGCCGCCCGACGAGCCGAGGGAAGGCGTCCGCGTGCCCGACTGGGCCCGCGGGGGACCCAGGAAGGACGGCTGACGCCCGTTTTGCCTTGAAATCGCCCCCGGCGGCGGTACACTGGCGGGCCGGGCCTGGCGGCAGAGGGTCCTTCAGGAGGACAGGTCATGGCCAACGTCTATCAGGGCCGGCTGGTGGCCGGCAAGCACCGGTTCGGCGTGGTCGTGTCGCGGTTCAACGAGTTCATCTCGGCGAAGTTGCTGGGCGGGTGCCTGGATGCCCTGGAGCGTCACGGCGTGGATCCGGAGGCCGTGGACGTGGCCTGGACGCCCGGCTCGTTCGAGATTCCGGTGGTGGCCCGCCGGATGGCGACCAGCGGCAAGTACGATGCCGTCATCTGCCTGGGGGCGGTGATCCGCGGCGGCACGCCGCACTTCGATTACATCGCGGCCGAGGTCTCGAAGGGCGTGGCCCAGGTGGGTCTGGAGACGGGCCTGCCGGTCATCTTCGGCGTCATCACCACCGACACGCTGGAACAGGCGATCGAGCGGGCGGGCGCCAAGGCCGGCAACAAGGGCGCCGACGCCGCCGCCAGCGCCATCGAAATGGCCAACCTCCTGGATCAACTGCCCCGGAAGTAGGCAAGGTACACAGACAGGGGCCCGAGGCGAACCCGGCGGACTGTCC
>JADHXV010000140.1 GCA_016782785.1 Planctomycetota bacterium | reverse complement strand
ATGTACGACGCCACGGGCATCGGCACCGGGAAGGACACGGCCGTGAGTCGCCCGCGGAGTATCCAGTGGAAGGCCGGGCCGGAATACGGCCGGAGCCACGAGAACATGTCGAGCGTGAGCGCCGTCGTGTCCGCCGGCGGACGTGTGTTCTCCATCATGGACGAAGGACCGGCTGCTTCAATCTACCTCCCCGCACGATGGTTCCTGTCGGCCCGTGACGCGTTCAGTGGCGTTCTTCTCTGGAAGATACCGATCGAGGAATGGCACGCCCGCCTGTTCCCCCTGAAAAGCGGCCCGCAACAGTTGCCTCGTCGGCTGGTAGCCGCGGAAGACAGGGTCTACGTCACTCTGGGCCTCGACGCGCCGGTCAGTGAACTCGATGCCGCCACGGGCAAGGTGTTGACGACCTTCGAGGATACGGCCCACTCGGAGGAACTGCTCTACTCGGGCGGCAAACTGATTGTCGTCACGCACGTCGGCCCGGGCGTCCGTCCGTACCAGGGACTCCTGCCCGCAGGGCGCCGCGGCTTCGTGCTTGCGGAGAGGGCCATTGACGTGGCGGGCAGCCGGTCGGTAACGCTCATCGACGCCGCCACCGGCAAGACCGTCTGGAAGACGCCGCCGGGCCCCGTTGTCCCCCTGACCACGGCCGTCGATGACGGCAGGATGTTCCATCTGAGCGGCGACCAACTGGTCTGTGTGGAGATGGCAAACGGCAAGACGTTGTGGGCGCGAGACGTTGCGGCGAAAGCCGTCAAATCAGGTACCGCGCACAGTCCCACGCTTCTCGTGCACCAGGGCGTCGTCTATGTGGCGCTTGGTGAAACGCTGACGGCCCGGGACGTGCAAACAGGCGATGAAATGTGGTCGGCGCCCTGCGCCAAGGCCGCCTACGTGGCGCCCGCGAGCATCTTCATTGTGAACGGCCTCATCTGGGACGTCGACGTGGGGGGCGAACCCTATCGGCCGGGCAGCAACCGGGAAACAGTCAACCGCGCCTATACCGGATATGACCTCCGCACCGGCGAGGTCCGCAAGACGATTCCGGTGTCCGGTGAGCACGGGTACGCCATCATGCATCACCGCTGCCATATTCCCCGTGCTTCAGGCGGCTTCATCATTACCAGTTTTCCCGGCATTGAGTTCTTCGACGTCGCGAGCGGCGAGGTCACCCACGACAGTTGGATTCGCGGCGCCTGCCTCTACGGATTCATGCCGGCCAACGGGCTGCTCTATACGCCCCCGCACCCCTGCGCCTGCTATACGCAGGGCAAGTTGACCGGGTATTGGGCGGTAGCCGGCGTGCGGGACAGGCCGGGGGTCGATGCTCAGAAGCCGGCGAGACTTCAGAAGGGCCCCGCCTACGCCAAGGCCGTGGCGCCCAGGCCTGCTGCCGGTGAGTGGCCGACGTGCCGCGGCGATGCGGCGCGGAGCGGGACCACGAAGGTCTCCGTCCCCGCGGCGGTGAAGACGTTGTGGCGTGCGGACATCGGCGGGAACCTCAGCCAGTGCGTCATTGCCGGCGGGAAACTCTTCGTGGCATCGATCGAGAATCACACGGTCCACGCCTTGGACGCCGTGAGCGGAAGGAGGTTGTGGAACTACACGGCGGGTGGCCGGGTGGATTCCGCTCCGACGTTTTACCAAGGCACGATCATTTTCGGCTGCCGAGACGGGTACGTGTACTGCCTGACGGCGGAGAGCGGCGAACTTGTCTGGCGGTTCCGCGCGGCGCCGACGGACGAGCGCTGCGTCGTCTATGACCAGGTGGAATCGGTTTGGCCTGTGCACGGCAGCGTCCTGATACAGGACGACGTCCTCTGGTTCTGTGCCGGCCGCTCGTCGTACCTGGACGGCGGCCTTCTGGTCTACCGGCTGAATCCGCGCACGGGCGAAATGCTGTCCGTCACGCGGGTCGACTCTCTGGGGCCGGATGACGAGCAGCCGCCGATCACGCCCACCATGCTGGCCCGCCTCGATATGGAAGGCGCCAAGCCTGATGTGCTGTCTTGCGACGGCAAGCACGTGTTCATGCGGCACTGGGCGTTTGATCTCGGCGGAACAAGCATCAAGCAGAACATCGACCACCTGTTCTCCGTGACGGGCTTCCTGGACGCGTCCTGGTTCCGGCGCACCTACTGGATCTATGGCCGGATTTACGTCTCCGGCGCGCAGGGCTGGGCCTCGACTGGAAACGCCAGGCCGACGGGACGGATCATGTCCGTTGACGAGGATCGCATCTTCGGCTTCGGCCGCGACCGGTATCCGCCCGCGCCCTCTTCCAAGCATCAGATGTACGTGACCGGCGAGAAGGAGGTCTTCTTTGCGGCAGCAAGAATGGGGGACGGCGCAGCGGCCTCCCCCGCTGAAACCGACGCGGCCGTGGCGGAACCCAGGCCCCGCAGAGCGGGAAAGGGCAATCCGAGCGCAGCCCCGGGGAAGAACTACGAGTGGGCGATACCTGCCGACATCCAGGTGCGCTGCATGGTGCTGGCCGGGGAGGGTGGGGACAAGCGGCTCATCGTGGCCGGAGCCAGGGGGGACTGGGTGATCTCCCAGGAAGCCTATGAAGGGAAGATGGGCAGCGTGCTGCGGGTCATGTCTGTCGCCGACGGAAAGACCATTGCCGAGCAGGACCTTCCGGCCCTGCCGGTGTTCGACGGCATGTCCGCCGCCGGGGGGCGGCTGTACTTCGCGCTGAAGGATGGTACTATCCTGTGCATGGGCGGAACCAGGTAGGGGAGTGAGGCTCGCATGAAACATGAAATCCGGCGGTGCGTAACATTCGGGCTGGTGGCGGCGATGGTCGCCGGACTTGCCGGCGGCGCGCTGGGTGCGCCATCGCCCGCGGACCAGGCCCGTGCCATCCTCCAGGCTGCCGGCGTCCAGGGCGGCCTGGTGGTGCACCTTGGCTGCGGCGACGGACACCTGACGGCCGCGCTCCATGCCGGCGACGCCTACGTCGTCCACGGCCTGGACACCGACCCGGCGAACGTGGCGAAAGCACGCCAGGCGATCGCCTCGAAAGGCCTGACCGGCAAGGTGTCGGTCGACCGCTTCGACGGCAAGCGCCTGCCTTACGTCGACAACCTCGTCAACCTCGTCGTGGCCGAGGACGCCGCTGGTGTGCCGATGGCGGAAGTGCTGCGCGTCCTCGCGCCGGAGGGCGTGGCGTACGTCCAGGCCGGCGGCGCGTGGCAGAAAACCGTCAAGCCGCGGCCGGCGGACATCGACGAATGGACGCACTTCCTGCACGACTCCGGCGGCAACGCCGTGGCCGAGGACGAGCAGGTCGGGTCGCCCCGGTCGCTCCGCTGGGTGGCCGGGCCGCGCCACTGCCGAAGCCACGAGTTCCCGACTAGCGTCCAAGCGGTGGTGACGACCGGCGGCCGGATCTTCACGATCTTCGACGAGGCGCCGACGGGCGTGTACGAGAAACTGCCGCAAGACTGCCACCTGGTCGCCCGCGACGCGTTCAACGGCAAACTCCTCTGGAAAGTGCCGCTCCAGAAGTGGGACACCAAGTACGGCACGGGCCAGGGCAACCGCTGGGGCATGCATCACACGATTGCCCGGCGCCTCGTCGCCCAGGACGACCGCGTGTACGTCACGCTGCAGTTCCTGGATTCGCCGGTGTCGGTGCTCGAGGCGGCCACGGGCAAGGTCCTGACGCCGGCGCTGGAGGGCACCGGGGGGACCGACGAGATGGTCCTGGCCGACGGCATCCTCTTTGCGGTCCTCGTGAAGGAGCGGTCGCCCGGGGCGATAGAGCGCATCGCCGCGGGCAGCCTGACGAACTCCCTCGTGGCCGTTGACGTCCGCACCGGCAAGCCCCTCTGGCGCAAGGCCGACGTCGGCATGGCGCCGTACACGCTGGCCGCCCGCGACGGCCGGGTCGTCTACCACAACCTGGCGGAGATCGTCTGCCTCGACGCTCGGACCGGCGCCGAGGTGTGGCGGACCGCGAACCCCGTCAACGCCATCCAGGCCGGCCTCAGTTGCCTGGTCGTCCGCGACGGCGCCGTCCTCTATCACCAGGGCGCGGGCAGCAAGGGGAAACTGACGGTCCTGAACCTGGCGGACGGCCGGGTGCGCTGGGAGCACGCCGGGTTCACGCCTATCTCGGCGGCGTGCACCCAGCCCACGGAGGTCTTCGTCATCGACGGGAAGGTCTGGTGCGGCCTGTCGCAGGATGGGCTGGACCTGGCGACCGGCCAGGTCGCCAAGCACGTGGACCTCTTCAACCTCGTCACGCCCGGCCATCATCGGCGGTGTCTGCGCGGCAAGGCGACCGTCCACTACGTCATCCAGAACAAGCGCGGGGCCGAGTTCGTGGACGTCCGCGGCACGGACCACATGCGCAACGATTGGCTCCGGACGCCGTGCTTCACCGGCGGCGTGCCGGCCAACGGCCTCTTCTACGTCCCGCCCAGCCAGTGCTTCTGCTATCCGGGCGCGCTGGTCACGGGGTACCTGGCGCTGGCGTCGGGGCCGGCCCGGACCGTGAAGCCCTCGCCGGCGACGGCGCTGGAGCAGGGCCCCGCCTATGGCAAGGCGGCGGGGTCGAAGGCTTCGGACGCCGACTGGCCCATGTATCGCCGGGACGGGCTCCGCAGCGGCGCCGCCCCCACCGCCGTCCCCGCCGCTCTGGCCGCGCGCTGGCAGGTGCGGCTGGCGTCGCCGGCCACGCAGCCGGTCATCGTGGGCGACCGCCTCTGGGTGGCCGAGAAGGATGCCCACACGATTCGCTGCCTGAATGCCGGCACGGGCGAGGAAGTCTGGCGATTCGTCGCCGGCGGCCGGGTCGATTCCTCGCCGACGGTCCACGAGGGGATGGTCCTCTTCGGCTGCCGCGACGGCTACGTCTACGCCCTGCGGGCGAGCGACGGCGACCTGGCGTGGCGGTTCCGCGCCGCGCCGGACGAGGTGCGGACCGTCGCCTTCGAGCAGGTCGAATCGCTCTGGCCGGTCCACGGCAGCGTGCTGGTCCAGGACGGCGTGGTCTATTTCGCGGCGGGCCGGTCGTCGTTCCTCGACGGCGGCATCGTCGTGTACGGCCTGGACGCGAAGACCGGCCGCACCCTTCATCATCACGTCCTGGATGGCCCGTGGCCCGACATCAAGAAAGACGTAGACCGGCCGTTCGCCATGGAGGGGGCGCTGCCGGACCTGCTCGTCAGCGACGCCAAGAAAAATCTGTATATGATGCAGGTCAAGTTCGACGCGCGCCTGGCGCGCCAGCCGGCGCCGCGCGAAAGCGACCTCGGCGAGCTGGACATGGGCGAGCCCCACCTGGCTGCCACCGGCGGCTTCCTGGACGACACCAACTTCGACCGCATCTTCTGGATGTACTCGAGGCGGTGGCCCGGGTTCTACTTCGCCCAGCAGGCCCCCAAGAGCGGGCAACTCGTCGTCTTCGATGATAAATCCACGTATGCCGTCAAGTTCTTCTATCGCCGGCACCAGTGGAGCCCGAAGTTCTTCCCGGAGGACCAGGGCTACCTGCTCTTCGCCGACGCCAATGAGAACGAGCCGGGTTTCCTGAAGACCGCCAAGGCCGCCAAGGGGGCCAAGGGGGCCAAGGGCGCCCAAGAGGGCGGCATGCTCGAGTGGCTGCCCAAGGAGTCCGTCACCGACAACCACAAACGCGGCGGGCAGGGGGCCGAGAAAGGCACCGGCTACGTCCGTTACGAGCCCGCGACGTGGCAGACGATGATCCCCGTCCGCGTGCGGGCCATGGTCCTGGCCGGCGACCGGCTTGTCGTGGCCGGGCCGCCCGACGTCGTTGTCGCCGACGATCCGCTTGCTGCCTTCGAGGGCCGGGCCGGGGCCGTCCTCCAGGTCCGCGCGGCGGCTGACGGCGCCCTTGTCAAGGAGTACCCGCTGCCCGTGCCGCCGGTGTTCGACGGCATGTCGGCGGCCGGCGGCCGGCTGTATGTGGCGCTCGAGGACGGCACGGTCCTGTGCCTTGGCGGGAAAGAATAGGGAGGACATCTCTATGTCGCGATCATCTCTGCTGGCATGGTCGGCGGTCCTGCTTCTTGTTTTGGCCTGGACCGCCGCCGCGACCGCGGCCGACGCCTCGCCGGAGGGCGAGGCCCAGGCCATCCTCCAGGCCACCGGCGTCCGCGGCGGCCTGGTGGTGCACCTCGGCTGCGGCGACGGTCGGCTGACGGCCGCCCTCCGCGCCGGCGACGCCTGGCTCGTCCACGGCCTGGACACCGACCCGGCCGCCGTCGCAAAGGCCCGCGCCGCCATTCGCGGGCAGGGCGTGTACGGGCCGGTCTCGGTCGACCAGTTCGACGGCACGCGCCTGCCCTATGTCGATAACCTCGTTAACCTCGTTGTGGCCGAGGACCTGGGCGGCGTGCCGATGGCCGAGGTCCTGCGCGTTCTCGCGCCGGAGGGCGTGGCGTACGTCAAGTCTGGCGGCGCGTGGCAGAAAACGATCAAGCCGCGGCCGGCGAACATCGACGAGTGGCCGCAGTACCTGCACGGCGCCGACAACAATGCCGTGGCCCGTGACGCCGTCGTCGGCCCGCCGCGCCATCTCCAGTGGGTCGCGGACCCGTCCTGGAGCCGGTCGCACATGGCCATTTCTACGGTCGTCAGCGTGGTGACGGCGGGCGGGCGGCTCTTCACCATCGAGGACAGGGCCACCCCCGAGAATCCCTTTCTGCCGGGCCGGTTTGCGCTGGTCGCGCGCGACGCGTTCAACGGCCTGGTGCTGTGGCGGCACGAGTTGGCCGACTGGGAGCCCGTCACGCGCTACATCAAGGACATCGCCATCCAGTTGCAGCGGCGGGTCGTGGCCGTCGGCGACACCGTGTACGCCACGCCCGGCCTGGCGGCGCCGGTGACGGCGTTCGATGCGGCCACCGGGGTGGTCCGCCGGACGTACGCCGGCACCGAGCGGACCCAGGAGTTCGCGTACGACGCCGGCGTGCTGTACCTGGTCATCGGCGACCGCATGAACGCCGCCCAATACAACATCGTCAAGACGTACGCCGGCAAGGGGGTGAGCCTGGGCGGGTCCGACCCGAAGGCGCCGTTCGACGGCACGGGCTGGCGCGGGGCCTACGCCCCGGAGACGCTGGATAAGCCCGACGCGGTCTGCGCCATCGCGGCGGTCGAGGCGGCCTCCGGCAAGGAATTGTGGCGAATCAAAAATATTCATGCGTATACGGCCTGCTCCCTCGCCGTCCGGGGCCAACATGCGGTGGTCCAGACGGGCCAAGGCCTGGTGTGCCTGAACCCGAAGACGGGCGCCACGCGATGGGAGGTCAAGAAGTCGATCCCAAGCGGCGACGGCACCGAGGCCAACACCGTCGTCCTCGGCGACGACGCCGTCTACGCCCAGGAGGGCAAGACGCTGTGTGTCTACGCGCTCGCCGACGGATCGCAGAAATGGACCGCGCCCATCACCCCCTGCTATGAAAAGCCCGCGGACCTCTTCCTGGCCGCCGGCGCCGTCTGGACCGGCGGGGTCGGGCAGCCCACCTCGTACGACCAGAAGACGGGTCGCAAGGGCGACGTCATCCAGCAGCGCATGACCGGGCCCATGGGGCACGACCGGTGCTACCGCAACTTCATCACCGACCGCTTCTACATCAACAGCAAGACGGGCGGGGCGGACTTCGTGATGCTCGACGGCGGCAAGGAGTTCCCGCACCACTGGGCGCGGGGCACTTGCGGCATGGGCGTCCTGCCGGCCAACGGGCTGCTCTACACGCCGCCGTACTCCTGCCAATGCAGCATCGACTGTATGGTCAACGGCTTCAACGCCTACGCGGCCGAGCCGGGCATGGCATCGCCCGGCCAGGACGTGCCCGTCCAGCGGGCCGTGCGGCTCATCAAGGGCCCCGCGTACGGCGAAATCGGAAATCGGAAATCGGAAATCGGAAATGACTCCGACTGGCCCACCTATCGCCACGACGGCACGCGCGGCGGGGCCACGGCCGCCGAGGTGTCGCCGCGCCTGGCGCCCCTGTGGAAGACGCCGTTCAAGACGGTCCCCAGCGCGCCCGTCGTGGCGGACGGCAAGGTGTTCGTGG
>JADHXV010000139.1 GCA_016782785.1 Planctomycetota bacterium | reverse complement strand
GGCCCCTCGCCCGTTCGGCCGAGCCGTTCAGACGTGCAATCCGCCGAAGGGCCGTCGCGAAGGTCTGGACGCGGTGCTCGCAGATGGCCGAGCGAGGCGATGGCCGGGCCACGGCCTGGGTCTCCGTCGTGGGCGCGTCCGCGTCGCCTGCCGATGCGACCTCGCCGGGCGGGTCGGCGGCAGCCTGCGCCGGCTGCGGGTCTTCGGCCCGCACCGGCGGCGTATCTGCGCCTTGGACCGGCGATGCGTTGCCGGCCTGGAGTGGAGACACGCTGGCGGCCTGGACGCCGTCACCCCGCACCCAGACCGTCCGGCCGGCGGCGTCGGGCAGCGAACACCCGGCCGGGCACGTCGTGGCGCGAACGGCGTACAGGTCGCACTCCTGCTCGCACCGCCGCGACACGAAGCCGAACCCGAGCACCAGGTACACCGCCGCCGACGCGGCGATGATCGCGGTCCCGGCCGCAAACGAGCCCGTGACGGCCATCACGACCGTGCCGGCGGCAACCGACACGCCGATCACCCCCAGTGTCATCAGCAGGTACAACAGGGCGTGGCGGTACTTGACGTGGGCGGTCTCGTGGGCGAAGACCGCCTCCACCTCGTCGGCCGACAGGCTCAGCAGCAGCGCGTCGGTGATCATGATGTACCGGAACGGCCCGTACAGGCCGATCATGCAGCCGTTCGCGATGGACAGGTTCGTCCGCCAGATGAGGACGTCACCCACGCGGACGCCGGCCCTCTCGGCCAGAGCCAGGAGGCGGCTGCGGAGCCGGCCCTCGGGCAGCGGCTCGGTCCGCCAGCACACGCGGACCCAGGCGCCCGCCAGCGTCACCGCCGCCAGGATCACCACGATGTCGACCAGCAGGGCCACCGTCGGCATGCCCTGGGCCGCCAGCAGCCGAAGGACCACGTCGTTGGCAGTCAGCAGGACGACGAGCGGCACGAGGATGACCAGGAGGTACTGGCGGAACATGAACTCGAGGTATCGCGGCAAGGTCCATTGGCGGCCGACCAGGGGCGCCCCCGCCCGCTCGAACATCAGGCCCCGCAGCCGGCGGTCGGCCCAGTAGAGGGCGGTCCACGCCACCAGCAGCAACAGGCATATCGGCACCACGTTCAGCACCAGGACGCCAACGCTCCAGTCGCCGAAGGCGCTCCACGTCCGGGCCAGGTCGGCCCACCCGCAGCCGAACAGGATGACCGCGTTCGCGCACACCACCAGCGCCCGGTACAGCCGACCCAGCAGGCCGACCATCCGCAGGAACCGCTGCTCCTGGGTCTGGAGCCGATGCCGGCACAGGAGGATGTACCCGCTGATGGTCAGCCCGGCCAGCAGCACGGCGACCAGGACGGCCGCGGTGGCGGCGAGGACCAGCACCGGGTTCGGCGGGGTGTCGACGACCACCATGTCGGTGGCCACGACCGCCAGGACCAGGCTCAGAATGACGTAGCCGTACATCGCGTCCCCTGTTCCGGATTCCACGCGGCCCGTACGGGCTGCGCTCGCTCAGAATGACAGCGGTGCGCGCGGGTGCATCTCCCGACCCGCCGCGAGGGAAGCCGCATTGCCGGACTACTCTACAGTACGTTTCTCGGCGGCGGAAGTGTGCAGGATCTTCGGTTTGTAAACGAAATAGTCGAAGTCGGGGCTCTGGACGGGACCGTGGCAGGACATGCACAGGCGGGACGAAATCGTGATCTCCGAATCGATCTTCACGCCTTTCTCGTCGTGGTCGCTGGTCACGACGTGGCAGGCCTGGCAGGTGACGCGGCCGAGGCCGGGCGTCTTGGCCATCGACACGAACCCGCCCTTGCGGCCCAGGCCCATCGTGTGACACAAGACGCACTCCGGGTCCTGGTGCCGGCCGGCCTTCTTGATGGACTCGTAGCCCTGGGCGTGCTTGGTGGTCAGCCACTGCTTGTACTCGTTCTCGTGGCACTCCTTGCAGGCCTCGGCGGTCTCGTAGCGGGGCGGGATGGGCGTGAGGTCCCAGTCGGGCGGGGGCTTGTCCTTCGACTCATCCACGTACTTCCAGTACAGGTCCATGACCCAGGGGGCGTCGGGAATCTGGGCCGAGAGGACGGTCAGTTCCGGCACGAGGTTCAGTTGGCCGCCGGGCTCGTCGCGTTCGACGGTCAGGCTGCCGAGGATGTGGCCGGCCTCGCCCGGCGAGAGCACCATCGTCTCGCCGATGCGATCGGGCTTGCGCAGCACTTCGTGGGCGTGGCCGACGATGGCCACGTCGATGCCCGGCACCAGCGGTAGCAGGTCGCCGGCCTCCAGCATCGTCATGTGCAGAAGGGCGACCACAACGTCGCATTCGGCCAGGAGGGCGACCTGGCGGCGAGCGGCGTCGACCGGCGATTCGACCGTCAGACCCGTGCGCCACTCGCGGACCGGGAAGCCCCACGCCCGGTCGGCAATGACCGAGAAGATGCCGACGCGCACGTCCTGAACCTCGCACACCACGTTCGGGGCCGCCACCAACTCGCCGGCGGCGTCGCGCACGTTCGCACAGACAAGGGGCAACTCGTGCTGCCGGGCCAGGTCGCGCAGACGGTCCGCGCCCAGCAGAAACTCCTGGTCGCCCAGGCCGATGGCGTCGTACCGAGCCCTCGCCAGCGCCTGGGCCAGGTACTTGACCTTGACGGGGCTGGAACGGTCGGGCATGACGTTGCCGGCGTCGACGACGAGGACGTGGCTTCGCGTGCGTCGATATTGCTCGATGAGTCCCTGGCGTTTGGCCAGGCCGCCGGTCGGATTCGACGGGCAGCCGCAGGCCGCCAGCACGCCCTGGTTGTCGGCGCCGTAGAGGAGGACGGGGCGCGGGTCGCGCGCGGTGGGCTCGCAGCCGGGCGCCACGGCCGCCACGACGGCGGCGACGGCGGCCGCCACGCCAATCGAGGCCCGGCCGGCGGCCCCTCTTAGGAACGCGCCGGCCGCTTCGGCTGCCCGCCGCGTCCGCCCGACTCTTGCTGTGCCCAAAACGCTACGCCCTCTCGCTCTGAAGCGGCGGCAGGCTCACGTACTGGACCCGCCGCATGAACGGCTTCTTGCGCAACTGCTCCAGCAGGTCCGGCGGCGGGACGGCGTCGAGCGTCAGCGCCAGGCACGCCTCTTTCTTGAGGAGTTTGCGGCCGAAGGTGAGACTGGCGATGTTGATGCCCAGTTGGCCGAACGTGGCCCCGACCTCACCGATGACGCCCGGCTTGTCCTCGTTGAACGTGATAATGAGGTCGCCCTCGGGCTTCACTTCCATGTAGAAATCATTGATGCTGGTAAACCGCACGTACCGGTCCTGGAAGACCGTGCCCTGGACCGAGTGCGACTCCTTGTCGCCCTCGGCCGCCACGCGCAGGCTGGAGGTGTAGCCGTGGGCGCTGGTCTCGGTCTGCTCGCTGACCTCCAGGCCCTCCTCCTTCGCCACCACCATGGCGTTGACCATGTTCAGCGGCGTGCTCGAGACGCGCTGAAGCAGGCCCATGACCACGCTGATGCTGACCTGGCGGAACGGCTCCTTGCAGATGTCGCCCGCGTACGTGATGACCAGCCGGCGCAGCCGGCCGTGCATCAGCGCCGCCAGCACCGCCCCGATGCGGTGGCCGAGTTCGGCGTACGGCTTCAGTTCCCCCACGGCCGCGAAATCGATGGCCGGCACGTTGACGGCGTTGCGGAGTTCACGGCCGGCGAGGTAGTCCACCAGGTTCTGGCAGGCGTCGATGGCCACGCTCCGCTGGGCCTCGACGCTGGAGGCGCCCAGGTGCGGCAGGCACAGGACCTTGGGGTGCTCGATCAGGGCCCGGTTCTCGGGCGGCTCTTTCGGATACACGTCCAGGGCCGCACCGCCCAGGCGCCCGCCGTTGAGCGCGTCGAGCAGCGCGTCCTCGTCCACGATGCCGCCGCGCGCCGCGTTGATGACGAACGCCCCTTCGGGCAGAAGGTCGAGTTCGCGCCGCCCGATGATGCCGCGCGTCTCCTCGCTCATCGGCGTGTGGACGGTCAGGTAGTCGGCCTGGCGCAGCAGGTCGTCCAGATTATCGACCAGGCGAATCTGCTTGGCCAAATCCGGCGACGCCCCGGCGATGAACGGGTCGTACCCGATGACCTTCATCTCCAGCCCCAGGCACCGCTTGGCCACCGCCGTGCCGATGCGGCCCAGGCCCAGGATGCCGAGCGTCTTGCCGGCCACCTGTCGGCCCATGAACGCCTTGCGGTTCCACTCGCCCGCCTTCAGGGTGCTGCACGCGGGGACGACGTTGCGGCTGACGGCCAGCATCAGGCCGACCGTCAACTCCGCCGTCGACAGCGTGTTGCCGTCCGGCGCGTTCATCACCACGATACCGTGCCGCGTGGCCGTCGGCAGGTCGACGTTATCGACGCCCACGCCCGCCCGCGCGATGGCCCGCAGGGCGCCGGGCTTGGCCAGAACCTCGGCCGTCAGTTTCGTCGCCGACCGGATGCAGATGCCGTCGTACCCGCCGATGGCGGCCTTCAGGTCTTCCGGCGAAAGGTCCGTCTTCACGTCCACCTCGGCGCCGGGTTCCGAGCGAAGGATCTCCAGGCCTTCCGGTGCCAGTTTGTCGGAAACCAGGATTTTCATGGTAGGCCCCCTTCCCTCGTTGATGTGGCCGCGATGCCCGCGCCCTTACGCTTGCGCCTGCGCCAGGACCTTCTGGGCCGCCGCCACACCCGCGCCGAACTCCACCGTCGCCCCCAGCCGCGCCAGCGCCATCTCCAGCGCGCCTACGGCGGCCAGCACGTCGAACGCGTCGGTGTACCCCATGTGCGAGAACCGGACGATCTTGCCCTTGAGTTGCGACTGCCCGCCGGCGATGCGCACGCCGAACTCTTCCGCCATGACCTTCGGCACGGCCTCGCCGTCGATGCCTTGCGGCGTGCGGATGGCCGTCACGCTGTCCGACGGGCTCTTCGAGAAGAGTTCCAGGTCCAGGGCCCGCGCGGCCGCCCGCATGGCCTCGGCCCGACGGCGGGTCTCGGCCCAGACCGTCTCCAGCCCCTCCGCCCGAATCATGGCTGTGCTGACCAGGGCCGCACGCACCATCGTATTGGCCGGCGTATAGGGATTATCCCACTTGGCCTGGCTCTTGCGATAGGCCTTCAGGTTCACATAGTACGTGGGCGAGGCGGTGGCCTCGATCTTCGCCCACGCCTTCTTGCTGCACGCGATGAACGCCAGCCCCGCCGGCAGCATCAGCGCCTTCTGGCTGCCCACGACCGTCACGTCCACGCCCCACGCGTCCATGCGGTACGGCAGCGCGCCCACGCCCGTGATGCCGTCGACCACCAGGCACGCCTTCGTCCCGGCCACGACCTTGGCGATGGCCTCCACGTCGCACGCCGTGGCGGTCGAGGTCTCGCAGTGCTGGATGAAGACCGCCACCGTGTCCGGGTGGGCCTTGAGGGCCTCGTCGATCTGCTCGGCCGTCACGGCCGTGCTCCAGTCCACGTCGAGGTCGACGACGTTGGCGCCGAAGGCGCGGCCGAGTTCCGACCACCGCTCGCCGAACTTGCCGCCGCGGACGGCAATCATCGTCTCGCCCCGGCCGACGAGGTTGGCCACCGCCGCCTCCATGGCCGCCGACCCGCTGCCGGTCATCGTGTACACCTCCTGCTCGGTCTGGATGATGTGCTGCATGTCGCGGGTGAGTTGCTCGAGCATCTTGCGGTACTGCCCGGTCCGGTGATGGAACATCGGCCGGGCCAGTTCCAGAAGAGTCTCTTCGGGAACGGGCGTCGGCCCCGGGGCGAAGAGCCGTTGCTTGTACATGCGGTGTCCTTTCCGTCGCTGAAGAGGCCGCCCGCCGATATGGAGGGGGCCGTCCGCCGATATTCGGGAGGCCGTCCGCCGATATTCGGGACACCACCCGCCGGAGCGGAGGCTCCCCTGCCGAATGGGCAAGGGATTATAGCGGGCGCGCGGGCCGATGCAAATCAAAAGCGTCCGGCCAAGGCCGCCCCGTGCGGCCCGGGACTATGTAGGCCGCGGCGCGCCGCAGGGCGCCTGCAGAATGGCAAAGGTGTCTGGCACCTTTTCGAACGGCCGAAAAGATGCCAGACACCTCAAACACGCCGTCGACTACATGGTTGCATCACTCTATGTGATGAGCGATCCCTCGTTCCGGCGACTCGGCCGAGTGGCCGCCCCCCGCCGGTGCGGCGTTACAGCCTACAGGTGACAGCCGCGGCACGCCGCGGCCTACATGTTACCCCTCATGCGGCGACATCCCGCCTGGCCGTCAGAACTCGTACTTGAACTGGACGCCCCAGGCGCAGTCCTCGTGATGGTTGACGACGGCGCCCATGTGTCCCCACGCGCCCGCCAGCGTGCAGTGCTCGTTGATGATCCAGGCCACCAGGACCGTGTGCCAGTCGTCTTCCTGGCGGACCAGCGTGCCCACACGGCTGTACGGGCTGGTCATCTCCTTGTACTCGTAGGCGATGGCGAGCCAGTCGAACGGCACCCAGGCGATGTGGGCCTCGATGTTGGTGGTCCAGTCGTTGCCGAAGCCCAGCCAGCCGGCGTAGGCGGCCTGGGTCCAGCGGAGGCCGAAGTTGGCCAGCACCGGGCGGTTCAGGAGGAGTTTCGGGAACGTCTTGGCGACGGAGAGGGTGTACTCGGCGCCGCTGGCCTTCTCAAAACCGGCGTTCGACGGCGCGCCGCCCGTGCGGTGATCGATGGAGTGGACGCCCTCGTTGATCTTGAAGTGGACGCCGGCCGTGACGGCGGGGATGGTCGGCGTTTCCTCGATAATCATGCCGCGCAGGTTCAGGTTGTGGACCCACACGTGGGTTCGGCCAATATCGAATCCCGTCACCTCCCGAACGGCCTTGGGCCAGTCGCCCAGATGGATACGGTTGGCGGCATACGAGAACTCCAGCCGCCGGTAGAACGTCCACGACATGGCGTACGACTGGACCTCCTTGTCGCCCGCCTTCAGGAACGTCATGCTGAAGGCCGGCACGCCGACCTCGGTGCCGGGCGGGCCGGGGTTGCAGAGGTAGGCCATGGGCGAACTGACGCCGCCGCACGTGCCCTCCAGGTTGTGGAGGGGCAGAGGCGGCCCATCGCCGGCGGGGGCCTGGGGTTCGCCTTCCGGCGGGGCCGCCGCGTCGGGCTGCTCGGCTACCAGCGCGCCGTGCGCCACCCGATTCAGATAGAGTGACAGGTCTCCCTCCTGGAAGAACGGTTCGGCGGCCTCCGATTCGGCCCGGCCGGTGCGTCCGGCCAGCAGGACCAGGGCGGCCAGTACGGCAAGGACGACGGCGACATGGAAGCGTCTCATGCGTTCCCTCCCGCATCCGGATTCGATGTGTCGCGGCCGATCCCGGCCCGCGGCGGGCCGGTTATCGCCTCTCCCGGTACTTCATCGTCCAGCAGAAATGCACCTCATTAGCGAAACGTAAGCCACGCTGGCACCTGTTATGCCCCATCGTGCCTCGGGGACGCAAGAGATTTTTCGGGGCGATTAAAAAAAATTCGGGCCTCTGCGGGTGCCGTGCCTGCCGCTTCCCGCGCGGGTGACCGTGTGGCACACCGGAAAGAAAAATGGCTCCGCGATTTGACGGAAGCCAAAACGTGTGCTATACATTATCAGACGTTGAGAGCGAGGGGGCAGGCACCGCCGCCGATGCGCTCGGCCCGTGGCCGCGCGGGCAGCGCACCGTGCAGCCGTTGAACGCCCCGGCACCCACGGGCCCCGGCCCGATCTCCCTGGGGGGAGACACCATGAAGCCCGTTCGCCGCTTTGCCGCCTGGTTCGCCGTGGCCGCCGCCGCTATCGCGCTGGCCGCCCCGGCCACCCACGCCACGCTGGTCCACCAGTACACGTTCGACGCCGACAACGTGCACGACAGCGTGGGCGGGCTGAACGGGACGGTCGTCGGCACGCTCGCCTTCGACAGCCTGGACCCGAAGCAGGGAACGAAGGCGGCCGTGTTCAGCGGCGACGACTACGTCGATTTCGCCTCGTCGGCCTTCAGCGCCAGCCAGTTTACCGTGACGCTGTGGGTGAAGCCCGCCACGAGTTCGCTTTCGTTCGTCGAGCCGTTCATCGCGAACAAGGGCGGCGGCGGGGTGGAC
>JADHXV010000138.1 GCA_016782785.1 Planctomycetota bacterium | reverse complement strand
AACTTGTCGGCCAGACGCCGTGACCGCCCGTGTGGCCCGGCCTTGCCAATGACCGGTGCTCAGCAACTACCCGGAACAGACGGCCGCGCCCAGGGCGTCGGCCAGCGGGTCCCAGCCCTCGGGCCCGAACCCCAGGTGCAGCCGGTGTCGCCAGCCCTCGGCATACTCAAACCGGCCGGACATCGCGCCTGCCTCGCGGCTGAAAGCCTCCATCGCCGCCAGGTACGAGTCCATACCCTGGCTTTCGTCGAGCCACCGCCGCTGGCTCTCGTGGCAGGCGAGCATGGCCCGCTTGCGGTCGAGGACGTCCGTCGCGTCGACGAAGAGGTGCGGGCGCACCGCCTCGCCCAGCGGCCCGCGGTTGCTGTGCGGCTGGGCGTGATAGACGGCCACGTCGCCGGCGACGGGGTCGCGGGGCGGGTCGGCCTGGAAGTTGTTCATGCCTCGCACGAACGCCGCCGTCACGGCCAGGCGGGCCGCGTTCTGATGGTCTTCCATGTAATCGTCCGGCGACTGGGTCAGGAGAATCTCGGGCGCCACCTCGCGCATGACGGCGGCCACGCGGGCCAGGAGCGGCTTCTCGTAATAGATCTCGATGTCCGGCACAAGGCTCTCGTGATAGACGGCCCCGATGGAGGCGGCCGCGGCCCGCGCCTCGTCGCGGCGGATGCGAACAATCTCGTCGGCCGGCACGTGCGACGTGCCGCACGAACCGTTCGCGATGTTCATCGTGTGGAGTTCGTACCCCGCCCCGGCCAGGCGGATGAGCGTGCCGGCCATCAGAAACTCGATGTCGTCGGGATGGGCGGCGACGGCGAAGGCGCGTCTCGTCATATCAGGCTCCGTGAAAGGCACGCGCCCCACAAGCGGGGCGGCTACATGGCGCCGCCCAGGCCCAGCGCCGACCCCACCTGGTACACCGCCAGCGTGGCCACGTAGGCCATCACCGTCAGGATCACCCACTGAAGGACCACCCAGCCCCACGACCCGCTCTCCCGCCACATGACCGCGACCGTCGCCATGCACGGGAAACCGAGCAGGCAGAAGACCATGACGGCCAGAGCCTGCAGCGGCGAGTAGTTCCGCTGAAGGGCGGCGTGGAGGGAGTCGCTCTCGGCCCCGACGCCCTCGCCCAGCGACAGGACGATGCCCATCTGGGCCACGAACACCTCCTTGGCCGCAAAGGCGCCCATGAGGGCCGTGTTGATCCGCCAGTCGAAGCCCAGCGGCCGGGTGACCGGCTCCAGGGCCTTGCCGACGCGGCCGGCCACGGAGTGTTCGAGGGCCGCGGCGCGCCGGCCGGCGGCGGGTGGGCCGGCACCGCCGACAGAGGCGGCGGCGCGAGCGGCGTCGGGCACGCCGGCGTCGCTCTCGGCCGGACGCGGGAACGCCGTCAGCGCCCACATCACCACCGAGACGGCCAGGATGACGGTGCCGGCCTTGCGGACGTACATCCATCCCCGCTGCCACATGTGAATGAGCGTGCCCCGGACGGTGGGGGTGCGGTAAGGCGGAAGTTCCATGACGAACGGCTCGGTCTCGCCACGAAACAGCGTGCTGCGCAGGACCTTGGCCATCGCGATGGCCGCCACCGCCCCCACCACGTACATGGTCCACACGACCGGCGTCCGCCACCGCTCCGGGAACAGCGCCCCGGTGAACATGACGTAGATGGGGAACCGGGCGCTGCAACTCATCAGCGGCAGGATGAACATGGTGGTCAGGCGGTCGCGGCGGCTTTCCAGCACGCGCGTGGCCAGGATGGCCGGCACCGTGCACCCGAAACCCAGGATCATCGGAATGAAACTCTTGCCGTGCAGCCCGATCTTGTGCATCCACCGGTCCACGATGAAGGCGGCCCGGGCCATGTAGCCCGAGTCCTCCAGGACCGAAATCGCCAGGAACAGGATGAGGATGTTCGGCAGAAAGACGAGCACCCCGCCCACGCCGTGGATGAGGCCGTCGACCAGGAGGCTGCGGAGCAAACTGTCGCTGCCCGCCGGCCACAGGCCGCCCACGGCCTGGCCGAGCCACAGAAACAGGGCGTCGATTGCGGCCATCGGGTACTCGCCCAGGCGGAACGTGGCCCAGAACATCAGGTACACGAGGCCCAGGAAGATGGGCAGCCCCAGCACCGGGTGCGTCAGAACGGCGTCAATCTGGTCCGACCGCGTGTGCCGCAACTCGACCGTGCTGCGGACCGTCTCCTGGCAGGCCCCGCTGATGAAGCCGTAGCGGCGGTCGGCGATGACGATTTCGGGGTCGTCGCCCAGGATGGTGCGGAGGCGGGCGATGGCGGCGTCGGCGGAGACCAGCACGTCGTCGGCCCGCGTGCACGCCGCCCGGACGCGCTCGCGGATGCGGCGGTCGCCCTCGAGCAGTTTCAGGGCCACCCAGCGCGGACGGCGCGGCGCGAGGCGCTGGGCGTCCGGCTCCAGCAGCGACGCCAGGTGTTCGATCTCACGGTCGATCTCCGGCCCATAGGAAATCGCCACGTGCCGTTCCGGGCGGGCCGCCTCGGCCACGGCCACGGTGGCGTCGAGGATGGCCTCGATGCCCTCGCCCCGGTTGCCGACGGCGGGCACCAGCGGCACGTTGCCCAGCAGGGCCGAGAGATGCTCCAGGTCGAACACGAAGCCGCGGGCCGCCGCGATGTCGCTCATGTTCAGGACGAGGACGAGCGGCACGTCGAGTTCCATGAACTGGACGCCCAGGTAGAGGCTCCGTTCCAGGTTCGACGCGTCGAGCACGTCCACGACCACGTCCGGGTGGGCGTCGATGACGAACTCGCGGGCCACCAGTTCGTCCGTCGAGTACGCCGTCAGGCTGTACGTGCCCGGCAGGTCCACGATGTCGAGCCAGAGGCCCCGGTGCACGCGGACGCCGGCCTTCTTCTCGACCGTCACGCCGGGATAGTTGCCCACGTGCTGCCGGGACCCCGTCAGGGCGTTGAAGATGGTGGTCTTGCCGGAGTTGGGGTTGCCGGCCAGGGCCACGGTCACCCGGCGGAGGGTCTGGGCGGGGGCGCGCGGGGCGCCGGCCTCGAAGGTGCCCGGTTTCGCGGCGTCGCTGGGCTGGACCATGACTCGCTCACCGCCCCACCGCCCTATGCACCGCCCCACCCTTTGCGCCGTGGGTCCCCGCACCCACCGCGCCCGACAAGAAACGTCCCGCGCGGTGGGTCTCCGCACCCACCGCGCGCCTTGCGAGCCGTACCGGCCGCCCGTGCCAACATTACCGATTGCGGCGCGGCCCGTACGGGCCGCGCGGAAGCGCCGCGGGCGCGCTACGCCTCACCACTTCCGTTCGGCACGACCAGCACCTTCCGCGCCATGCCTCGCCCGAGGACGATGCGCGCCTCGCCCGCCGCCACGACGAACGGGCCGCGCCCGCCGTTATGGACCACGCGGATGGCCACCCCCGTCCGGAGGCCCATCGCCGCCAACCGCGACCGCAGCCCCGGGCCGCCGCTCACCGTCACGAGGCGGGCGTGCGCGCCGTCGGGCAGCGTGTCGAGCGCCACCGGGGCCACCGGCCGGTCTGTGCCATCATATGTCATGCCACGTCGCCCTCGCTGGAAACAGGCGGTGCAGCCGCGGCCGGCGTTTCGCAGAACGCGCGGAACGCCTCGGCCAGCGACCCGTCGCCCGTCGACCGCTGCTCGGCGAAACGCAGGAACCGGACGAACCGGTCCAGCACGTCGCCCTTGATCACATGTTCCATCTTACATCCGATGCGCTCGGCCTCTTCCTCCGGCACGCCCAGCACCCGCATCAGGAACTGCTTGAGCACCCGGTGCCGGCGCACGAGGCCCCGGCCGACCCGCCGCCCCTCGTCCGTCAGCGTCACGTACGCGTACGGCTCGTAATGCACCAGGCCGCGCTCGGCCAAGGCCCGGACGCCGCCCGTGACGCTGGACTTCCCGACGCCGACGAGGCCGGCAATCTGCTTCATCCGGGCCACGCCGTGCCGCTCGATGAGCAGGTACACGGCCTCCAGGTAATCCTGGAGGCTCTCGCTGAGGCCGGTGCTTGGCGTGGTCTCCGACATACGCTCTCCGCCCCCTGCCGCTCGCCTTTCAAAGGCAGTTCGGCCATCACATCTTAGTTCGCCGCGCCGAACATGGCAAGCAAAAAACCGGTTTTGTGTACTCAAAGGGGAGACGACTGCGGATCCTGGGCCTACGCGGCGGCTGATATGATCCCCGAGCCGCGTGCGGGAGCACGCCCGCCGCGCTACTCCGCCGACGCCGGCGTCAGAAGGCCCAGCCGCCACGGGATGTCGCCGTACGCCTTGCCGGCCCTCTCGCGCTGCGTAACGCCCTGGATGAGGAATCGGAGGTTGGCCGGGTCGACCGGGAGCGTCTCATCGGCGCCGGTCCGCAGCAGTTCGCCGTGGCTGATGTCGTCGGCCCAGGCGGGGGCCGGCTGGCGGACATTCTTCTCTCCCGCGAACGGCCGCTCCCACGTGTCAGCCAGCGGCCGCCAGGCGCCGTCGAGCCGATCGGCGAGGTACGCCTTGTAGTACCGCCGGCCGCCGGGACCCTGGGCCTCGACGACGGTCAGGTACTCGTTCCGCCCGAGGAGGCTGTACGTATGGCCGGCCTCGAAGATGTCGGCCTTCAGGGCAAGTTCCGCCTTGGCGGTGCGGAAGCCGTCGGGAAACTCGGCGAGCGGCGTAGACATCCGCCACATGTGCCCATTATTGGATGTGAAGAAGAGGTACGCCCGCTCCGCGTCGCAGATGACCCAGAAGTCGATGGCCCGCTGCGTGGCTTCCAGGTCGCGCTCGCCCCAGAGGCCGCCGCCGGGCACCCACGACGCCGGGTCGCCCAGCGTCTCGGTCGTCGCGAAGGTCGGCTGGAGCCCGGGCCGACGGCCCTTGCGGCCTGTCTGGTAGATCAGGTACCACTTGCGGTGCGGCCGGAAATAGAAGACCTGCGGCGCGCAGTAGTACCCCGGCTCGATGGTGAGCATGGCACGCGGCGCCTTGTCGGCCTCTTCCCACTGCTCGAAGGCCACGTACTGGATTTCGTGGGACCGCGGCCGGCCGCGGATCGTCATGAATACATGCCACTTGCCTTCGTGGAAGACGACGGACGGGTCCTTGACGGAGATATGCTCGCCCTCCGTCGGCTGGACGGGCGCGATGAGGGGGCGCGACAGAGTCCAGGCGGCAGGCAGACGAAGCGGCTCGGCGGCCGGGGCGGGCCCCGCGTCGGCCCCCCTGGCACCCACCAGCGCGGACAGCGCGGCCAGCACGGCCAGCGCGGCCAGCGCGGCCAGCACGATACCCGGACGACACGCGTGTTGCGGCGCGTGTTTGTGTGCAAGCGACATGACGGCGCCTCCCCACTTCCCCTCGATTACGGGCCATTCTTGCGCGGTTGCCGGCGCCCGTCCAGCGTTTTCCGGCATGTCGGGGCGGCCGCCCGAGCCGCGTGCCGTAGCACGCTTGCCGCGCGGCACCGGCTGACCATGCCACGCACCGGAATTCCAGGAACTTTCTTCAACTCAGGCGTCTAAAGTTGATGGAGCGCGCGCAAGTAGGGGGGGAGCCATGTCGCGCAGGGTACCTTTCCGCACAGGGACTTCCGTCCGGTGGCTGACCGTCGGCGTCGCAGTCGCAGCGGCGCTCGTCGGCTTACCGGGGCCGGCCGACCACGGCCTCGCAGCCGAGGCCGAGGCCGCCGCGGGCACGGCAGGCCGTGCCCCTACGCCGCCGCCGCAGCCTATCCCTCCGACGCCGCCTGAGGTCGCCCCACCGGCCTCGCCGCCTGACCTGCCGCTGCCCGCCCCGCCGGCGTTCTACACGGTGTCGATCGGCCGGATACCGACCATCGGGCCCGACTGGTTCGAGTTCCGGGACGACGCCGGCCAACTCCTCCGGGTGGTCCTGGCGGATGCCGATTCAAGCCAGGTCCACGACCGGCTTCACGGCCACGCCGAGACGGTCGCCGTCAGCCTCCTACGGGAAGACCCCGTGTGGGTGTTCCCGACGGGCGCGGAGAAAGGCTCGGCCGACCCGCTCACCCTGTACGCCCGCGTGTGGACCCATAAGGGATGGCTGGGCGAGGTGCTGATCCGGGCGGGCTACGCCCTGCGGCGGGAGGAGGTCCCGCCGAACACCCTCGGCCCCGTGCCGCCCATCGCCGCCCCCAAAGGGGCGCCGCCCGCCCCGGCCGACGGCGCGTTCGCGTCGCCCGTCCTGAAGCCCGCCGGCGGCGCCGCCTTCGAGGTCCACCGCCAGGGCAAACCGGTCCAGGTGCGGCTGTTCGACGTGACCGGCCGGCCGGACGCCAACCCCGCCGCCGTCGCCCTGGTGGCCGAGCGGTCCACCACCGCCGGCCCCGCGTGGGTGTTCCCGTGCGGCATGCCGAAACCGGGCGAGCCGCTGCCCGTCCGCGTGTGGACGTCCCATGGGTGGCTCGACACGATGCTGGTGCAGGAGAATGCGGCGGTCGCTTTGGCGGACCCGTACAAGCCCCCTGCCCCGCCTGCGTCGCCGGCAACGCCCGCAGAGAAGCCCAAGCCTGACCCGCCACCCGCCAAGCCCGACCCCGCCCAGAAACCGTTGCCGGGCCCGGCCAAGCCCGACCCGCCGAAAGACCCGGAACCGGCAGAGGGCGACATCGTCTGGACGCCCGTGACGCTCACAGCCAAGACCATCGCGACAGGCGGCATGCAGGGCGTCGAGACCGACGTTTTCGAAGTGCCCTACGGCGCCATACGGATGACCTGGGACTGCGAACCCGGACGCGTGGGCAGCATCGTCATCCTGAACCTGTACCGCGTGGACGACCAGTGGCAGACCCGCGTCTCGTCGCACCACGTGCAGACGATGAAAGGCCAGCAGGGCGCCCGGGCCCTTCGCGTCACCCCCGGCCGGTACTGGCTGAAACTGAGTTGCACGGCCGACCTGGAGGGCGTGAAGGTCGAGGTGGCCAAGCCGAAAAAGTGACCGTCCCGGCCGGCTACTTGCCCACGCACCAGAGACGGTCGTGGGTGCGGATGTACAGGCGGCCGCCTGCCACGGCGATGGTGGACCGGACCTCTTTGCCAGCCATATCGATGCGTGAGAGGATCTCGCCGGTCTTCGCATCGAGCACCACCACCTCGCCGTCGACGCTGAAGCAGTAGACCTTGCCGTCGGCGCCGGTGGGCGAGGCCCGCCAGACGGCCCCGCCGAGTTTGGTCCGCCACCGCTGGGCGCCCGTGGCCGGGTCGAGCGCGGCCAGGTCCTTGCGGTCGCTGTCGAGGACGAAGAGCGTGCCGGCGTGGAAGAGCGGCGTGGCGGAGTCGGTGGTCGGGCCGTCGAGGTCCCACGCGAGGCCGACGCCCCGCCCGTCGGGCGCAAGGGCGGCCAGGCGGTTGCCGCGCGGCAGCGGGACGAAAACCCAATCGCCGTCCGGCGTCGGCGACGGAATCAATCGCTGCATGTTCTTATGTTCCGGATTGTATCCCCACCGCCAGCGCTCCGCGCCCGTGGCGGGGTCGTGGCCGGTCACGTAGTCGCCGCCCGAGATGACCAGGTCGGTCCGCGCCGCCCAGGCCCGCCACGGCACCGGCGTGTTGTAAGACTCGAACGATTCGTCCACGGCCTCGGTCGGCCGGACGTGCCGCCACAGCGTCTTGCCGGTCATGGGGTCGAGGGCCAGGAGGAACGAATCGAGTTGGCGGCGCTCTTCGGCCGGCGTTGCGCGGCCGGGATTGTACTTGTAGGCCCACGGCCGGCGGAGCATGAGGACGTACAGGCGGCCGTCGTACAGGAGCGGGCTGGAACTGTAGCCGTACTTGATGGACACCTTGCCGAACTCGTCGCCCAGGCTTCGCCGCCAGAGAATCGTGCCGGCGGGGTCCAGGCCGGCCATCTCGCCCGTGCCATAAAGGAACACGACGACCCGGCCGTCGGCGACCGGCGAGGGCGAGGCCATGGTGTTCCGGGGGGCCTTGGCGTCGGTGCCGAGGCGCGTCTGCCAGAGGACCTTGCCCTCGGCGGCCGAAAGACACATTCCGACGAGGGCCTTTGAGGCGGCGTCGGTGGAACTGACGAAGACGCGGTCGCCCACGATGATGGGCGTGGCGTCGCCGGGACCCGGCAGCGCCGCCGACCAGGCCACGCCGTCGGTCCGGCTCCACGTGGCGGGCAGGCCCGTCTCGGG
>JADHXV010000007.1 GCA_016782785.1 Planctomycetota bacterium | reverse complement strand
AGGGCGGCGCGCTAGGGGGAGCGAGGCGTCGGCTCCTGGCGCTCTTCCAGCAGGCCGACCGGTACCACGTGCGGAAACTCAAGCGGCAGTATCGGCCCGACCTGATGACCGCCGAGGAACGGGCAGCCAGCAAGGTGCCGCCCTGGTTCCTGCGCCTGCACCGCATCGTCGGCGCGCCGCTGCGGGACTTGCGCCGCAAGGTCCTGGAGTGGGTGGGGGCGAGGTGAGCCGCCGGCGGCGCCGCGGGCACGCCTTGCCTCTGGCTGGCGCGACTGCCGGGGCGTCCCGGCTCATGCCCGGCTCCCCGCCAACCGCCGTCACGTCGCGGGAAACCGGAACGTGGCGGCGCTGGGGCCGGCCCCGGGCAGCGACACGCGCGGCATGGCATGAACCGCCGCCCTGCTCCTAAGCGCCAGCACGCTGGCTGCGTTGAGCAATTCCTCGTCCTCCGGCTGGCGAGCGGCGTGCGGGTCGACGCGACGCGCCTGAAGGTCCAGCCGGCCCCAGACATGCGCGTCGGTCGCCACCCAGAGGACGTCGACGCGGCCGTCGAGGGCGGCAAAAAGGACCGTCTCGAGGTCGTTCGACGCGCGGTCGCCCGGAGCGCTCTCGATGGCGCGGTGGTACCGCTCGGCGTCGCGCGCGAGACCCTGCCGGAACAGCGGCCTGACCATCTCGGCGGCCCGGTTGCGCAGGTCTTCGGGCTTGGCGCGGTCGGGGCTTCCGTGGACCGCGTCGTCGACCAGGTTCGGATATTTGCTGACTTCGCGATAGATTCCAAGAATCGGCTCGGTGCCGGCCAGGACCAAGGGAGCCCGCTGGCCGTTCAGGCGGCGGGCCACGCCCGTCTTAACGTACTCGCAGAACTCCCATATCTTGCGTTTCTCCAGGGCCTCGTCGGTGCCGACCCCCTGGCCGTGGAACATCGCCGCCCGGTCCGTGCCGTGGCCCGGCGGGGCGCCCGTGTGAAACTGGAGGCTCCGCTCGGGCACCTCGTACTGGGCCAGGTCGGCCATGCTGCGAGGCGTGTCGGGCGGCAGGTCGATCTCGTGAATGCTGTACGGCGAGGCCTCGAACAAACGGACCGTCTGCTGGCTGAGCGCCAGGACATAGAACCGCTCGCCCTCGCTCATGGCCGCCAGCAGCGGCTTCAGGTAGAAGCGCAGGCCGACGGCGACGAGTTCCTCCAGGTCCATCGGGGCGCGGACGATGCGTGGCCGGTCGTCCACGAACACCGCCAGGCCGCGGCCCTGGTGCTCCCAGAACTCGGCGTTCTGTTCCAGGGCGAAGAGCGGCTCGAGCCGCCGGCGGATATCGGGCCGCCGGCCGCCGAGCGCGACGAACCGTTCCTCGGCCTCGCGCAGGAGGTTGCGGAACCGGATCGGGTCCTCGCGCGTGTCGGGCCCGCCCGTGTGAGCGGGCATGACGATGGAAACGCTGCCCGGCCCCTCGTGCCGCGCCAGCGCACAAAGTTCCTCGCGTGTCAGGCCTGTCATGGCTGACCTTCCCTTTCAGCGAGAGGCCGTCGTGAAGCCGCCCGCGCGAACCGCGGTCCGAGGCGCCCCACACGGCGAGCGCGCCGGGGCGACCCGCGCTTCGTTCTTCGGCGCGCCTCAGCCGACGGCCAGCGCCTTGCTCGACCGCCACAGGCCGTGGATGTTGCAGTACGACAAGGCCACAAGCGTACCCGCCTGGCTGGTCTTCATCCGGACCGCGGCGGCGTGATGCGTGTAGACCGGCCCCTTGTTGGCGCCGTCGACCGACTCGCCGTGCACGGTGAACTCGACGGTGGCAACCTCGAACGGGAACTTCGCCCCCTCGGGCAGAAAGTACAGCCGGATCCAGCGGATGTGGTGCTCGGTGGTGTTCGGGTGATCCACCTCCTTGCCGACGCCGACGTTGACCTCGAAAACCTGGTCCGCCTTCACCTTGTCCGGGCACTCGATGACGGGGACGTGCTTCTCGGTCTTGAAATCGGCAGTTCGAACCATTTCAGAGAATTCGGCCATGGCGTCAACCTCCTCTTTACGGCACCTCGCGCCACGGACCGGCGCGTGTCGGCCTCTCAACCATCCATGATAGTCGCCCGGGCGCAACGCGTGCAACCAGGTCGTCATTTGTGCGGGCGGACCGGCGGTCGGCCGGGTGCAGGACGAAAGAGCGGTTGCAGCCCAACTTGTCATTCCGAGCGAGCGCAGCGAGTCGAGGAATCTCGCTGTTCGACTCACGGCGAGATTTCTCCACTCGGCCTCGCTTCGCGAGACCTCGGTCGAAATGACATAGCGCGTGCCAACCACCCGTGCGAGGCCGACCCGCCACGTTTGCCTTGCCCCGCCGCCCACTTCGGGGTATAGAAGCGTCACCGCGCCCCCGGCCGACCCAGGGCCGCGACATGAAGCAGGAGGAGACCCGCGCGCATGATTTCATTCATCGGACTGTGCCTGGCCCTGTACGCCGGATACCTGCTTCGGAGCAAGGTGCGTTTGCTCCAGTGGCTGTACCTGCCGTCGTCGGTCCTGGGCGGCCTGCTGGCCCTGGTGGTCATCCAGGTGGCGGAGCACCGCGGGCATCCGCTGCCGGAAGAATGGACCGCCGGCTGGGATGCCCTGCCGGGCCTGCTCATCAACGTGGTCTTCGCGTGCCTGTTCCTGGGCCATCCGCTGCCGCGCGTACGCGACCTGTGGCGCCGGGCCGGGCCGCAACTGGCCTACGGGCAGGTGGTGGCGTGGGGCCAGTACGTGGTGGGCGTGGGCCTGGTCCTTGTGCTGCTGGGGCCGTTGTTTGGCGTGGGACCGATGTTCGGCGGGCTCATTCCCGTGGGATTCGAGGGCGGTCACGGCACGGCGGGCGGGCTGGGTCCCACCTTCGTCGACCGCGGCTGGCCCCAGGGCAAGGACCTGGCCTTGGCCAGCGCGACGGCCGGCGTCACGAGCGCCATCGTGGTCGGCATGATCCTGATCAACTGGGCGGCCCGCCGGGGCCATCTCGCGGGCGGACGGAAGCCGAACACCCTCTCCACCCTGGAGCGGGCCGGCATCATCCCGCTCGACCGCCGGCCCAGCGCCGGCCGGATGACCGTCTCCAGCGACGCCATCGGCTCGCTCACCTTCCACCTGATGGTCGTCGGGGTGGCCATCCTCATCGGGTACCTGCTGAAGGAAGCCGCCTGGCTGATCGAGGGCATGGTAAACGCGGGCCTGAGCGAGAAGGCCCGCGAGGCGTCGGCCCTGCACATCGTGGTCAAGAGTTTCCCGCTGTTTCCGCTGTGCATGATCGGCGGGCTGGCGGTGCAGGCGGTGGAGCAGCGGTTCGACCGGCACGACCTGGTGGACGCCGGGCTGACGCGGCGGATTCAGAACGCCGCCCTCGATTTCCTCGTCATCGCCGCCATCGCGACGATCCGCATCCAGGCCGTCGCCGAGATGCTCACGCCGTTCCTCATCCTGGTGGCGGCCGCCATCGCGTGGAACGTCCTCTGCGTCGTCCTGCTGGCGCGGCGGATGTTGCCCGACGCCTGGTTCGAGCGGGCCATTGCCGAGATGGGCCAGTCGATGGGCGTGACCGCGACCGGCCTGCTGCTCCTGCGCGTCGTGGATCCCGACTACGAGACGCCCGCCGCCGACGCCTTCGCCTCCAAGCAACTGCTCCACGAGCCGTTCATGGGCGGCGGATTGTGGACGAGCACGGCCATCCCGCTGCTGGCCATCTGGGGCGGTCTGCCCGTATTCCTGATCGCCGTCGGCGCGGTGGCGATGTGGCTGGCCATCGTCTTCTTACCGCGCGTGCTGCGGCGCGGCCCCGCGCCGGCGGGCGCGCCGTGACGGGGAGCCCCGGCGGACACGGACAGGCGGGGAGCGGCCGGCGCGGCGGACAGCCTCGGTCTTCCGCAGCACATTCAGCGGCGCCTCAGCCGGCGCCAGTGGCGCAAAGAAAACGGCCCCTTCCGGGCCGTCGGTGCGTAAATCGTGGTGCGCGGGACAGGACTTGAACCTGCAAGGCCGTTTGTGTGGCCGCCAGCACCTCAAGCTGGTGTGTCTGCCAATTCCACCACCCGCGCACGTCCATAGTATACATAGGCCAAGCGGGGCCGTCTGTCAAGCCCTTTGGCTGGGCGATTTGGCCGGGCGACGTGGGTGGCGGCGCCGTCGGCCGGGCTGCGGGGACGGTTGACGCCGCCGGCGGATGCACGTCAGAAAAGGGGCGGGCACACCGCGTGTCATTTCGACCGAGGGCCCGAAGGATCCAGAGCACCTTGTCATTTCGACCGAGCCCCGGCCCGGATGTCCGGGACGGGGCGAGCGGAGAAATCTCGTCGTTCGCCCAACGGCAACAGCCCGTACGGGCTGCGCTCGCTCGGAATGACAACTCGCGCCGAAGCCAGCTTCTTGTCCTGCACCCAGGCAGCCGGTCCGACCCGGGCAGGGTTGACGCCGCCGGCGAGTTCCGGCATGATGGGCAAACGCTATGGGGCTGAAACTCGTCATCTTCGACCTCGACGGTACGCTGCTCGACTCGCCGCTCGATTTCGACGCCATCCGGGCCGAGATCGGCCTGCCCGCGGGCGTGCCCATCCTCGAGGCACTCGAGGACATTGGGCCGGCTGACCGGGCCCGGGCGGAGGCCGTCATCGACCGCCATGAGACCGAGGCCGTCCGCGCCTCGCGCCTCATCCCCGGCGCCGCCGACCTGCTCGCCCACCTGCGCGGGCGGGGCGTCAAGACAGCCCTCCTGACCCGCAACAGCCGGGCCAGCGTCGAGGCGGCTGCGCGCCGGCACAGCCTCGTGTTCGATGCGGCCGTTACGCGTGAGGACCACGAGCCCAAGCCCTCGCCACAGGGCGTCCGGCACCTGATGGCCGCGTGCGGCGCCCGCGCCGACGAGACGGTGCTGGTGGGCGACTTCCGGTTCGACATCGAGGCCGGCGCCGCCGCCGGCGTCCGGACGGTCGCGGTCGTCGCCCAGCCGACCGCGTGGTCGGTCGAGGCGACCTGGCAGGCGGCAGACCTGAAGGCGGTCCGCGCGCTTCTGGACGGCCTGATGGGCAAGGCCTGACCTCGCTGCCGTCGGCGAGTCCTTGCCGCCCTCCCCCGCCGCTCCTATAATCGCCGCAACACCCGAGTGCCCGTCGCGGAGAGGTCTATGCTGCCGCTCGCGAACATCCTGGCCCGGCCGCTGCGTACGGCCGTCAGTGTCCTGGCGGTCGGCGTCGGGGTAGCGCTGTTCCTGGTGCTCGTGGGCCTGACGGGCATGCTGGACGAGATCGCCCGGCGCACGACGCAGGTCGAGGCCCACCTGATGGTCTGGCCGGCGTCGGACCAGGTGGTCGTGAGCGGGGGCCTGCCGGCCGAGAAGGTCGAGAAGGACCTGGAGGGCGTCGCGGGCGTCGAGCACGCCATCCCGGTCCTCCGGTGGCCGTTCAAGATGGCCGGCCGCGTGCAGAACGTGTACGGCATCCGGCCGGAGGACTGGCGGTACTTCGCGTCGGAGGACCAGATTCTGGAGGGCCGGGCGCTGGCGGACGGGCCGGAGATGGTCATCGACGCCCGCCTGGCCGCCGCCGGCGGATACCGCGTGGGCCAGACCGTCGAACGGTGGGGCCACGCGTTCCGCATCGTGGGCATCGCGAAGGAGGGCGTGGCGGGCCGGGTCTTCATGCCCATCGACACGGTGGGCGAGGCACTCCAGCAGACCAGCCGCCGCGCGTCGTTCTTCTACGTGCGCGTCGTCGACCCGTCCCACGTGGCCGCGGTGCGCGAGGCCATCCGCGAGCGCGGCCTGAACGTGTTCACGCTGGAGGAGTTCTACGACGTGCTCGCGTCGAGTTTTATCGATATGGACCTGGTTATCGGCTCGGTGGTTTTCGTGGCGGGATTCGTGTGTTTTCTGGTCATCCTGCTGACGGTGTACACGATGGTGATTGAGCGGACGCACGAGATCGGCATCCTGAAGGGCATCGGGGCGTCGCGGGCCCAGGTGTTCGGCCTGGTGCTGTCGGAGGCGGGGCTGATTGCCGGCGCGGGCATCGTGACCGGGTTCCTGCTGACGTGGGGCGGGCGGGCGCTCATCCTGCACCTTCAGCCGCTCTGGACGGTCGAGATTCCGCCCTTGCGATACCTGCTGGCGGCCCTGCTGGCGGCGGGGGGCACGCTGCTCGGCGCAGCCCAGCCAGCCGCCCGGGCCGCACGACAGGACCCCGTCGAGAGCCTGCGATATGAGTAGCCAGGCGGGTGCGACGCTCCCGTGAGGCTGTCATGCTGAGCGAAGCGAAGCATCTCGCCGTTCGAAAGGCGAACCGGCAATGGCAACGGCGAGATTCTTCGGTCGCTTCGCTCCCTCAGAATGACAACGTTGGGCTGTCTCAGAGATGACAGCGTATCAGCCGCCGTTTGAATCGGAGAGGCGTCCGGCCGTCCAAAGAAGAGACATGACACCGATCATCGAAACGCAGAGCCTCGTGAAGGTGTACCGGGCGGACGGCGTGGAGACGCCGGCCCTTCGCGGCGTGGACCTGGCCGTCGCGCCCGGCGAGTTCGTCTCCATCATGGGCCCGAGCGGCTGCGGCAAGAGCACGCTGCTGTACCTGCTTGGCCTTCTGGCGACGCCGACCGAGGGCACGGTCCGCATCGACGGCCAGGACGCCGGCACCCTGGGCGACGGCGGGCGGACGCGGCTTCGCCGCCGGCACATCGGGTACGTGTTCCAGCGATTCAACCTGCTGCCGACCCTCTCGGCCGAGGAGAACGTAGGCCTGCCGATGCGGCTTCGGGGCGAGCGGCCGGGGTCCGCGCCGCGCGAGATGCTCCGGGCCGTCGGCCTGGAGGAGAAACGCCGACGCCGGCCGAACCAACTCAGCGTGGGCGAGCAGCAGCGCGTGGCCATCGCACGGGCCCTGGCGACCCGGCCGACCGTCCTCCTGGCCGACGAGCCCACCGGCAACCTCGACTCCGAAGCCTCCGACCGTGTGATGGACCTGGTGGGCCGGCTGCACCGCGGCACGGGCCAGGCGATTGTCCTCATTACGCACAACCGGCAGGTGGCCGACCGGGCCGACCGCCTCATAAGGATGCACGATGGGCGACTCGTCGACGCCTGACATCGCGGCCGAAACGCAGGACCTGCCCCTTGCGCGGCCCGAGCGGCTGAGCCTGGCGTGGTGGTTCGTGCCGTTCGCGCTGCTGATGGCCCTGGTGGGAGGCGTGTACCTGCTGGGCGGCGAGGACAGCACCGCCGCGGGTTTGGCCGTGCTGTTCGGGTACCTGAGCCTGGCGTGCACGTTCCTGCCGCTGCCGACGGCATGGATCGTCATCTGGGCGGCCGCGCCGGTCGAAGGCGGCGGGCTGGGCCTCGACCCGTGGGTCGTGGCCACGGTCGGCGCCGCCGGCACCGCCATCGCCAACATGCACGATTACTATCTGCTGACGTTCCTGTACCGGTATCGGCCGGTGCGGCAAGTCCGTGCAACGCGGCTGTACCGGCGATTCGCGGCGTGGTACGGCAAGGCGCCGTTCGGGACGCTGGCGGCGGCGTCGTTCCTACCCATTCCGGTGGACGTGGTGCGGCTGCTGGCCATCAGCGAGGGATACAACCGGCTGAAGTTCGCGGCGGGGTCGCTGGTGGGCCGGTGGCCCAGGTACCTGCTCTTTGCGATCCTGGCGGACGCGTTCCAACTGGGGTGGCAGTGGGTCGTGGGCGTGCTGGGCGCGACGGTGTGCCTGGGCCTCTGGCGCGGCCTGCCGCCGCTGGTCAAACACATTCGCGAGCGCGCCGCCCGCCGGCGCGCCGAGAAGGAGGACACCGCATGACACACCGCGCATGGCTCATCGTCCTGGGAGCCCTGCTCGTCCTGCCGACCGCGTTGGCGACGGCCGCCGACGCGCCGGCGCCGGAAGCGCCCGTCGCGCCGAGTGCGCCGGCCGCTGAACCGCTGCCGCCCGACGTCGAGAAGGTCCTCGACGCCATGGACGCCGCCGGCCGCAAGATCGCCACTCTGCGGGCCCAGTTCGATTACGAACTCAACCAGACGCTGTACGAGGACATCCAGAAGCGCAAAGGCCGCCTGGCCTTCAAAGCGCCGAACCTGCTGCGGTTCGAATTCACCGACAAGCCGCAGGAAACGTTCGTCTTCGACGGGCGGACCGTCTATCACCTCAAGCCGGCCACACGCCAACTCATCCTGTGGGAATTGCGGACGGCCGACGAGAAACCGGTGGAGGGCCTGACGCTTGGCAAGACGCCGTTCCCCCTGCCCTTCGGCCAGAAGAAGGAGGCGGTGCTCGAACACTTCACCGTCAGCCGCGACGCCGAAGCCGAGAAGGCGGCCGGCAAGGACCGCGCCGTGTTGGCGCTCGTGCCGCGCAAAGGCACGTCGCTCGCCGAGGACTACACGCGCATCCTGCTCTGGATCGACGCCGAGCGGAACCTGCCGGTGCGCGCGCGGCTGTACGACCAGAGCGAGAACATCACCACCGTGGACTTCCATCATATTGAGATGAACGCGGAGGTGGATGCCAAACAGTTCGCGCGGCCCGACGTGCCGAAGGACTGGGAAGTCGTCGAGCACCGGAAGGAGCCGGCGGAAGGGGCCGCCCCCGTGTCACCGTAAACCCGTTTTCGGGAAGTGGAACAGGCCCTGCAGGACGCGCCGCGCGGCCGGTACACATCACCGCAGGCGCAAGTAATCGTCCACCGAGAACCCTGCATCTTTGAGGATGCAAACTGCCAGACCGCGGCCGATGTCACACCCCGTATGCACCGGAACCGTAACCGACAGTCGGCGCCCTTCGTGCCGGAGCGTAAGGTGCCCACCCCGTTGGCGGTCTTCTGTAAACCCTTGCGCCCTAAGGAATTGCACGAGTTCGCGCGCCGTGACCTGCGGCATGCGGCTCATTCGGGCACCCCGACGGTGAGTTCCTCGACGTGGACGAGGTTTTCGTTCTGGGGTATCGGCTCGGCGTGGGCGAGGAGCGACGCCACGTGCTCCTCAATGGCCACGCGGATGTTACGCTTGGCCTCCTCGATGGTGCGACCGTTGCTGAAGCAACCGGGCAACGTGGGACTGTACGCATAGTAGCCCTCGTCCTCCGGCTCCTTTTCGATCACAATCTGAAAGGAGTAGTACTTCATGGATCTGCCTCCCAGGGCAGTCGCCCGAAACAATTATACCACGAGTATGGCGCGGGGCAAAAAACGCTTTCTCTGAACTCCGCGCCTGCGCCGCACGGCCCGGGACCAGCCGCCAGAAAGGTTCCTACGTCCCTAACCGCTGACGGATGGCGTCGGCCTGTTTCTTGAGGGTCTCGGTATCGGACTCGCGGGCGGGCCAGCGGTAGCCCAGGCCGTCGCCCGGCACGCGCGGAATGAAGTGGAAGTGCACGTGCCCCACAGCCTGGCCCGAGACGTGGCCGTTGTTCTGGAGAACGTTCAGGCCGTCTGCGCCCATGGCTTCCTGGACGGCCCTGGCGAGGGCGGGAATCTGCCGGCCCAGGTGAGCCGCCTCGTCGGCCGGCATCTCATGGATGAATTCGTAGTGCTTCTTGGAAATAAGGAGCGTGTGGCCGTCGGCCAGCGGGCCGATGTCCATGAAGGCGAGGCACGTGTCGTCTTCGTACACGCGGGTACACGGAACCTCGCCAGCGGCGATCCTGCAGAAGATGCAGTCATCTGCCATGATCGGTAGGCCTCCCCTGCCAAGGCACGAAGGGATGCGGCAACCGCGGCGCGTACCCAGCGGAGGCGGGGCCGCACAACGCTCCGCAGCCCGCCGGCGAGCAAGCCCCGCGTGGCTCGCTACTTCTCCGCTTCTTTGGTCTCGCGCTTGTCGACGAGTTCAAGCCGGCAGAGTTGGGTGCTGTCGCCGACGCGGCGCTTGGCGAGTTTCACCACGCGGGTGTAGCCGCCGGGACGGTCGGCGAAGCGTTTGGCCAGGTCGTCGCAGAGTTTCTTGGCGACCTCTTCGTCCTGAAGCCGCGAGGCGGCGCGCCGGCGAGCGTCGAGCGTGCCTTTGCGGGCGGTGGTGATGAGGCGTTCGACGAACCGCCGGGCCTCCTTGGCTTTCGGGATGGTGGTGGTGATCGCCTCGTGCTCGATGAGCGCGCAGGCCAGGTGCCGCAGGGTGGCGGCGCGATGGCTGCTGGTCCGGCCGAGTTTGCGTCCGTGCTTCAGGTGCCGCATGTCAACTGCTCCCTCCGCCGCCGGCGGTGACGCCTTCGAGGTCCATGCCGAGCGAGAGTCCGAGGTCGGCGAGTTTGCGCTTGACCTCCCTGAGGCTCGTCTTGCCGAACGAGCGGATGGCCAGCAGGCCGTCCTCGCTCAGGCGGACCAGTTGGCCGACGGTCATGATGTTGTCGGATTCGAGGCAGTTCGACGCCCGCACCGAGAGGTTGAGTTCCACGATGGGCATGGCGAGTTTGCGTTCGAGTTCCGAGACGTACTCCTCGGCGCCGACGACCTCATCGGCCTCGGCAACCTGCTCGGCCACCACCTCCTCGCCGAGCTGAAAGTACTCGACGAACGGATTCAGATGTTTCCGCATGATCTTGGCGGCCTCGACCAGGGTCATGTCGGGCGAAACCGTGCCGTTCGTCCACACCTCGAGCACGAGCCGGTCGTAATTGGTGCGCTGGCCCACGCGGGTGTCTTCGGTGCGGTAGCGGACGCGTTCGACGGGCGAGAAGTGGCTGTCGATGGGGATGAAGCCGATTTCCTGGTCGCCCTCGGGCGTGTTTTCTTCAGCGGTGACGTAGCCGCGGCCCTTTTTGATCCGGATTTCCATGGCCAGGCGAGCGCCCTTGGCCAGCGTGCAGATGACGTGCGCGGGGTTGACAATCTCGACGTTCGGGTCGGTCTGGATCATGCCCGCCGTCACCGGGCCGGGCTGGTCGGCCTCGAGGGTGACGGTGCGGGGCTCGCTGCCTTCGAGGCGGACGATGAGCCCCTTGAGGTTCAGGATGATGTCGGTCGCGTCTTCGATGACCCCGTCGACGCTGGTGAACTCGTGCAGCGCGCCTTCGACCCTGACCCCGGTGACGGCGGCGCCCTCAAGGCTGGAGAGCAGAATGCGTCGGATGCTGTTGCCGATCGTCACGCCGAAGCCGCGCTCGAACGGTTCGGCGATGAACTGCCCGTACGTTGGGCGCGCGGTTGTCTCGTCCAGGACCACGCGCGTGGGGAGTTCAAGCCCCTTCCATCTAATCCGCATCACGATTGGTGCCTCCTCGCCAATGGGCTATCGGCTGCAGAACTCGACGATCAGTTGCTCGTTGATCTGGATGGACACGTCGTCGCGTGTGGGCAGCGCCTTGACCTCGCCGCGGAACTGCTCCGTGTCGACCTCGAGCCACTGCGGCACGATGCGGTCTTCTTCCGCCTCGCTGTATCCGCGGACCAGGGCGCGGCTGCGCTGGGCGTCGCGGATCTGGATGACGTCGCCCGTGTTGACCTTCATGCTGCCGATGTCGGTCCGCCGGCCGTTGACGAGCACGTGCCCGTGGTTGACGAGTTGCCGGGCCCCGCTTCGGCTTGGAGCGAACCCAAGGCGGTACACGACGTTGTCCAGGCGCCGCTCCATGAGGACGAGCAGCCGTTCTCCGGTCGACCCCTTGGTGCGGCTCGCCTCTTCGAAGAACCGCCGGAACTGCTTTTCGAGCACGCCGTAGTACCAGCGCAGTTTTTGCTTCTCGCGCAGGCGCACGCCGTACTCGCTCTGGCGCCGGCGGCGCCAGAAGTGCATGCCGGGCGGCTTGTTGCGCCACTGCTTCTCGAGCGCGCACTTGGCGGTCTCGCAGCGCAAGCCTTTGAGGTACAACTTCATGCCGGCCCGCCGGCAGCGGCGGCACACAGGTCCGGTGTATCGAGCCATACGTTCCTCCCGAATGCCCCCGTCAGACACGTCGCCGTTTGGGCGGGCGGCATCCGTTATGCGGAATCGGGGTCGCGTCCTCGATGGCGGTCACCTTCAAGCCGGCGGCCTGAAGCGCCGTGATGGCCGATTCTCGGCCGCTGCCCGGGCCCTTGACCCGGACCTCGACTTCGCGCATCCCCATCTTGATTGCCTTTTCGGCGCACGCCTCGGCGGCCCGCTGGGCGGCGAAGGGCGTGGACTTGCGGCTTCCCTTGAACCCGATCGTGCCGGCCGAATCCTGGCACAGGACGTTGCCCGTCGGGTCGGTGATCGTAATGATCGTGTTGTTGAACGTGGCCTTGACGTGGGCGATGCCCTTGGCCACGCCGCGCCTGATTTTGCGTTTTTTCTTGGCCATCTCGTCTCCGTCTGGGTCTCCGAGCCGCGGCCGGCCTCGCCGGCCCATCGTGGGCCGGCCGGCCCATGGGCCGGGTCTTAGCGCAGTTCCTTGACGCCCTTCTTGCCGGCCACGGTCTTGCGGGGTCCCTTGCGGGTCCGGGCGTTGGTCCGGGTCCGCTGACCTCGGACAGGCAGCCCGCGCCGGTGCCGCAGGCCACGGTAGCAGCTGATGTCGCGAAGGCGTCCGATGTTCTGGAGGACCTGCCGCCGCAGCGCCCCCTCGATGACGTAACTGCGGTCGAGGATAGTGGCGATGCGGGCGACATCGTCCTCGGTCAGGCCCTTCATCCGCGCGTTCGGGTTGATGCCCGCTTCCTTGCAGATTTTCAGCGCGCTGCTCTTGCCGATTCCGTGGATCGCCATCAGCGCCACCCACGTGACCTTATCGGCCGGCACGTCGACACCCGCGATACGCGGCATGGTCTAGGACCTCCTTGCCTTCATTTTCTGGCGCTGCTTGTGGCGGGGGTTCGTGCAGATGACCCGCACCACGCCCTGGCGCCGGACGACCTTGCAGTTTTCACAAATCCGTTTGACGCTCGTCCGTACTTTCATTGCCCTCACCTCGTCACCGAGCCACGCGCCGCCGGGCCTCAGCCCGTCCGGTAAACGATCCGGCCCTTCGCCAGGTCGTACGGCGAGAGTTCCACCGTCACCTGGTCGCCGGGGAGGATGCGGATGAAGTGCATCCGCATGCGGCCCGACACGTGAGCCAGCACCTTATGGCCGTTCTCCAGTTCCACCCGGAACATGGCGTTGGGCAGCGCCTCGGTGACCTTCCCTTCCATTCGGATGACATCCTTGGCCATGATCTTGGACTCATCCTCCGTGTTCGGGTTCGGTCCACCGCGTCAGGGGTTCGCACCCGTCGCGGCGGACGACAAACGTATCTTCAAAATGGGCACACGGCTTACCGTCGCACGTGACGACGGTCCACCCGTCGTCGGTCTCGCGGACGTCTCGCCGGCCCATGTTGACCATCGGCTCGACGGCCAAGGTCATGTTCTCGACCAGGAGGAAATCGTCCCGCAGCACGTCGCGGCCGACATAGTTCGGCACGCGCGGCTCCTCCCACATGCGGCTGCCGATGCCATGGCCCACGTACTCGTGGACCACCGAGAAGCCCGCGCCCGCGACGACGGCCTCCATGCGTCCGGCGACCGCCGACCACAAGAGGCCGGCCCGTCCCTCCCGGTGGGCAATCTCGAGCGCCTCCTCGGTCACCTGCAGGAGCCGGGCCACCCGCCGGGGCACCTCGCCCACCGCGAACGTCCGGGCGGCGTCGCCGCACCAGCCGTCCTTCTCGACACCGACGTCGACGCTGACGATATCGCCCTCGACGATCTTGCGCGGTCCCGGGATGCCGTGCACCAGTTCCTCGTTGATCGAGACACAGATGTTCCCGGGGTACGTTCGTCCGCCTCGCGGGTGCGGCTGGCCGTAGAAGAGCGGCGTGCCGCCACGCTCGCGGATAATCCGCAGGGCCTCGGCGTCGAGGTCGGCGGTGGTGATGCCGGGCCGGGCCAGTTGCGGGAGGCGGACCAGCACCTCCGCGACAATCCGCCCCGCCGCCCGCATCTTCTCGATGTCTTCACGGCGCTTGGGGCGAATGCTCATGGCCGGGCCGGGCGCGTCAGCCGTCCTGGACCTCGCTGTCCAATTGTTCAAAGATCCGTCGCCTGACCTCGTCAGGCGTACCGCTGCCGTCCACGCGGAGCAGCAGGCCGCGCTGGTCGTAGTAATCGATCAACGGGGCGGTAGCCCTCTCGTACGTACCGAGCCGCTGGCGGACGGTCTCGGGCTTGTCATCGTCCCGGATGATCAGTTCGGCGCCGCACGCGTCGCACTTGCCCTCGACCTTGGGAGGGATGCGCTCGACGTGGTACGTCCGCCCGCACGTGGGGCAGACGCGCCGGCCGCTCATCCGGCGGACGATGACCTCGGCGCCCACCGCCAGGTTCACCACCGCGTTCAGTTGTTCGTTGTTCGCCTCCAGGGCTTCGTCGAGGGCCCTGGCCTGCGGCTCGGTCCTCGGGAAGCCGTCCAGCAGCCAGCCACCCTGGCAATCGTCGGCCTGGAGCCGGTCCACGACCGCCCGGACGGTAATCTCGTCGGGCACCAGGGCGCCCGTGTCGAGGTACTGTTTAATCTGCTTTCCCAGGTCGGTTTCGCCCGCGATTTCGGCGCGGAAGATATCGCCGCTGGAGACGTGCGGGATATCGTACCGCTTGGCCACGGCCTTGGCCTGGGTTCCTTTTCCGGCGCCCGGAGGCCCCATGAAGACGAGTCGCACGCTGCTGTTCCTTTCGACGTCCTCGGCGCTAACGCCGGCCGCGGACGCGTCCTTCGGCCAAGAAGCCCTCGTAGTGCCGCATGATCAGATGCGACTCGATGCGCTGGACGATGTCGAGCGCCACGCTGACGATAATCAAGAGTCCCGTCCCGCCCAGGAAGCCGGTCATCAGCATGCTGACGTCGGTCACCTTGCTGACGACGATGGGCAGGATCGCCACGGCCGAGAGGAACGCCGCACCGACGTACGTGATGCGGTTCATCACGCGTTCCAGGTAATCGGCGGTTCGCCGGCCCGGGCGCATGCCGGGGACGAAGTTGCCCCAGTCGCGCAGGTTGTTGGCAATCTCGCGCGGCTGGAACTGAATCGCCGTCCAGAAGTAGCAGAACAGGAAAATCATGGTCACATACGCCAGGATGTGCATCACGTGGCCGTACGTGAACGCCGAGTGCATCTCCTGCACCACCGGCCAGAGCCAGGACCACGAGGACTCCGGGTCGCTCGGCACGGCCCGCACGAGCGCGCCGAACAGGTACATCGGCAGGTACAGAAGGCTCGAGGCAAAGATGACGGGGATAACGCCCGCCTGGTTGACGCGCAGCGGCAGGTACTGGCGCTGGCCGCCGTACGTCCGCCGGCCGCGCGTATGCTTGGCCTGCTGAATCGGAATCCGCCGCTGGGCCTGCGTAATGAGCACCACGCCGATGATCACGCCGACGAACATCACCGTAACCAGGAACACCGTCTCGATGCCGATGCGTTCACCGGCCTGGAAACTGAGGAACTCGAGCGTGGCATTCTGCGACAGGTACTGGGCGACGGCCGGCAGGCGGTCGACGATGCCCGCCATGATGATCAGGCTGATGCCGTTGCCGATGCCGTATTCGTCCACCAGTTCGCCCAGCCACATCAGGAAGATGGTGCCGGCCATCATGGCGGCTATGCAGGCCAGGTAGTACATGACGGGGCTGATATCGGCACCGCGCCAGCCGGCCCCCTCGCCCGGCCCGTACGGACCCACCTTGGCGATGAAGTAGCCCTGGATGAGGCACAACAGGACCGTCAGGTACCGCGTGTACTCGTTGATTTTGCGTCGGCCGCTCTCGCCCTCCTTGGCCAGTTTCTCGAGGGCCGGCACCGCCTGCGTCAGCAACTGAAGGATAATCGACGCACTGATGTACGGCATGATGCCGAGGGAGAAGAGGAACGGCCCGAAACTGCCTCCCGTGATGCGGGCGATGAAACTGAGGTACCCGCCGACGCCGAATCCGCCGTCGGCGCCGCCCGCCTGCTCCTCGGCCACCAGGGTTTCGAGGTACTCGGGGTGCGTACCCGGAATGGGCAGGAACATGCCGGTCCGGTAAACGGCGATGATGAGGATCGTGAAGAGGATCTTCCGCCTCAGATCCGGAATCTTGAACACGTTGACGAGAGAGCCGATCACGCGCCGATCACCTCCGCCTGGCCGCCGGCCTTCTCGATCTTCTCACGGGCCGACTTGCTGAACGCATGGGCCCGCACCGTCAGGGCCTTGTCCAGGTCGCCGTCGCCGAGAATCTTGATGCGCTGGATGCGGCCCTTGACGAGACCGGCCTGGCGCAGTTCGTCCGGGCCGACCTGGGACCCCTTGCGGAACCGGCCGAGCGCCGAGACGTTGACCACGGTCTCGGGCGTCGCGAAGCGGACGTTCGAGAAGCCGCGCTTCGGCAGCCGGCGGAACAGCGGCATCTGGCCGCCCTCATAGGTGGCCTTGCGCGAGTAGCCGGACCGCGACTTGGCGCCCTTGTGACCGCGACCGGAGGTCTTGCCCGATCCGGATCCCATGCCGCGGCCGACGCGTTTGCGTTTGCGGTGCCGTTTGGTGCTCTTCTTGACGTCGCTCAGGTTCACGTCGCCTGTTCCTCACTCTGGGCGGACTCGGGCGCCGGCGTCTCGGGGGACGCCGTGTCGGCCGCCGGCGCCTCGGGAGCCGGTGCCTCGGCAACCGGCGCCTCGGTGACGGCCTTCGGCCTGGCGAACTCCGGGCCGATGAGTTCGTCGAGCGGCACGCCGCGAAGCCGGGCCACCTCTCTGGCTTCCTTGAGTCTCATCAGGCCATCCATGGCGGCCTTGACGAGGTTGATCGGGTTGTTCGAGCCAAGCGACTTGGTCAGGATGTTGCGGATGCCGACCATCTGGCAGACGGCCCGCACGCCGCCGCCCGCAATGACCCCCGTGCCGGGACCCGCCGGCCGCATGAACACGCGGGAGGCGCCGAAGCGACCGGTGACAGCATGCGGGATGGTGTCGCCCTTCAGGGCCATCCGAATGAGGTTCCTCTTGGCCTCGCCGATGCTCTTCTCGACGGCGGGGGGCACCTCGTTGGCCTTGCCGTAGCCCACCCCCACGCGGCCGCTACGGTCGCCGACCACCGTCAGGGCGCTGAAACTGAACCGGCGGCCGCCCTTGACAACCTTGGACGACCGGTTGATGGCCACCACGGTCTCCTGGAGGTCGCTCTCCTCGCCGAAGAACCGTCGTTTTTCGTCGGACTTTGCCACGCCGTGCGTTCCTTTGCTTCAGACGTCCGTGTCGCTAGAACTCGAGGCCGGCCTTGCGTGCGGCGTCGGCCAGGGCCTTGACGCGGCCGTGGTACTTCCGGCCGCCCCGGTCGAAGCAGACTTTCGTGACGCCGGCCTCCTTGGCGCGCGCGGCCAGCAGGGCGCCGACCTTGGCGGCGGCGTCGCGGTTGCCGGCGCGTTCGACCTCGCCCTTGATCTCTTTGCTCAGCGTGCTGGCCGAGACGATGGTCCGGCCGGTGACGTCGTCGATCACCTGGGCGTACATGTGGCAGAGGCTGCGATAGACGCTGAGCCTCGGCCGGTCGGCGGTGCCGATGACCTTGCGCCGCAGGTGCCGCTTGCGCCGCACCAGGGTTGCCCGCTTGTGCATGATATCCGTCATGGCCCGTCCTCTGGTTCGCCGCTTTACGTCGCCCCGCCGCCGACAAACGTCTTGCCGGCCTTGCGGCGGATCTGTTCGCCGACGTAGCGGAACCCCTTGCCGAGATACGGCTCGGCCGGCCGGAGGTGCCGAATCTCGGCCGCAAACTCGCCCACCAGTTGCTTATCGCATCCCCTGACGAGGAAGCGGGCAGGCGTGTCGTTGCCGCGCGTGTTCGGCGCCTGGATTTCCACCTCGATACCGGCCGGAATCTCTTTCTCAACCGAATGCGCCATCCCGCACTGGAACGCCAGTTTCTTGTCCTGCTGCTGGACCGAGTACCCCGTGCCGTACAGTTCCAGCCCGCGCTCGTACCCCTTCGTCACGCCTTCGACCATATTGGCGATGAGGGCCCTCGTCAGACCGTGCATGGCCTTCTGGCGGCGCTGGTCGTCGGCCCGGTCGACGCGGACCTGCTTGGCGTCCTGGTCGACAGTCACGGTGATGCCGAAGGGAAACTCCCAGGCGAGTTTGCCCTTGGGCCCCTCGACGCGGACGGTGCGGTTCTGGACGGCCACCGTGACGCCGGACGGAATGGGGACCGGTTGTTTGCCGATTCGAGACATCGTACCCTCGTGCGAGCCCCGGCGTGTCTACCAGACGCGGCAGAGCAGTTCGCCGCCCACGTTCAGGCGCCGGGCCTGGCGGTCGCTGACAACCCCTTGGTTGGTGGTATAGATGCCGACGCCCAGGCCGCCGAGCACCTGCTCGACCTCGCCGGCCTTGCGGTAGATGCGGCGGCTGGGCTTGGACACCAGGTCCAGGCTGGTGATGACGTCCTCGCCGTCGGGCCCGTACTTCAGGTGAACGCGGATGACGCCCTGCCGTCCGTCCTCGATCTCGTCGAAGCCCTGGATGAAGCCCTCGGCCCGCATCACGCCCAACATGCCACGGACCGTGTTCGAGGCGAGCACGTCCACGGTCTTCTTGCGGCGCAAGAGGCCGTTGCGGATGCGCGTGAGCATGTCGGCGATGGTGTCTTTGTTCACCGCCTGCGTCTCCCTTTCGGTGCTACCACGACGCCTTGCGGACGCCGGGAATCTGGCCCTTGTGGGCCAGGTTGCGGAAACAGATGCGGCAGATGCTGAACTTGCGGTAGACGGCCCTCGGCCGGCCGCACAGTTCGCACCGGCGAACGCGGCGAGTCATGAACTTGGGTTCGCGTTTCGATTTCAGCCGTTGGGCCTTGGTCGCCATAATGCCTCCATCGCCTGTCAGGTGGCGGCGCGGAACGGGAACCCCAGCCCCTGCAGCAGGAGCCTGGATTCCTCGTCCGACCGGCTGTTCCCGACGACGATCGTAATGTTCATCCCCTGCTGGTACTGGACGTCGTCGACGCGGACCTCCGGAAAGACCAACTGTTCGGAGACGCCCATCGAGTAGTTGCCCCGGCCGTCGAAGGCGTTCGGGTCCATGCCGCGGAAGTCGCGGATGCGCGGCATGGCCAGGTTGATGAGGCGGTCGAGGAACTCGTACATCCGCCGGCCGCGAAGCGTCGCCTTGCACCCCACGACCACCCCCTGCCGCAGACGGAACGCCGACACGCTTTTTTTGGCCTTCGCCAGGACCGGTTTCTGGCCGACGATGCGGGCCATGTCTTCGGCGGCGGCGTCGATGCGCTTGGGCTCGTCGCGCGACTTGCCCAGGCCCATCGAGATGACGATCTTCTCGAGCCGGGGCAGACTGAGCACGTTCTCGCGCCCCAGTTTTTCCCGGAGCGTCGGGACAACCTCGTCGCGGTATCGTTGAAGCAGTCGTGCCATGGCGGCTACACTTCCCCAAGGTCGGCGCCGCAGGCGCGGCAGACGCGGTGCTTGGTGCCGTCGTCGTCGCGGCGAGCGCCCACGCGGACGCCCTTGTTGCATTTCGAGCAGACGAGTTGGAGATTCGAGAGGTCGACGGGGGCCTCAATCTCCAGCCGGCCGCCCTGCGGGTGCTTCCGCGACCGCCGAAGGTGCTTGTAAACCCGGTTGACGCCCTCGACAATGGCCTTCCCCTTGCGGGGGTCCACGCGGAGCACGCGGGCCCGCAGGCCCTTGTCCGCGCCGGTAATGACTTCCACCGTGTCGTCGCGCCGAATACGCATCGGGGCTCCCTCTCAGACCACCTCGCTGGCGAGCGAGACGATCCGCATGTAGCGTTTGACCCTCAGTTCTCTGGCCACCGCGCCGAAGACCCGCGTGCCGCGAGGGTTTCCTTCCTTGTCGATCAGGACAACAGCGTTACGGTCGAAGCGGACGTACGAGCCGTCCGGCCGTCGCGTGGGGTACTTCGTTCGGACGATGACGCAGCGGACGACTTCGCCCTTTTTGGCTTCGCCGCTCGGAATGGCCTTCTGGACCGACGCGATGACGATGTCGCCGATGCCGGCCGTCAACCGCTTGAACCCGCCGCGACGCGTCGAGCCGCCGAGCACACGGATGGCGCGGACGGTCCGGGCCCCCGTGTTATCGGCAACGTCGAGAATGCTCCGCATCTGGATCATCGGGGCCTCTCCCGGTGGTTCACGTCGCAGCCGGCGGTTCGGTGTTCTCGTCGGTCAGGTCGCTCGGCTCGGTCGGCTCCTGGGCCCCGGCCGGCGGTGTCGGTTCCGTGGATTCGGGCGCCGGAGCCTCGGCGGCCGGTTCGGACACCCCGGCGGTCGGCTCTGCAGCCGGCGCCGGTGCGGGGGCGCCCGGCTTCTCGTTTGCTTCGGCCTCGGCCCGGTCGGGCGGCTGACCCACGAGTTGCTGGACCACGCTCCGCTCGATGACTTGGAGCACGCGGTACCGCTTGGTTCGCGACATAGGCCGGCACGAAACGATCTCGACCATGTCGCCGACGCGAGCGTCGTTCGTCTCGTCGTGAGCGGCGATGCAACTGTGCCGGCGGACCATCTTGCCGTAACGCGGGTGCCGGAACCGGCGGACCACCTCGATGGTGATGGTCTTGTCGGCTTTGTCGCGGACGACCACGCCGCGGAGGCGATGCCGGTTTCCCCGAGGTCGGGTCATGGTGTGGCCTCCTGGTTCGCGGCGGCCTGGGCGAGTTCGCGCTGGTGGAGGATGGTGCGCATGCGGGCGATGTCGCGCCGGGCCTTTCGCAGTTCGCTGGGGACGCCGAGTTCCTCGGTGGCGGCCTGGGTTCGGAGGTCGAACACCCTGCGTTCCAGGGCGGCCAGTTCCGTACGGATCTGGTCGTCGGACATCTCGCGGATTTCCTGGGCCTTCATGAGTCGGTTCCGTTATCCGTGCCGAACGTCGGTCGCCGGCGGCTACAGGCCGCGCCGGCGGTGCACCATCCGCGTGCGGATGGGCATCTTGTGGGCGACGCGGCGGAGGGCCTGGCGAGCCAGGTCTTCCGGCACGCCGCCGAGTTCATACAGGATCAGCCCCGCCCGCACGACCGCCACCCAGTGGTCGGGCTCGCCCTTGCCCTTGCCCATTCGGGTTTCGAGCGGCTTGCCGCTGACCGACTTGTGGGGGAAGATGCGGACCCACAGTTTTCCCTCGCGGTGGAGGAAGTGTGTGGCGGCAACGCGGCCGGCCTCGATCTGCTGAGCCGTGATCCACGCCGACTCCATCGCCTGGATCCCGAACTCGCCGAACGCCACGAAGTTGCCGCGGCTGGCCTTCCCCTTCATCCGGCCGCGCTGGCTCTTGCGAAACTTAACGCGTTTGGGCATCAGCGCCATCGGCGCTTTCCTCCTTGGATGCGACCTTCTCGCCCTTGTAAATCCAGGCCTTGACGCCGGTGACGCCGTACGTGCAATACGCCTCGGCGAAGCCGTAGTCGATGTTGGCGCGAAGCGTCGAGAGCGGGAGGCTGCCGCGGCTGGTGACCTCGACGCGGCTCATCTCGACCCCGCCGAGCCGTCCGGCACAGCGAATCTTGACGCCCTTGGCGCCGGCGGCCATCGTGGCGTCGGCGGTCTGCTTCATGGTCCGCCGGAACGAGGACCGCCTCTCCAACTGCTGGGCCACCTGCTCCGCCACCAGTTGGGCGCTCAGTTCCGGCTTGGCGATCTCGACGATGTTGACGGTGATGCGGCGGCTGGTCAGGCCCTCGAGTTCCTCGCGCAGGCGGTCGACCTCGGCGCCCTTGCGGCCGATGATCAGCCCCGGCCGGGCCGAGTGCAGGATCACCTTGACCTCCTCGCGCGTCCGCTCGATCTCGATCATCGAGATGGCCGCAAAACCGTGGTTCGCCTTGATGTAGTTGCGGATCTTCTCGTCCTCGACCAGCAGTTGGCCGAACGACCGCTTGGGGGCGTACCATCGGCTGCGCCACGGCTCCGTGATGCCGATGCGAAAGCCGGTCGGATGAATCTTCTGTCCCATACAGGTTCGCCTTCCCGCCGAGGGATCAGCCCTTGGTTTCTTCCAGTTCCACCGACAGATGACACGTGGGCCGGCGCAGGATATCGGCTGCGCCCCGAGCCCGCGGCGACACGCGTCGCAGAGCCGGGCCCTGGTCGGCCTGGGCGTCGGCGACGTAGAGGGCCTCGAGGTCGGCCTCCTGCTCGTCGGCGTTGGCCATGGCGCTGCGGAGAACCTTGGCCACCATCTTCGCCGCACGGCGCGGACTGAAATCGAGCGCCCGCAGCGCCTCTTCCAGCGGAAGGCCGCGGATCATGTCCATGATCAACCCCGCCTTGCGGGGGCTGATGCGTGCGAAACTGTGGCTCGCTCGGTAACCCATGAGTCCCGTGATGCTCCTGTGGCCGACCGGCGTGGGCTACGCGCCCGGCACCGTCGCCTTCCTGCCGCCGTGTCCGCGGAACAGGCGGGTCGGGGAGAACTCGCCCAACTTGTGCCCCACCATGTCCTCGGTCACGAATACCCGCTGGTGCATCTTGCCGTTGTGGACCAGGAACGTCCAGCCGACGAACTCCGGCACGATGGTGCAGGCGCGGGCCCACGTCTTGATGGGCTCGCGGCTGCCCGCCTGCTCCTGCTTCTGAACCTTGCGCAGGAGTTTCGGGTCGACGTACGGTCCCTTTTTCGTCGAACGTCCCATGCTGCCGGGCCCCTACCTATCTCTTCGGGATCTTCGCCTCGCCGTACCGTCGGCCGACACGGCGACGGATAATGTGCGCGTTGGACGGCTTGCGGCGTCGGCGCGTCTTCCCGCCCTTGGCCTGGACGCCCGTGGGCGAACACGGTGGCCGGCCTCCGGAGCGCCGACCCTCGCCGCCGCCCATCGGATGGTCGACCGGGTTCATGGCCGACCCGCGGCTGTGCGACTTTCGGCCCTTGTGCCGGGTGCGTCCGGCCTTGCCCCAGCGGACCGAGTTGTGATCGGCGTTGCCGACGGCGCCGATGGTAGCGCGGCAGCGGAGGTTGACGCGCCGCATCTCGCCGCTGGGCAGCGTGATGTAGGCCCAGATGCCTTCCTTGGCGCTGAGGGTGGCCGACCGGCCGGCCGCCCGCACCAGTTTGCCGCCCGACCCCGGGCACATCTCGATGTTGTGAATCGGCAGGCCGGCGGGAATCTTCTGGAGCGGCAGGCAGTTGCCGGTGTGCGGTTCGGCGTCCGGGCCGCTCATCACCGTCTGGCCGACCACGATGTCGGCCGGCGCCAGGATGTACCGCTTTTCGCCGTCGGCGTAATGCAGCAGGGCCAGGCGGGCGCTGCGGTTCGGGTCGTACTCGATGGAGGCGACCTTGGCGGGCACGCCGTCCTTGTCGCGGCGGAAATCGACCTGGCGATACAGGCGCCGGTGGCCCCCGCCGCGGAACCGCGCGGTGGTCACGCCCTGGTTGTTCCGGCCGCCCTTGCGGGCCAGGCGTTTCGTCAGGCTGCGTTCGGGCGGCTTCTTCGACAGGTCCGAGAAATCCTGGACGGACGAGTTCCGCCTGCCGGGGCTGGTCGGCTTGTATTTGCGAACGGCCATACTCAGTTCCTCTGGCGCCGCGGCGCCCGTCTAGAACAGGGCAATGTGGTCGTCGGGATGGAGCGTGACGACGGCCTTCTTCATGCCGGCCGTCCGGCCCCGCGTGTAGCGGTACCGCCGCATCTTCCCGCGACGCTTCAGCGTTCGGACCTTCATGACCCGGACGTCGTAGATCGTCTCGACGGCCTTGCGAATCTGGACCTTGTTGGCCCGATGATGCACCTGGAAGGCGTACTGGTTGATCGTCTCGTTCTGGGTGGTGCCCTTCTCGGTAATCAGCGGCTTGATGACCACCTGGTACGGGTCCATCAGGCTTTCCTTGCCTCTACGAGCGCCTCGAAGGCCGGCCGCGTGAACACCAGGCGGTGCGGCCAGAGGACCTCGTACGCGTTCAAGTCAACGGCCCGGCGGACGCGGACGCGCGCCAGGTTCCGGGCCGACTTGTACAGGATCTCGTCGTCGGGCTGGATGGCCAGCACGCACGAGCGGTCGACGCCCACCGCCGCCAGCACCTGGGCGACCAGGCGCGTCTTCGGCTCGGTCGGCGCCAAGCCGTCGACCACCAGCACCTCGCCGTCCTTCAGGCGGGCCAGCAGGGCGCTGTCGAGGGCCCGGCGGCGCATCTTCTTGGGCATCCCGACGGTGAAGTCGCGCGGCCGCTTGGCGAACGTCACGCCGCCGCCACGACGGATCGGGCTGCGGACGGTCCCCATGCGGGCCCGGCCGGTGTGCTTCTGGCGGTAGATCTTGCGGGTCGACCCTCGAACCATGCTGCGGCACTTGGTGGAGGCGGTGCCGACGCGCTGCCGGCTCTCGTACCGGCGGACCGCCAGGCGCAGCGCCTCCATGTGGACCGTGCCGCCGAACCAGGCCTCGTCGACCTCGATGCGGCCGGTCTCTTTGCCGTCCGGGCTGTATACCGCGACCTCGATCATGACTCACCTGTTCGGCCTAGGCCTTGGCGGCCCTCATTTTCTTGGCGCTGCGGACGAAGACGTAGGTGCCGTTCGCCCCCGGCACGCTGCCCCTGAGGACCAGGAGATTGGCCTCGGGGTCCACCTTCAGGACCTTCAGGCGTTCGGCGGTGCAGACGCAGTCGCCCATGTGGCCGGCCATGCGCTTGCCCTTGCGGACGGCCCGGCCGGGGATGCCCGACCCCTCGCCGATGCTGCCGGCGGAGCGGTGCTTGCGCTCCGTGCCGTGCGAGGCCGACTGCCCGCGGAACCCGTGCCGCTTGACCACGCCCTGGAAGCCCCGGCCCTTCGAGACGCCGGTGACGTCGACCATCGGCACGCCGTCGAACGCCTGGACGGTGACGGCGGCGCCGAGTGCGTAGCCTTCGAGGTCGTCGGTCCGGTACTCGCGGATGAAGCGCTGCGGGGCCGTGCCGGCTTTCCTGGCGTGCCCGGCCAGCGGCTTGCCTGCGGCCCGGTCCGCCATCTCGTCGTAGCCCAACTGGACGGCGTTGTAGCCGTCGGACTCGACGGTCTTGATCTGGAGGACGGGGCACGGCCCGGCCTCAATGACGGTGACGGGCACCTGCCGTCCCTGGTCATCGTAGACGCTGGTCATGCCCACCTTTTTTCCCAGGATCGCCGGCATGCGGTTATGCCTTAATCTTGATAAACACGCCCGCGGGCATGTTGAGTTTGTTCAGGGCATCGACCGTCTTGGCCGTGGGCTCTTCGATGTCGATGATGCGCTTGTGCGTGCGGATTTCGAACTGCTCCCGGCTCTTCTTGTCGATATTCGGCGAGCGCAGCACCGTGTACCGTTCGATGCGCGTGGGCAGCGGAATGGGCCCCTTGACCCGCGCGCCGGTGCGTTTGCTGGTCTCGACGATTTCCACGGCGCTCTGGTCGAGGACGCGGTGGTCGTATGCTTCCATGCGGATACGAATTCGGTCACCTGCCATGCGGGTTCAGCCTTGTGCGGTCACCCTATGAGACAGCAATACCACCCCGGCCCCACGGACCCGATACACGCGCGCCCGGCCGCCGTACACGCCATGCGCTATCGCCGACCTCTTCGGGCCGGTGATTTTTGACGCCAAGAACGGCCAGTGTACCACCCGTGCGCATTCTGTCAACCCATTTTCGGTCAAAAATCCCGGCTGTCCCTCCCGTCTCGGTTCCTGCCACCAACCACGCCCGGCTCCCCTATCTTCACTCCAGGAGCGTTCGGGCCACCGCGTCGGGGACCACCGCATAGTGCGACGGCTCCATGGAGTAGGTGGCCCTGCCCTGCGTCAGGCTCCGGGTGGTCGTGGCGTAACCGAACATCTCGGCCAGGGGCACCATGGCGGTGATGACGCGGCTGGTGCCCCGCAGGTGCGTTTCCTGGATTTCGGCCCGCCGGGACATCAAATCGGCCGACACCTCGCCGAAATACTCGTTCGGGGCCACCACCTGGAGCCGCATAATCGGCTCCAGAAGGCGGATACCGGCCTTTTCGGCGGCCCGCCGGAGGGCCATGCTGGCGGCGGCCTCGTACGCCATCTCCGAGGAATCCACCTCGTGGTACTTGCCGTCGACCGCCCGGACGGTCACGTCGATGAGCGGATAGCCCGTCATCATGCCGCTGGAGGCGGCGTCGCGGATGCCGCTCTCGACCGAGGAACGGAACTCCTCGGGGATGGCCCCGCCCCTGATTTCCCAGAAGAAATCGAGGGGGTCGGCATCGAGGTCGCCGGAGGGGCGCGGCTCGACGCGAATGGTGACCACGCCGAACTGCCCCCGGCCGCCCGTCTGGCGGACAAGCCGGCCCTCGGCTTCGACCGCCTCGCGGATCGTCTCGCGGTAGGAGACGCGCGGCCGGCCCACCTTCACGGAGAGGTTGAAATCGCGCAGCATCCGGTGGACCAGAACCTCCAGGTGCAACTCGCCCATGCCGGCGATCAGGGTCTGCCCGGTCTCGACGTCCACGTGGTACTCGAAGGTGGGGTCTTCGCGGGCGAGCGTGGCCAGCACCTCGCCCAGGATCTGGCGGTCCTCGCTGGTCTTGGGTTCGATGGCCATCGAGATGACCGTCTTGGGCACGCCCATCTTCTCCAGGAGCAGCGGATGGTGCGTGTCGGTCAGGGTGTCGCCGGTGGCCGAGTTGCGCGGCCCGACGAAAGCGACGATGTCGCCGGCGCAGGCCTCGTCCTCGCGGATGCGTTCGTCGGCGTGCATTCGCCAGATGCGCTGGACGTTTTCCTTCTTGTCGCGCGTGGAGTTCAGGACCCGCGTGCCGTACTTGATCCCGCCGCGGTAGATGCGGACCCAGTGCAGGTCGCCGTGGGCGTCGGCGGCAATCTTGAACACCAGGCCGACGAACGGGCCGGCGGGGTCGGGCTCGACCTGGACGTCCTCGAATTCACCGTGCTTGCCGGGCTGGCGGGCGTGGACCGCGCCGCGGTCCAGCGGGCTGGGCAGGTAGTCGCAGACGGCATTCATCAGGAGTTGAATGCCCTTGTTCTTCAGCGCCGTGCCGCAAAGCACCGGAATGAACTTGCCGCTGAGGCACCCCAGGCGGATGGCCCGCTTCAGGTCGTCCGTGCTGACGGTGTGCTCGTCCAGGTACCGCTGCATGAGGTGGTCGCAGAACTCGGCGACGTGTTCGATGAGTTCCTCGCGGGCCAGTTCGGCCATGGCGTGGAGGTCGTCGGGAATCTCGGCCTCCTCGATCTGCGTGCCCAGGTCGTTGCGATAATAGAAGGCCCGCATGAGGACGAGGTCGACGATACCGCTGAACGTCGCCCCGGTGCCGATGGGCAGTTGAATCGGCACGGCGCCGGGGTGCAGGCGCTCGCGCATCTCGTGGACGACGGCCTCGAAGTCGCTGCCGACGCGGTCGAGTTTGTTGACGAAGGCGAGGCGGGGGACGCCGTAGCGATCGGCCTGTCGCCAGACGGTCTCGCTCTGGGCCTCGACGCCGCCCACACCGCAGAACACCACGACCGCCCCGTCCAGGACGCGGAGCGACCGTTCGACCTCGACCGTGAAGTCCACGTGGCCGGGCGTATCGATGAGGTTGATCGTGTGGCCGTGCCAGGGCAGCGTCGTGGCGGCGGCGTGGATCGTGATGCCGCGCTGCTGCTCCTCCGGGTCGTAGTCCATGACGGCGGTGCCGTCGTGGACCTCGCCCATCTTGTAGGTCTTGCCGGCGTAGTAGAGGATGCGCTCGGTGACCGTGGTCTTGCCGGCGTCGATGTGGGCGGTAATACCGATGTTGCGGATTCGGTTGAGTTCGGGCGTCGTCATAATCGTGCCGTCTTGCGTGACAGGTCCGCGCGCGGCAGAGGCCGGGTGCGAAACCGGGGAAGCCGCCTTTGTCGCAAGGCGGCCGGGCTGCCTATAGAGGGGTGCGTGTCGAATACGGGCCCCGGACACCGTTTGCCCGCGGCCCGGACGGAATCACCAGGCGAAGTGCGCAAACGCCTTGTTGGCTTCGGCCATGCGGTGCACGTTCTCCCGGGTCTGAATGGCGGTGCCTTCCTTCTTGTAAGCGGCGATGAGTTCCTCGGCCAGGCGCTCAGCGAACGGCCGGCCCGTTTTTTCGCGGGCGGCCCCGAGAATCCAGCGGATCGACAGCGAGAGCCGCCGCCGTTCGTTCACCTGCATCGGCACCTGGTAGGTGGCGCCGCCGACGCGCTTGGAGCGGACCTCGATGTGCGGCTTGACATTGCCGACCGCCTGGGTGAAGACATCGAGCGGCTCGGCGTCGGCCACCTTCTTGGCGATGACATCCATGGCGTCGTAGAAGACGCGCTGGGCCACGCTCTTCTTGCCGTCCCACATCAGGCAGTTGATGAACTTCTGGGCCAGGTCGCTCTCGAAGCGCGGATCGGGCTTCAGGTGCGTATGGCTGGCGGTGAACTTCTTATAGGCCATCGGAGACTCTCCTTGAACCGCTCGCGCGGGCCGGGCGGCTTACCTGGGTTTCTTGGCCCCGTACTTGGACCGGCCCTGTCGGCGTCCCTCGACGCCCAGGGCGTCGAGCGTGCCGCGCACAATGTGGTACCGCACGCCCGGCAGGTCGCGGACGCGGCCGCCGCGCACCAGCACGATCGAGTGCTCCTGCAGGTTGTGGTCGACGCCCGGGATGTACGCCGTAATTTCCTTGCCGTTCGAGAGCCGCACACGGGCGATCTTCCGGAGCGCCGAGTTCGGCTTCTTGGGCGTCATGGTGCGGACCAGGGTGCACACGCCGCGGCGCTGCGGGTTCCGCTGGAGCGCCTGGCTCTTGGATTTCTTCCCCTGGCGTTTGCGGCCGTTACGAACCAGTTGGTTGATGGTCGGCATCGGGTACGTTCTCCGTCATCTGCATGCAAGTACGTGTTGCGTGCCGGCCGCGCCGGCGGCGCGGCCGTGGGTTCCCTGCTACGGCAGTCCGAAGCCGGGCCCTGCGGCCTTGGAGGCGTCGAGCGGCGGCCGGACTTCCGAGCCGACCGCGGGCATCTCCTCCAGTTCCGGCCGCGCGGGCAGCACCGGCTGGGCGTGCAGGCACACCGCGGCCTCGAGATACGGCTTGAACCCGGTGCCCGCCGGGATCAGGTGCCCCAGGACCACGTTCTCCTTCAGGCCGATCAGCGGGTCGATCTTACCCGCCAGCGCCGCCTCCGTGAGGACCTTGGTGGTTTCCTGGAAACTGGCGGCCGAGAGGAACGAATCGCTCTGGAGGCTGGCCTTGGTGATGCCCAGGAGCATGGTCTTGGCGGTGCCGGGCTTGGGCCGGCGTTTCTTGGGCGGCTCGCCGCCGCCCTGTTCGGCGATGGCGGCGGCCTCCTCGAACTCGCTCTTGAGGACGAGTTGGCCTTCCTCGAACTCGGTGTCGCCGGGGTCGGCCACCTTGACCATCTGGTGGAGGCGCTCGTTCTCGGCCCGGAACTTGAACCGGTTGACCACCTCGCCGGGCAGGAAGGCGGTGTCGCCCGGCCGGTCGACGCGGACCTTGCCGAGCATCTGCGAAAGGATCGTCTCGACGTGCTTGTCGTCGATGGCCTGCTTCTGCGAGCGATAGACGTTCTGGACCTCTCGCAGCATGTACTTCTGGAGTTCCGACTCGCCCGAGATCCGCAGGATGTCGTGGGGCACGAGCGGCCCGTCGGTCAACTGGTCGCCGGCGTGAACCTGGTCGCCGGTGTGGACGCGCAGGTGCCGGTCGTGCGGGACGTAGTGTTCCTTCTCGATTTCGGACTCGGGGTTGCGGACGATGATGGTCATCTTGCCGCGCTTCTTTTCCTGCGACAGTTCCACCACGCCGTCGATCTCGCTCATGACGGCGGGTTCCTTGGGCTTGCGTGCCTCGAAGAGTTCGGTGACGCGCGGCAGGCCGCCCGTGATGTCCTGCGTGCCGCCCACCTCGCGGGGCCGGCGGGCCAGGAGCGTGCCGGGCTGGACCTTCTGCCCTTCCTCGACCTCCACGTAGGTGCGGGCGGGGATGTAGTGGAACTCGAGGATCTTGCCGGAAGAAGACTCGGACCGCGAAACCTCGTTGAACACCTTCAGTCGCTGGCGCATTTCGTAATCGACAACTATTGCCTCAATGAACGAGTTGTCGGTACCCAAGGCCTTGCCGTCTTCTGACTTGCTCCAGTCGCCTGTTCTTACGTGGTAAAGCATTCGCTTCTGCAGCCCTTGGCTTTCCGGCTTTTTCGCCTTATCTCTTCCGGCCAAGCCCACATAACCATGGCTTGTCGGCTCACCACGAGGCCGAATGAAATAGACTCCCTGTGGGTCGTTAGCCAATTCGCTCAAATCGAGTGTCTCGACGTCTACTATTTCGTGCCAATTAGATGCCTTGCTAATATATGTTAGGACATCCTTCGCCAGAGGATGGCCCTTGGACTTGCCAGATTGGCGATTAAGTCTAGGAATCCGTGATCCCCATTCCTCATCAGCAAAACCGGCAATCAAGGCTCCCTCGAGGTCCCTGAGGTCGTCAGCCTCTAGGGGACCTTGGTCAACTGGATGCGTCACAAACCAAGCCACCTCGAAGCCGGGATCTCCCTCTAGGTAATTCTTTCGGAACTCCCGAGGCGTGCTCTTGAGTACGGCCGCGATGCTATCAGTCAATCCCTCCTTCAACTGACTGGCCAACGCGCCAAATCGCTTACCCAATCGAATTGCTTCGGCAATCTTGGCTGAATCCTTGTCTCTGCACTTTGCCAACTCTTGCTTGTTAATATTGTCCGGATAAGGCTGTTTACGCAGATCGTTCTTAACGCGTTGGGCCATATCTTCGCCCGAGCCGCCGGTCTTTCCTTCCTCGATGATGATCCGCGGGTGCAGTTCGCCCTTGTGCTCGACGACCAGGCGCCGCTTGAAGCCCGAGCGGTCCTC
>JADHXV010000137.1 GCA_016782785.1 Planctomycetota bacterium | reverse complement strand
TCGAACATGTGGGCGAAGCCCTGGCGGTCCGGCCGTTCGTCGCGGCTGCCCACGTGGTACAGCACCCGCACGTGGACCACCGGGGCCTGGTGCAGCGGCGCATAGATGACCCGCAGGCCGTTCTCCAGCGTCTCCTGGGTGAACGGGATGGCTGCCGGGGCGGCCAAGGCCTGGCCGGCGACGAAGACGGCCAGCAGGACGAAGGCCGCGGGCAGTGTCCGGCGGCACGTACGGAGAGAACGGAGGCTCATGTCGGTGCTCCAGGGTTCCCAGGTAGGGTATACACGCGCGGGCCGTCCGGCAAGGGGCGAGCGGGCCGGAGCGTCACCACGCGAACGCCCGGCGCAGAAGGGCCAGGCTCTTGGGGATGGCGGTCCGGGGGTCCTCCTTGCCCTCGAACTCCAGCGACACGTAGCCGCGGTAGTTCTGCTTGCGGAGGATGGCGGCGATGCGGTCGTAGTCGAGGTCCAGCGTGTACCACGTGCCGCCGCCGTAGTACGTCTTGGCCTGGACGAACGCGGCCTTCGGGGCGATGCGTTCGAGTTGGTCGTAGGGGTTTTCGAGGAAGTTGCCGGTGTCGAGCGTCACGCGGAGCCAGGGCGAGTTGACGGCGTCGATGAGGCGCAGGACGCCGTCGGCGGTCCGGCCCAGGCCCCAGTGGTTCTCCAGGCCCAGCAGGACGCCGCACCGCTCGGCCGCCGGCAGCACCTCTTCCAGGCACGCGATGACCCACGGGAAGGCGTCGTCGTCGGTGTAGCCGGGCAGGGGCGGCTCGATGCCGCGGTTGGCCATCAGGTCGTCGAAACTCTTGGTGGTGCCCCATCGGCCGGTGTTGACGCGGATGGTGGGGATGCCCAGGGCGTAGGCCAGTTCGATGCTGGCGATGGTCTTCTCGACGTTCTTTCGGCGGACCTCGGCGTCGGGCGACACGAAGCCCTGGTGCGTTGACATGCCGCACAGGTCCAGCCCCGCCACCAGCGCCTGCCGCTTCAACTCCTGGAGGTACGCGTTGTCCTTGCGGTGCATCTGGACCTCGAGGATTTCGACGGCGTCGAAGCCCATGTCGGCGGCCATGGCGATGCACTCGTCGATGGACGTCTTCGCGTCCTCGCGGTACCGCCAGAACGAGTACGTGGAGACGGCAATCGGGTTGCCGCGGCGGGCGCCGGGGCGGGACGATTCGGGCATCGTGGGTCCTTTCGTGGAGGTGGAGGTGGGCGTGCAGCCGACGGCTCCCAGGCCGAGGGCCGCCAGGGAGCCGGCCAGAAACGTGCGGCGGTCGTGGGTCATGGCGGCGCGTCTCCCGGTGCAGCGGCGTCGAGCCCCTCGGCCATCGTACCGCGCCGGGCTTGATTGTCCAGCGCCGCGGCTCTGAATTCTTAGGCGCACGCGGCCGCAGCGATTACAATGCCGCCACGTCCTCAGCCGCAAGGAGCCGAGCGTGTCCGACCTTGACCCGACGTCCGCCGGCGGCGGGACCGGCCTGGCCGAGATCACCGTCCGGGCCGTCATCCTGGGTGTCGTGCTGTCGGTGGTCCTGGCCGGCGCGAACGCGTACCTGGGCCTGCTGGCGGGGATGACGGTGTCGGCGTCGATTCCGGCGGCGGTGATTTCGATGGCGGTGCTTCGGCTGTTCCGCCGGCCGAACATCCTGGAGAACAATATCGTGCAGACGGCGGCGTCGGCGGGCGAATCGCTCGCCGCCGGCGCCATCTTCACGCTGCCCGCCCTCATCATCCTGGGCGCCTGGACGTCCTTCGACTACTGGCAGACCACGGTCATTGCCGGCCTGGGCGGCCTGCTGGGCGTCCTGTTTACCGTGCCGCTGCGGCGGGCCCTGATCGTGGAGGCGAACCTGGCCTTCCCGGAGGGCGTGGCGACGGCCCGCGTGCTGGAGGTGGGCGAGCGCGGCGGGGCGGGCATCGGGCCGATCCTGGCCGGCGGCGCGCTCGGCGCGGCCTACAAACTCGGCCAGACGGGCCTCGGCCTGTGGGCCGGCTCCATCGAGGCCGCCCGCCGCGTCGGCGGACGCCTGGCGTACGTCGGGGCCGACCTGGCGCCGGCCCTGGTGGCCGTCGGATACATCGTGGGCATCAACATCGCGGTGCTCGTCTTTCTGGGCGGGGCGCTGAACTGGTGGGTGGCCATCCCGATTCTCTCGGCCTCCGGCGACGCGGCCGGCGCGGTCGATCCGGCGGAGGCGGCGAAGGCCATCTGGTCCACGCAGACGCGCTACATCGGCGTCGGGGCGATGATTGTGGGCGGCCTGTGGGCGGTCATCCGCCTGTGGCCGAGCCTGATGCGCGGCATCCGGTCGGGTATCGAGGCGTACCGGCACCTTCGCCGCGCGGGGGCCGCCGAGGTGCCGCGGACCGAGCGCGACGCCCCGATGCCGTGGATCGGCGCGGCCCTGGTCGTCTCGGTAATCCCGCTGTTCTTCGTCTTCCGGCACGTGACGGGCAACATCGGCATATCGGCATTTATGGCGCTGGTGATGCTGGTGGCGGGGTTCCTGTTTTCGGCGGTGGCGTCGTACATGGCGGGGATCGTCGGCTCGTCGAACAACCCGATCTCGGGCGTGACGATCGCCACGCTCCTGGTCTCGGCCCTGCTGCTGGCGGCCCTCGGGACGGGCAGCGCCACGGGCCCGGCGGCGGCGATCCTCATCGGCGCGGTTGTCTGCTGCGCGGCCGCGATCGGCGGCGACAACCTCCAGGACCTGAAGACCGGCCACCTCGTCGGCGCCACCCCGTGGAAACAGCAGGTGATGCAGGCAGTCGGCGTCCTGGCCGCCGCGTTCGTGATCGCGCCGATTCTGTCGCTGCTGCTGGAGGCGTACGGCATCGGCGAGGCGACCGCGGCCCATCCCCAGCCGCTGCCCGCCCCGCAGGCCACGCTCATGGCCTCGGTGGCCCGAGGCGTGTTCGAGTGGAACCTGCCTTGGCACATGATCGGCGTTGGCATGGGCGTGGCGGTGGCGGTCATCGTCCTCGACCTGGTGCTGGAGAGGCGGCAGAGCGGGTTCCGGACGCCGGTGCTGGCGGTGGCGGTCGGCATGTACCTGCCGCTGGAGTTGGGCACGGCCATCCTGGCGGGCGGCCTGATTGCGTGGGCCACCGGCCGATACCGCCGGCGGCGCGACGGCGAGGGGGCGCCGTCGGCCCGCCTGGCCGGACGGGGCGTGCTGCTCGCCGCCGGACTCATCACCGGCGAGGCGCTCGTTGGCATCCTGCTGGCCATTCCGATCGTGGTCGCGGGCGGGAAGAACCCGCTCGACGTGGGTCTGGAGGGCGGCCCGCCGGCCTGGCCGGGCGCGGGCCTCCTCTTGGCCGTCATGGCGGTCCTCTACGTCGTCGCCGTCCGCAAAGACGCCGACACTCCGGCCGAACCGCCGCGTTGAAGAAGGGGATTGCACGGATGGGAGCAATGGTCGAATCGCACGCGCCGAACAGACATTTAGCCGCCCGTACGGGCGCGTGTGCCGCGGCCTGTAAGGGCCGCGTGGCACCATCAGAAAGGACGGGCGATATGGCATGTAACCGGCGTGAGTTTCTGAGGCGGGCGGCCGCGGGCGCCGCGGCCGCGGGGGCGACACTTCTGGCGGGCAGGGCGGTCACGGCCGCCGACGCGGCGCCCGGACGCAGGCCCAACGTCCTCCTCATCGTCTCCGACGACCAGGGCTGGGGCGACCTGAGCGTCCACGGCAACACGAACCTTGCCACGCCGCGTCTCGACGCGCTGGCCCGCGGCGGGGCACGCCTGGACCGCTTCTTCGTCTGCCCGGTCTGTTCGCCCACGCGGGCCGAACTCCTGACCGGCCGGTACCACGTCCGCGGCGGCGTCCACAGCACCTCGACGGGCGGCGAACGCCTCGACCTGGACGAATCCACGGTTGCCGAGGCGTTCAAGGCCGCCGGCTACGCCACCGCCGCCTTCGGCAAGTGGCACAACGGCCTCCAGTGGCCGTACCATCCCAACGCCCGCGGATTCGACGAGTACTACGGCTTCTGCTCGGGCCACTGGGGCCACTACTTCAGCCCGGAACTGGAGCACAACGGGGAACTGGTGCGCGGCAAGGGCTTTATCATCGACGACCTGACGGACCACGCGCTGGCGTTCATCGATGCCAACCGCGCCCGGCCGTTCTTCTGCTACCTGCCGTACAACACCCCGCACAGCCCGATGCAGGTGCCCGACCGGTTCTTCGAGAAGTTCGACGGCGCGGAACTCGGCATGCGGCACCGCGACCCGAAGAAGGAGGACGTGCCCCATACCCGCGCCGCCCTGGCCATGTGCGAGAACATCGATTGGAACGTCGGACGCCTGCTCGACTGCCTCGACCACCTCGGCCTGGCCGACGACACCATCGTCATCTACTTCAGCGACAATGGCCCGAACGGCTGGCGGTGGAACGCCGGCATGAAGGGCCGGAAAGGCTCGACCGACGAGGGCGGCGTCCGGTCGCCGTGCTTCGTCCGCTGGACGGGGCACATCAAGCCGGGCGCCCTCGTGCCGCAGATTGCCGGCGCCATCGACCTGCTGCCCACGCTGACCGACCTGGCGGGCATCGACCGCGCCGGCGCCAAGCCGCTCGACGGCGTCAGCCTGCGTCCGCTGCTCGTGGGCGAGGCCCGCGACTGGCCCGACCGCCTCATCTTCAGTTATTGGAGCGGCCGAACGAGCGTCCGCTCGCAGCAGCATCGCCTCGACGCAGCGGGACATCTGTATGACATGGTGGCCGACCCCGGCCAGGACCGCGACGTCGCCAAGGACCACCCCGACGTGGCCCGCCGGCTGACGCAGGCCGTCGAACGCTGGAAGAAAGAGGTGCTGAGCGAACTCGGCAAGGACGACCGGCCGTTCCCCGTGGGGCACCGCGAGCGGCCCGTCACGCTGCTGCCGGCCCGCGACGGCGTGCCGCACGGCGGCATCCAGCGAAGCGCCAAGCCGCCCAACTGCTCGTTCTTCACGCACTGGACGAGCACCGACGACCGGATGACGTGGGACATCGACGTGGCCACCGCCGGCCGCTACGAGGCCACCGTCCACTACACGTGCGCCGCCGAGAACGTGGGCGCGACCCTCGAACTGGCATTCGGCGACGGCCGCGTCCGCACCAAGGTGACCGAGGCCCACGACCCGCCGCTCGTCGGCAAGGCCGAGGACCGGACCGCCAGGGGCGAGTCGTATGTCAAAGACTTCAAGCCGCTCCGGCTGGGCACGCTGGAGATGAAGGCCGGCCGGGGCGACCTGACGCTCCGGGCCGTCGAGATCCCCGGCCGAGGCGTCATCGACGTCCGCTACGTGGTCCTCGCGCTGCTCGAATGAGAAGGAGCGGGACGATGCCACTGACACGACGCGCATTTCTGGCCCGAACGGGCACGCTCGCCGGCGCCGGCGCCCTGGCCGGCGCGGGCGCGCTGGCGGGTGCGGCGGTGCTTCGCGGCACGGCTCGGGCCGCAGCGCCGCCCCTGGCCGGCGCCAAGCCCAACGTCATCCTCATCCTGACCGACGACCAGGGCGTCCAGGACGTCTCCTGCCACGGCCACCCGTTCCTGAAGACGCCCCACATGGACCGCCTGGCCCGCGAGGGCGTCTCGTTCACGGATTTCCATGTGTCGCCCACGTGTTCGCCGACGCGCTCGGCCATCATGAGCGGCACGTACCCGTTTTACTGCGGCGTGACGCACACCATCCACGCGCGCGAACGCCTCAACAAGAACTTCACGATCCTGCCGCAGGTCCTCAAGGAGGCCGGCTACACGACCGGCATCTTCGGCAAGTGGCACCTGGGCGACACCGCCGGCCAGGCCGCCGAGAGCGGCCTGCCGTACCGGCCCGACCGGCGCGGTTTCGACGAGGTCTTCGTCCACGGCGGCGGCGGCATCGGCCAGAGGTTCGACTACGGCGGCGACTACACGCCCGGCCAGTCGTACTTCGACCCGACCCTGTTCCACAACGGCACGATGGAGAAGACCGAGGGCTTCTGCACCGACGTCTTCTTCCGCCAGGCCATGGAGTGGATCGGCGGCGTGAAGGACCGGCCCTTCTTCGCCTACATCCCCACGAACGCCCCGCACGGGCCGCTCAAGTGGGCGCCGGAGGACGCGCAGAAACCGTACAAGAACCTGCCGGGCAAGGGGGCCGACTCCGCCGTCTACTTCGGCATGGTCGCCAACATCGACGAGAACATCGGCCGCCTGCTCGCCTTCCTGAAGGCCCAGGGCCTGGAGGAAAAGACGCTCGTCCTGTTCGTGACCGACAACGGCCACTCGGGCGGGGCCGTCAAGGCGTACACCATGGGCCTGCGCGGCGGGAAAGGCTCGCCGTACGCGGGCGGCACGCGGGCCGTCTCGTTCTGGCGATGGCCGGGCACGCTGCCCGCCGGCACGACCGTCGGCGCCTTCGCCGCCCATATCGACCTGCTGCCCACATTCGCCGAACTGGGCGGCGCCAAACTCCCCACCACGCACACCGTGCACGGCCGGTCGCTCGTGCCGCTCCTCGGCGACCCGAAGGCCCCGTGGAAGGACCGGTACCACTTCGTCCACTGTGGCCGCTGGGCCGCCGGCAAGGCCGACGAAAGCAAGTTCAAGGGCTGCGCCGTCCGCAAAGGCCAATTCAAACTGGTCGGTGACAAGGAACTCTACGACCTGAAGGCCGACCCCGGCGAGCAGCACAACGTCCTGGCCGACCATGCTGACGTGGCGGCCGACCTGCGCGCCGCCTACGACGCGTGGTGGGACGAGGCCCGCAAGCGTCTCGTGAACGAAGCCGGTCCGTAAAGGAGCCGCGGATGAGCCGAACGGACAGGATGAGTCGCCGCCGGTTCCTGGCCTCGGCCGCCGGCGCGGCCGGCGCGGGCGCGCTGGCGTCGTTGGCCGGGCCGCTTGCCGCGGCCGCGCCCGCCGCCGCGCCGGCGGGTGGCGTGCCGACGTATCTCAAAGACTACGCCGGCCTTTACGCCACGGACCCGCACGCGGCGGCCCTGGCGTGGTTCAGGAACGCGAAGTTCGGCCTGTTCATCCACTACGGCCTGTACTCGCTGTGCGGCGGCGAGTGGAAGGGCAAGCCCGTGTCCAAGCGCGGCGGGGGAGAGGTTGCCGAGTGGATCCAGTTCCACGGTCTCATTCCCGTGGCCGAGTACGCGCGCCTCAAGGACCGGTTCACCGCCGAGAAGTTCGACGCCGACGTCGTCACCGACCTGGCCCTTGCAGCCGAAATGAAATATGTCAACCTCACCACCCGGCACCACGACAGTTTCTGCCTGTTCCGGACGAAGGAGACGGACTTCAACTCCGTCACCGGCCCCGCCCAGCGCGACCTCGTGGGCGAACTGGCCGACGCCTGCCGCCGGAAGGGCCTGGCCCTGTTCCTCTACTACTCGCACGGGCGCGACTGGCGGCACCCGCACTGCCCGCCGCCCAGCCGACCGAAGTACCCGAACCCCCAGCCCGAGTACGTCGCGGACGACCAGGTGGACCTGGACCGGTACCTCGGCTTCATGACGGCCCAGGTCACGGAACTCCTGACGCAGTACGGCCCGGTGGCGGGCATCTGGCTGGACGGCCTGGGCATCATCAACGGCTACGGGAAAAGACTGGGCGGCATCGAGAAGGCCATCGACCTCTTCAAGGTCCACGACCTCTACGCCCACATCCGCCGCCTCCAGCCCAACTGCCTCATCGCGTACAAGAACGGCCTGACGGGCACCGAGGACTTCAACACCCCCGAACGCCAGTCCTTCGGCCTCGAGAAGACCGGCAAGCCCCTCGAGATCAACACCACCATCCAGGCCCACTCCTGGGGCTACAATAAGGTCAGCACGGCCCGAAAGTCGCTCGACGAACTCTGGGAAACGCTGGCCACGGCCCGCAAGGTGGGCGCCAACCTCCTGCTGAACACCGGCCCGATGGGCGACGGCTCCATCGTCCCGGAGGAAGCAGAGCGTCTGCGGGCCATGGGAAAACGCATCCGCGACCAAGGCTGGCCGGGCGCGGCTTAGAGCTACCTCGACGCTGAACCACCAAGGTGCAGCGCGGTGACCGGTCTTGGCCACCGCGCGATTGTGTCCGGGCACGGCATGCCGTGCCCCTACTCGCCCAGGCAGACGAGGCGGCCGTTCTCGAGGGCAATGAGCAGCCGCCCGCCCGCCGCCGCCATCCCGTCGAAGACCGGCGGGGCAGGGAGCCGGCACCGGCCCACCTCGGAGCCGTCGGCCGTCGAGACGGCCAGCAGCGT
>JADHXV010000136.1 GCA_016782785.1 Planctomycetota bacterium | reverse complement strand
CCGGAGGCACTTACTCGGCGGTTGCTTTCTGGGGTCCTCCGCCATCTGTCTTACGCAGAAGGTCTTCCTCGTAATGGGCATCCCCTCGCTTCCGGTCTGGCCCTGACTGTAGAAGATACACGTCCATGACGTTCTCGTGGTAGTCGAACCGTTGCTTCTTGATCCGCAGCATGCGAACGGCGTTTTGCCAAAGCCATTGATCTGCCCACTGCGGCGGTTCCTCCCGGGCATATCGGCACACGTACCAGATGCGCTTCCCGGTTCTGGCCAGGCTCTCGAGCGCCTCGATGCACGCCTTGGGTTCCGTCGACGGCCTGTGCGCGGGCTTGACGTCGACCGGCATGTAGTAGCCCAACGGGCCTGGGCTGTCGGCGGCCACAAGGTCGCCTTCCTGCCAGTGATCCTTGATGTACGTGGCGGCCGCGCGGTAATCCTTCCGGTCCCCGTCTTGGTAGTAACTGGCGAGCGACGGCAGCGGCAGAAGCAGCAATGTGCCGACGATCCCCCAGGCCAGAACCCGCGAGTGTGCCCGTAGTAGATGGTACGCTTCGGTCAATGCGTGGCTCGCCAGCAGTACGTAAGACGCTGATACGGCAAAGGCGTAGTCGTGCCGGAACGAGGCGACGGCTGGAAGAAACACGCACATGCCCATGGTGATCGCCGCGATGACCGCAATCATCCGAAGGGGCTGGCTACCGCTTCTCCATGCGAGCAACCATCCGACCAAGGCCAGCAGCGATACGCCCCATGTGAGGTTGTAGAACAGGCCCTGGAGCGTGTGGACTGTGCCGTAACCTGGGCCCACATCTCCTGACCAGCCACGCATGGCGAGAACGCCAAGTGTGCAGGCTGAGATGATGAGCGGGAAGCCCACGAAGGCATACCCTGCCGCGGCCCGTCGCGGGAAGGGCGCCTTCGACGTGAACAGGCTGAGAATCGTGTACGCACAGAGGCTGACTGGAACGACGACCGTTAGGTTATGGGACGAAATGGCCAGTGCCGAGGCGACCCCGGATATGGCACCCCAGGCGAAGCGGTTCCGCGCCCAAGCCAGCGCGCCGGTGAGCATCGCGAGCGACCCGAAGAGGAAGGCATAACTGTAGAGGCGATTGGTCTGGCTGTGCAGGATATGCCATGGCCACATGACGAGCAGGACTCCGACGAACACCGCGGACGTCCTGCCGAACAGCAAGCAGGTCAGCAGGACGATGGCTGCGATGGACAACGTCCCGGCAATCGCCGCGCCGGTGCGGGCGCCGGCCTCGCTTTGGCCGAAGAGCCTGTATGTCCCGATCTGCAGCACATAGGCCACTGGGTGAGCTCGCGGCAGCCTGTCGTAGGTTTCCAGATCTGAAGAGAAGAACGGCTTCTCGCTGAGGCTTCGGACTTCTGCAAATGTGGAGGTCTCGTCACCGCTGAAACTCCAGTCGAGCCGGCAGAATCTCGATATGCCGGCCAGGATCAGAAACGCGCCAGCAAGTATCAACGCCCAGCGGCTATCTCTCATGTGTCACCTCTGTTCCCTTGGCTGAAAGGGCCACACATAGCACCGTCCGTATGAGAGTCAGACCCGCCGCTCGCCGACGGCGTCCGCGACGCGTGATAGTTGACCCACAGGACGGTGTTCCGCTCGGCCAGCAGGTGCATCACGTGATGCTTGCTGGTCGGCGGGGCGTCGTACCCGCTGGCGAAGCACAGGATGGTTCGGCCTTCGATCATCGGCTGGTGCCGGGGCCGTGGGCCCCGGTGTCTCCTTGCAGGTCGGCCGCCTTCTCTTTTCGGCCGGTCCGCTTCCCCAGCATCAGGACAAGTGCCGCGCCGGCGCCGGCGGTGTTCAGCAGGATGTCGCTCAGCGAGCCGGTCCGCCCCGGGATGGTCGACTGGGCCCATTCCAGCAGCGCGCCGAACGCCGCGCATCCGGCGGCCGTGGCAAGAACCGCGGCGGGGCGGGCCTGGGGCGGCCACGCCCAGGCACGGGCCGTCAGAAACACCAGCACCGCGTAGGCCGGCACGTGCAACAGGTTCTGGAGGCCGGGGCTGATGGCCGCGTCCCACCCCGCGAGGGGGCCGGCGCCGCCCGAGGGCAGCAGGCTCGCCGCCGCCAGCAGCACGGCGTACACGGCGGTGACTGCCGCCAGGGTTCGGCTTCGGCGCTTGTTCACGCTTTGTTCCACCCGCTTCGTGCGATGGTCCTCATCGTGGCGCCACGCGCCGCCGCGTCATCCTCACGTGGCCGGGTCTTCGCGGCGAGGGCCGACTTCGGCATCGTGCCGGAGCCTCCGCAGGCGATGCGCGTACACGGTGAGCACCAGCGTCCAGAACACGTAGACCGCGATGATGACCGCCATGCCGCGGTCTGCCCCTCCCGCCCCGGACCGGTCGAGCCAGCCGTGGAAGAAGAACAGGTTCGCCCACTCGCCATGGAGCGTCGTCGAGAGCGCCTGGTCGCTTATCCACTGGGTGCCCGGGATGCTTGGATAGTACTTGGCGGCCATGGGGATGTCGGGTCCCTCGGCCCAGATGCCCCCGGCCGTCATGACGAGCGGCATGACCAGCCACCAGCGCGGTCGGACCAGCAACACACACAGCCACAGCGCCCCCGAGCAGAGCATCCCCACGGCAAAGTGCATGGGCGGCGAATCGATGTTGTGGAACCACGCGGCCATGCCGCCTCTTCCTCTCCTGCATCCCCGCTGTCAAGACGCCGTCGTTCTTGTTGGAGCGGAGGCGGCCGGTGCCCCGGCGCCGCTCGCCTCGGCCACGTTGTCGGAGGTACGCACCGGGCTGCTTTCGGCCAGCCGCAGGCACAGGCCGACGAGGTCGGCCATCCGGCGGTCCCAGTTGAATCGTTGCTTGGTGCAGGCCCGTGCCGCCGCGCCCAGGCGGCGGCGCAGCGCCTCGTCGTCCAGGACCCGGCCGATGGCGTCGCGCCAGGCGTCGGGACGGTCGGCCTCGAGCACCTCGGTGCCGACGGCCACGTCCAGCCCCTCCAGGGCCGCCGGCGAGGCCACCACGGCCCGGCCCATGGCCATCGCCTCCAGCACCTTGTTCTGGATGCCGCGGGCCAGCCGCAGCGGTACGACGACGGCGGCGGCCTCGGCCAGGTACGGACGGACATCGGGCACCGAGCCGGTCACCGTGACGCCGGGCGTCTCGGCCAGGCGGATGACGGCGGGGGCCGGGTCGCGCCCCACGATCGTCAGCGTCACCTCCGGCCGGGCCGCCTTCAGGTCGGGCCAGACCTCCTTGACGAACCAGCACACCCCGTCGATGTTCGGCCGATAGTCCATCGTGCCCGTGAACACGAGCGACGTCGGCCTCGCCGGCTCGCGCTCGGGCGGCGCGAAGTACGCTGTGTCCACACCGTTGGCGACGGGCAGGACGTTCTCGCCGGCCGCGCCGAGGGCCTCGGCCTCGGCCCGGCTCACGAGGACGACGGCGTCGCAGGCCTCCAGGGCGCGTTCTTCGAGTCGGCGAACGCCGCGGGCCTCGCGCCGGTAGAGCCAGGATGTCGGCCAGCGGGCCTCGCGGGCATAGGCGGACCACTTGGCGCTGTCGACGTCCACGAGGTCGGCCACGCGCGTCCGGGCGGGGACGGCCAGGGCGTAGGGCAGGGTGCTGGAGGAGTACGCCACGACGACGTCGAACGGCTCGTCGCCGGCGGCCTCGCGCAGCTGCCGGGCCAGACGCCGGCTGCGGAAGTAGCCCTCGGTGACCGACCCTCCAGCCGCCAGCGAGAGGGCCCCGCGTGCCAGCCCCAGCGGTCCGCCGGCGCGGGCCACGAGGATGCGCTCGCACCACGGCTCGAGTTGGCGGGCGGCCTGGAGGTCGTCGGCGTGGTGGGCCAGGGCGGCGAGGGTGACGCGGAACGAGTCGGCCAGCGCCCGGATCTCATGAAACGCGCGGACCCGTTCGCCCTTGTCGGGCGGATACGGCACGCGATGTGCGATGAACAGCAGGCGTTTCATGCGGGGTTCTCACCGGCCGATTCCCGTCTGCCGGGCTGCGACTGCCGTGCGTCAGGCCCGGCCGGCGGCAAGCCCGGGCAGGCGTCCGTCCGGCCCAGCGGCGTGGTCCGGGGGTCAGAACATCCGGTACAGGAACTCCGGGATGTGGTGCCGCTGGTGCGTCAGGACGACACCGACCGCCCGCACGTTCGCGGCGTTCAGTTGCCGGATGGCCGCCTCGATCGACTCACGCCGCGTCTTGTTCATGCGGACGACAAGGATGGCGTCCCTGGTGGTCCGGCCAAGGATGCCGGCGGTCGAGTAACTGATGGACCGGCCGTAGCGGCGCTGGCTGCCGGCCACGCGGATGGGCGGCGTATCAAGCAGCACGTAGTCATAGTCGCGCCGGAGCGTCCGGATGAGTTCTTCCAGTTCCGGCCGGCTGAGCAGGTGGCCCACCTCGTCCTGGTCGACCTTGCCGGAGGGAATCGCGAAGAGGTTCTCGCAGGTGGTCGGGCGAATGACCTCCTCGAGCGTGGCTTGGCCGCGGAGGACGTCGGCCAGGCCGGGCTCCATCGGCATGCCCAGGAGCCGGTGCACGGTGCCCTTGTGGAGGTCGCAGTCGACCACGATCGTCCGGTGGTCGGGCAGTTCGGCCAGGACGAACCCCAGGTTCAGGGACGTGACGGTCTTCCCCTCGCCGGCCTCGGCCGAGGTGATGAGGGTGCAGAACCGGTCGTGCTCGTACTGGGCCAGAAGGTTGGTCCGGAGGGCCCGGTACTCTTCGGCCAGCCGGCCGCCGCGGTTGCAGTAGGCCACCAGTTCCGGCGCGTAGCCGTTCGTGCTGAGCTGCGGCCGGTACGGCTGGCGGCCCTCTGGCGGGTCCGGCGTCTGCGTCTGCGCATCGGGCGCCGAGGCGGCAGGGTCGGGAGGCCCCTTGCCCGGCTCCTCGCGTTCGTGTTTTCGCATGGCGTCGTAGACGGTGCCCACGGCTGGCCCCTTATCTGCCGTCCGGGTAGACGCTGCGTGCCGGCAGCGTTTGGTTGGTGCCGAGGTTCCAGCACGTCATGTCGCGCAGAACCTCGCTGACGATATCGGTGTAAATGCGGTACACGCCCTTGGCGTAACCGGTAAGCAGGCAGTTGTCGCAAACGACGTTGATGATGCGCGGGATGCCGTCGGCGGCATCGTGGATGCGGCGGACGGCCTCATCGGTGAAGTCGGCCAGGCACCGGCCGTCGGACGCGATCTTCAGGCGGTGCGCGATGTAGGCGACCGTATCGTCGGGCGAGAGCTGGCTCAGATGGTAACTGAGGACGATCCGCTGGCGCAGCGGCTCCCAGCGCGGTTCCAGGATGCGGGTCCGCAGTTCCGGCTGACCTATGAGCACGATCTGGACCAGCCGCTGGCCGTCGCGTTCCCAGTTCCAGACCAGGCGCAGTTCCTCGAGGGCCGTCGCCGGCAGGTCCTGGGCCTCGTCGACGATCACGGCCGCCGTCCGGCTTCGGCGATACAGGCGGACCAGGAAGTCCTCCAGTTGGTCCACGAGGGCCAGCCGGTCGGCGCTGGCGGGGACGTCGAGCCCGGCCTTGCCGGCCAGGGCCCGCAGCAGTTGCTTGCTGGACTGGGGCGGGTGGTTCATGAAGACGGTCATCGTGCCGACGCCCAGCCGGCTGCCGAGCATCGTGCCCAGGAAGGTCTTGCCGGCCCCCACCTCGCCCGTCACCAGGACCATGCCCTTGCGGTGCTGGATGGTGTACTGCATGTTGGCGAGGGCCTCGGCGTGGGCGGCGCTTTCGTAGAAGAACTTGGCGTCGCACCCGATCGAGAACGGGAACTCGCGCAGGTTGTAGAACTCGAGATACATGCCCATCCCTCAGAACTTCTGCCGAATCGCGGGCCAGACCTTGCCGGCCAGTTCGCCCAGGTACGCCAGGGGCGCCGCCGTCCACTGGGCGTACTCCACGGGGTTCTGGAGCCAGAGGGCGACGTTGAGGGCGGCGATGCCGATGCCCGCCAGGAGCACCAGGCCCACGACCGGCTCGATGGCGAACCGCCGGACGTTCCGCCACGCCCGCGTCGGCGGCGGGACGATCTCGCCGATGACGCCGTACACCGGCAGGCCGAAGTGGGCCTCGGCGTCGCGCGGGTCCGCCACGGACCGGTCGAGCAGGTTCGAAAGGAACACGAGGCCTCCGCCGAACATTAGGCCTCCCACCAGCGCCATGCCGAGCATGGTGCTCAGTTTTGGCTCGGAAGGCACGAACTGCTCCTGGGCCAACTGGGCGGCGTTCAGGTGGGTCCGGCGTTTGGCAACCTCGGCCGAGAGGGCCATCTCGACCTCGCTGAACCGCTCCTGCCAGTTCTTCTTTTCGATCTCCGCTTCCGCCGTCTTTCTTATCAGTTCCATGTACCGCTGGCGGACGGGCCCGTAGTTGCCGATCAAGTTCTGGATGGTGTCGAGGCGATTCTGGAGCCGTGCCAGTTCGCTCTCGGTCATGTCGACCTCGGCCTTGGCTGCCGCCAGGGCCATGGTGATGGCCTCGTCCTGTTGCTTCGAACCGTAGATCTTCTGCAGTTCCACTTCCTCCGGTGTTTCGACGAGCGTATTCTCGATGTTCGTGATCTTCGCCACCAGCGCCTCGACCGTGGGGTGCTTGTCGGTCATATGGCTGATGGTCCTGGCGTTCTGGAGTTGTTCCTCGAAGTTGCGCTTTTGTTCCTTCAGCCGATCGATTTCGGGGTTCGGCCCCACGATGGTCTGGATGGGTTCGCCGGTATCCTTCTTCTGTTCCTCAGCCACGGCCTGGATGCGTTCGAGTTTCTGGCTGGCGACGGTGTTCTGCCGGCGGATGCTGTCGATGTCGGCGCTGAGTTCCTGCATCTTCTCGTGCAGGGCGCTGGGGTTGTCGGGCAGGAAGCCGCCGTTCTGGCTTTCGAAGTTGCTGCGCTCCGTCACGGTCGCCCCCAGTTTCTTCTCCGCGTTTTCCACTTGTCCTTCGAGGAAGTCGCGGCTGTCGGTCAGACGCTTGACGATGATGTCGCTGGCTCGGGTGATGTAGTCGCGGACCAGCGTGTTGGGCAGTTCCTGGGCCCGTTCTGGATTCGCGTCGGTGAAACTGACCGAGACCAGGTTGACATTTTGCGTGTTGACGTCCTGGCGGACTTTGACCTGTTCCGTGAGGTCCTTGACGAGTTGCTGCTTGGTCATCTGGCCCTCGCGGGTCAGTTGGCCGTCCTCGCCGCGGGGCAGGCCGCGCGTCAGGCCCAGTTCCTCGATGGCCGTCTCCATGGCGCTCCGGCCGGCCAGGTCGTGCATGAGCGTCGGTTTCATGGCCTCTTCGAAGGAGGTGGCCTCGCGGCGGCCCGTCTGGGTGGCTGCGTCGGTCCGCTGCTCGAAGATGGCCGTGCCCGTGTATTTCTTCTCGAACTGGGGCAGATGCGGCATCGCCACCAGCGCCGGGACCGCGAACAGCGCGGTCCCGATCGCGAACAGGCCGCGGTACCGGAACGCCACGCGCAGCACGTCCCGGGCGCTGATGCGTTTCTTCACGTCGCGTTTCTCAGCCATGGCTTTGTATCCTGCCCTTGGGCTAGTAGGGCCTGCTAATCTGGTACGCGGCGGTGGAGGGCAAGGTGACGGTCTCCAGCGCCGGCCGGACCGGGAACAGCAGTTGCTGAATCGCCAGGCCGACCTTGGCCAGGGGGTTCGCGGGCACGTAGATGATGTCGTCGGGCCGGAGGTAAACGTTCCTCGAGAGGTCGCCCTTTTCGTACATCTTTGTGAGGTTGACGCGGAGGACCCAGGCCTCCTGCAGTTTGGGCTCCTCCGGCGAAGAGGCCAGTTGCTGGGAGTTCGGGTCGATCTGGGCCGGCTTGGCCTCCACCGTCGGTGCCGATTCGATGTCGGTCCCCACCTCGGGCGCCTTCTCGGCGGCCTGCTCGAGGTCCTTCATCTTGAACTCCAAATCATAGCCGCCGCGAGTGGGCTCCTTGCAGCGGATCAGCACAATCCGTTCCGGCCACGCCAGCGTGGTCGGCTGGCTGGTGGCGAGCACGTCCAGGACGGTGTTCGCACCGGTCCACGCCTGCGGCCCGGGCCGGCCCACCTGGCCGAATACGAAGATCTTCTGCGAGTTGTAGCCGGTCACCTGGACGGTGGCGTCGACGCGCTCGTAGTAGCCCTCGCACGCCTTCCTGATACGTTCTTCGATCTCGGTGGGCTTGAGGCCGGTCCGGTTCTCGCCGACGACGTCAATCTCGCCGACCAGCGGCAGGTTGACGAAGCCGTCCGGCCG
>JADHXV010000135.1 GCA_016782785.1 Planctomycetota bacterium | reverse complement strand
ACGCGCTCGCGGGGCAGGGGGTATGAGTCCTCGTGCGCCAGGACCTCTTTCGGCAGGCACCCCGTCTCGACAAGGTGCCGCTGGACGGTCTTCAGGTCCACCTGCCGGACGGTCGAGGCGCTGCGGGCGGCCTCGGCGGCAATCCGCCCGGCGGCGTAGCCCTGGTTCTGCACGCACGGTTGCATGCGGATGACGGGGATGGCGTCGCGGTCGGCGCTGGCGCCCAGGCCCGTCACGAGGATGTTCTCCAGCCCCTTCGGCACCAGGGCCCGCAGCGGCACGTGGACGGTGATGTCGTCGCGGTCGGGCGGGCGAATCAGGAACATCGGGTGCACCGTGAACCCGTGCGAATCGAAGTTCGAGACGTGGACCGAGACCGTGTCGGGCCAGGTCCGGCCCAGCATCATATCCATGGGCGTGATAGTGACGTCGCCGACGATCCGCCGCCGCTCGCGCGTGTCGACGAGTTGCCCCAGGTCGTACGCGCCGGCGAACTTCTCGCGGGCAACCACGAACAGGTGCCACAGGTCCACCACGTCGGTGTCGTCGGCGAACAGGTAGTCGGTGTTGGTGTAATCGGCGCCGAGTTCGATGGGCGGCAGGCCGGTCCCCTGGATGCCCATATGTTCACCCGTGGTCGTGCGGGTTTCGGCGCCGGCGGCGGCGGCGATGTCGGCGTTGCCGGTCGCGTCGACGACGGCCCGGGCCAGCACCACGCCGCGGCCTTCGGGCGTGACGACCACCACGCCGCGCACCGTGCCGGCCTCGACGAGCGCGCCCGCGCCGAAGGACCAGATCCAGACCTCGGCCCCGGCCTCGCGGCACGCCCGCCGCCAGTACTCGGGCTTGCCGACGGCCCACGTGGGGGCCCCGACGGCCTTGACGCCTTCGTCCACCTCGGCCGTGAACCCGCCACGATACCCATGATAATATTTCGTTATCATCCCTAGCGTGCCCACGCCGCCCAGGCCGTGCAGGTACTCGACCAGGAGCGTCCTGGCGCCCGCGCGGGCGGCGGCGATGGCGGCGGGCGCCCCGGCCGTCCCGCCCCCGACCACGACCACGTCGTACTCGCCCAGGACCGGCAGGCTCCGGGCCTCGGCCGGCACCGTCGGCCCGCCGTCAACGGGGAAGCGGAACTCGTGGAACGCCTCGCGGACCTCGCCTGCGGCGGCAGGGGATTCGGGTGGCGTGCCCGCCAGGCGGACGCCTTCGAGCGGGGCCGCGCGCTTCGCCTCATCCGCAGCAACCTTGCCGAGGCGCCGGCCCATCGCCACGAGCGCCGGCGGACGAAGGAGCGCCTCGGCCGCGGCGCGCGACACACCCGCGCATCCGCCCAGGACGTACATCCGATCCACGCCCGCCGGGCGGAAGGCGTCGAGGGCCGCCGCTTCGGCCCCCGGCCACGGACCGTCCATCGCGGCCCGGGCCCGCATCGGATCGGGCGGCACCTGCGAGAGCCGCTCCGACGCATCGACCTGTTTCGGGTCGAACGTGAGGTCGCGGGCCGCCTGTTCGGCCTCCGCGAAGGCCCGCCACGAGCCGTCGGCCATCGCGATGGTCAGGTCGTACGCGATAATCGGCTGCGGGCCGTCCTTCGACGGCATCGCGAGGCCCGTCTCCCGGCCGTCGATGCCCACGCCGTGATGGACCGCCCCGCCGATGACCACCCGCTGGAACCGCTGCGGCCCAGAGGGGTAGGGGGCGAAGGCGGCGCCGGCCATCCGGGCCACGGCCGCCCGCGGCGTGGCGTCGATGACCACCTTCGCCCGCACCGCCTGGCGGCCCGACCAGTTGACCATGACGATGCCCGCCGGTTTGCCGGCCGAGTCGGTCAGCACGCCCGTCGGCGCGCAGCCGAAGAGGTACCGGACGCCGGCCTCCAGGAGCGCCTCGTCCAGGACGCGCTTGACGTGCATCGGCCGGACGGGGCCGAGGGCGGAGCGCGCTGCGGCCGGCGGTTCGCCGGGGCGGAGCAGCATCACCTCGCCCACGAGGATGCGCTTCGTGCCGGGCTCGCGCGCGAGGTGCACCCGGACGTAGCGGACCTGCCGGCCGACCGCCACGCGCGGCAGGAAGGCGGCGCCGGTCTGGTCCGGGTCGTCCACGGCGCCGACCTTCTGCCAGGCGTTGCCGTCGGCCGAGGTCTCGACCGTCATCGTGCCCATGCCGAAGTCGCCGCCGCGGTAGAAGACGACGGCCCGGACCTCGGCCACCTCGGTCGCCTCGCCCAGGTCGCACGTGATAGTGGGGTCGCCGTCGTACTGGACGCTGTCGGTCTCGGGCGGTCCGAGCACACCGTCGGTCAGGCGGCCGCGCTTGGTGTCGGGGTGGCGGTCGGCGGCCTTGAGGTTGACGGAGTACGAGAAGGGCAGGGCCCGTGCGTCGGCCGGCGGGACGGGGGCGGTGGCCGGGTCGTCGAAGAGGCGAGCGACCAGCGGGTCGGCGTCCGCCGCCGGCTCGTCCAGCCACAGCCGCGCCGTGGCGCATACGTCCTCGCCCAGGTACGGACGCGGGGCCGCCAGGAAGACCGAGGCGCCGGCCCGGGCGGCCTCAATGGCGGCGGCCACGGCCCCCGTCGAGCCGCCCACGACGACCACGTCCACGTCGGCGGCCAGCGGCAGGTCGCGGGCCGACTCGACGACCGCCCGCGCCTCCCCCGCCGGCGCCGCGGCCGATGGCTTGGCAGGCGCCGTGGCCGCGGGGGCGGCGGCGCCGGCTGTGGGGGCGATGGGGTGCATCAGGCCAAGGCACGCGCCGAGCAGCCCGACAAGGGCGGGGCGTTTCATGGGCATCGCCTTCCGAAGGGCCAGGGACTCCCCCGAATATAACCTGTGGCGATGGAGAACGAAACGGGCGAATGGCGCGGTCAGGGCCGGGTCAATCCGCCCCGGCCGTCGGCGCCGGGACGTAGACATACAGGACCCGGCTCAGGCTCGGCCCGCCTTCGCACGGCAGGACGAGGCGGATTTCGTATTGGCCCGGCTCCGAGAAATCGAAGTATCGTGCCAGGTTGATGTCCGAGATGACGGGGCGGGGGGCCTCCGGGTCGAGGCCGTCCAGCAGGGCCCGGACGCGGTCGGGCTGCAGCGCCAGCCCCGCGACCGCCTGGCCGCCGCGCGTCACCCGGAAACACGCCGCCAGGGTCGCGCGGCTCGCCTCATCAGCAAGGGGGCGCCACTGGCTCCAGGAGGTGTACCCCCTCACCCGGCCCGGCTGGTGCACCCAGCCGCGCTCCAGGACGACGTACACGGGCACGTCGTCGCGGTTCGCCACGGTCCTCCAGCGGGCGTCTCCATCCCAGTATGGGCCGCCAAGGTGGACGGCCCAGGCGGGGGCGGGCCGGGCCAGGTCACCGGCCCAGCGGCGGTACGGGCACGTCAGGCGGACCGGGCACCGGGCGTACTGCCGGCCGCGCCAGTCTCCGGAGCCGCTGTAACATACGACGGCCGACTGCACCCGCTGCGGGTCCTGCCGGAACTCCGCAAGGAGCACGCGGAACCGGACCTCGCGCGTGACCGACTCGCCCGGCGCCAGCGTGATCTTGGCGTCGGCCGGCTCGTCAGGCGGAGGGGGCATCGCCCCGTACGCCGGCGAATGCCAGGCCCTGGTGAGCGCGTTGAAGCCGCCGGCGTCGGCGAGCCGGAGCGTGACGTGTCGGCCGAACGCCTCGCCGGCCGGCAGGACGAGCGTCATCGCCTCCGGCCACGGGTTCGTCAGCGTGACCGCGAAGCCGAGCGGCTCGTCGCACCGGAAGGCGTCCTGGAGCGGGCGAACGGTCATGGCCGGCCCGCGGAACCGGCGGACGGCCCGCTCCATCGCCTCGACCGAGAAGTCGCCCAGGAGCGGCCGCAGATCGTCCCGAATCCAGTAGAACTCGGGCAGGATGCACCGGCCGTCCTCGATGCGGATGGACGCTTGGCCCTCGTACAGGCCCTGCCACACATCCTCGTATGGCGAAGGGACAAGGCACAGCACATAGGCCGTCCCCGCGCGGTAGCCGGGATGCTTGCCGGGGAGAACCTGCACGCGGTCCGGGCACGCGCCGGCCAGCACCTTCTCCACAGTGAACGTGGTGACGGTGATGGGCCGGGGCGTCCCGCCGTCCACGGGCTGGGCCTGAACGGGCTTGGTCTCGCCGGCGACGGCCCGGACGACCGTCTCGGCGTTCTGAAAGGGCTCATAGGCGATCAGCCTCGGCCCGTCCGCCGCAACCGGCAGGGCCAGGACCGTCAACAGGCCCCCGCCTGCTGCCAGCCCGGCCAGGACGATGCAGGCCAGATGTCTTAAGCGTGGCATCACGGCGCCTCCTTCGGCGCGTCGCCCTCGGCGCGGGGGATGTGGACCAGCACCTCGTTGCTCCGGGCCGCGGCGTCGCCGTCGGGTACGACCAGCCGGACGCGGTACAGGCCGGGCTCGGAGAAGTCGACAGTCTCCGCCAAGTTCCAGTGCTGGACGCGCGCGTCCTGCCCGGGCCGGACGGGGGCGAGAAGGGTTTCGAGGCCGCCGGGGGCCAGCGCCGGGCGGGCCAGGACCCGGTCGCCGAGACGCACGTCCAGACGGGCGGCCAGGGCGGCCCGCGCGGCAGGCGGCACGTCCAGAGGGCTGTATGAGAATCCCCCCGTCATCCGGCTGCGGAGGATCGGGCCGGGCTCCGGCCGCGCGAACATCGCCTCCATCCACACGTCGCGCGGCGTGCCGACCGTGCTGCGGGCGGGTCCCCAGACGCTGTAGACGTGCAGGGTGACCGCCAGGCCGTCGGTCGGCTGGGCAAGCGTGTCCATCCAGGCGCCGTCGGCGCAGCGAAGGCGGACGGGGCACTCGGCGAACTGCCCGCCGTACCACTCGCCCTCCTGGGCGCGGGAACGGTAGGTGAGCGTGGCCGTCCGCGCCCGCTCCGGCGAAAAGGCGAACTGGGCCGGCGGCAGGGGAAACTCCACGGTCCGCCGGACCGATTCGCCGACGTCCAGGCGAACCGTCTCGCGCAGCGGCTCGAACTCCGAGTCGTCCATCATGAGTTCGCGCGTGACGAGCGTCTGGCTGATCAGCACGGAGCGTCCCTGGCCATCCCACAGACCGAGGCCGAAGCGGATGCGGAGCGCCCGGCCGCGGTCCAGCGCCAGGGCCATGGGCCGGGACGTGCGGTTCGTCAGCGTTACGTCCAGCGCGAGCGGCTCGTCAACGGCGAAGGCGTCCTTGAGCGGCCGGACGTCCATGTCCGGCCCGCGATAGTACCGGAGGGCGGCCTCGACGTTCTCGGCCGTCTCGACCGAGTCGGGCTCGAGCAGCCGCTCGGCGCCGTCGGGATAATGGACGCGCTTCGGCACCGCGACGCGACCGTCCTCCAACACGGGCAAAGCCAACAGGCCGAGGTTCATGGCCTCGTAGGCCCCCGGCAGCCGCGGCGACCGGCGCAGGCACAGGTAGGCCTCCTGGCCGGGCTGAAGGGAGTCGCGCCAGAACGGTTCCATGACGATGCGCTCGGCGCATTGGCCGGCCAGAACCTTCCGGACCTCCAGGACCTGGACGCGTGCCACCGGCTTGAGGCCCTCCTTCTTGCGGAAGAGGGCCTCGTCGCTTGCCTCCGGCCAGGGCACCTCGTCCCACCGGATCACTTTGGCTCGGACAATGACGTCGGCGTGCTGGACTACGTGAGGGAAATCGCTGACGCTGACCATGCCGCGCACTGGCCCCGCGGCGACGGCGAGAAGCACGGCCAGTCCAAGGACCCGGCGCACGTGTGCCCGCATGGTTCCCCCTTTGGAAGGAAGTCCGCTCCGCACGCATTTACTTATACGCGAGAGGGACGCCGACGACCAGGGAGAACTCCGGGACGGCTCGCGCGGTGCCCAGTCTTGGGCACCGCGCATCGAACGCGGCGGGCAGGACTGCCCGCCGCGCGCACGTTCGCCAGGCTCGATTGCCGATCAGCCCACGCCCGCCAGGCCGCGGTCGCAGGCCTCGCGCAGGTACGCCTCCTGGTCGTGCGTGCAGGCGTCGCGGAGGCGCTGGTAGACGGCCTTGGCGTCGGCCTTTTTGCCGGCGGCGGCGAGGGTCTCGGCCAGAAGCAGGCACGCCTGGGCGGCCTTGATGCGTTCCCAGCCGCCCTTTTCGAGGGCCTTGAGGCAAGCGTCGGCGGCGGGGGCATGGCCGAGGCGGGCGAGCGCCCAGACGGCCTCCAGGCAGACCTCCGCGTCGGCGTCGCCGGCCGCTTCCATGAGGGCCGGCGCCGCGGCGGCGTCTTTCAGCCGACCGAGGGCCTGGAGCACCTGAAGCCGGTTGCGTCCCGCGGCCTTGCCGAGGGCTGCGCGGAACGCCTCGGCCGCGCCGTCGCCGATGGCCACCAGCGTGGCCGCGGCGTCGAGGCCCAGGTCCGGGTCGGCGAGGAGCGCGGCGACGGCGGCAACGGCCCGCCTGTCGCCGACGGTGGCGAGTTCGCGGACGAGGAACGCCTTGACGGGCGTCGGCCGGTCCTGCCCGAGGGCCGCCAGGAAGGCGTCGCGGACGGCGGTCCGCTCGTCCTCCTTGCCCGGCCGGCACGTGTAGACCGCCAGGCCGTGCAGCGTGTAGCGGACCCGCCAGTCCTTGCCGTCGTCCACCTCGTTCAGCATGGCGACGAGGCCGGCGACGGCATCGCGGCCGCCGGCCAGGACGGGGTCAAACACCTCGGCGATGGCCTCGGTCCAGGGCGGGCCGGTCAGTTTGCCGGTGGACGGCTTCGGGCGTTTCCCGCCGCTTTCGGCGGCGCCCTTGTCGAGGTCGGGCATGCGGTCCAGGATGGCCGTGAGTTCTTGCGGCGTCGGCATGGTCTCTCTCCAAATGCGCGTGTGCCAGAAAGCAGTCATGGTGAGCGGAGCGAAGCATCTCGCTGTTGGCCGCTGGCGGGATCGTCGCACAGCGAGATTCTTCGTCGCGGCTTCGCCGCTCCTCAGAATGACAGCGTTGGGCGAGTGTCTCCGATTCCGGTTACAGGTGCCAGGGGGCCCGCATGGGCTGGTAGGCCAGGCGGTTGGCCTCGTCGTCGCCGAGGACGATTTCCTTCTCTGGGTCGAAGCGGATTTTCCGGCCGGTGCGGATGGCGATGTTGGCCAGGTGCATGAGGCAGGCCGTGCGATGGGCGGCCTCGGCGTGTCCGCCGGCCTTTCGGCGGGTCTTCACGGCCTCGCCGAAGTCGACGCACGGCTCGGGGTCGGGCAGGGCGTCGAACTTCTTTCGGTCCTCGGGCGAGAGGGTGTCGGGGCCGACGGCCTGGCTGCTGAGGCCGGTGGGCTCGCCCCATTCGCCGCTCTCCAGGACCATCTGGAAGCCATCGGCATAGGTGAACTTGATCCATCCCCACATGCCGGTGACCTCGGGGTGGGCCGGCGGGGCGTGGGCCTCGATCTCGACCGGGGCCGTGCCGTCCTTCCCGAACAGGTACGTGATGGGGTCGAGTTTGTGCTGGCCCATGTCGGCCAGGCCGCCGCCCTCGTAGTCCCAGAACCAGCGGTGCGTGCCGCCATGCCGGAGGGGCGTGTACGGCTTCAGGGGCGACGGGCCGCAGTACATGTCCCAGTCGAGCCCGTCGGGGACGGGCTGCGGCGCGAGGTCGAGCCGGCCGCTCCATTCCTTCACCTTGAGGCCGCCGCGGCTGAAGTACCGGCCCTGGCACGGCTTCAGGAGGCCGCTGAGCATGAGTTTGCGGATCTGCTGGTTATGCTCGCTTCGGCTCATGCCGAACCGGCCGTAGGTGCCCACCTGGAAGATGCGGCCGTAGCGCCGCTCGGCCTCGACGACGGCCCGGCCCTCGGCGATGACTCGGGTCATCGGCTTCTCGCAGACGACGTCCTTGCCGGCCTCCATGCAGGCGATGGAGATGAGGGCGTGCCAGTGGGGCGGCGTGGCGATGGCGATGACCTCGATGTCGCGCCGCTCAACCACGCGCCGGAAATCCTGGTACCCCTCGCAGGAGGACCCGGCTCGCTTCATGGCCGCTTCCAGGCGGCCCTCGTGGACGTCGCACATGGCCAGGGCGCGGGTCTCGAGGCCGTGCTTGCCCTTGAGGTCGCTGAACGTGCCGCCGCCGCGACCGCCGCAGCCGATAAGGGCCGCCCCGAATGTCTCGCTGGGCGGGACGTTCCCCTGTCCGCCCAGCACGTGCCGGGGGACAACCGCCAGCCCTGCGGCCGTGGCTGCCGAGCCTGCGAGAAAGCCGCGCCGTGTCATCCTGTGGCCGCTGCCTGCCATGCGTGTGCCTCCTGCCGGAGATGGATGCGTGTCAGTACGAACCCCGCGGGCGGCGGAAGTTTCGGCCGAATGGGGCGGCGTCAAGCGCACAGTCCGGACATTCCCCGCCGGCCCCACGTGTCCGGCCGCTTCCGCGGCCGGCTCGAAAGGTGCCCGCGC